>CAMDXQ010000059.1 GCA_945878585.1 Akkermansia muciniphila
CCCCCTTCATGATCACTGAATCGGTCTTGTAACATGAAAGAGCCCTTTCCCTTTTGCTCGTGTTGGCATAAGCTACTCATGTGAGTGAAGTAATCTTTGAAGTAACTCAGGACGAAACAGATGGGGGCTTTATTGCCCGAGCCCTGGGACACTCTATCGTTACTGAAGCTGATACTTGGTCTTCATTGCGTTCGAATGTACGCGAGGCTGTCCTCTGCCACTTTGATGAAGGCAAGGCCCCAGCAGTGATTCGCCTCCATCGTGTCGTGGATGAAGTGCTCGCAACGGCATGAAGTTGCCGCGAGACCTTTCCTCAGCTGAACTAGAAAAATCCCTCCGTCGTACATTGGGCTATGAGTTCACCAGGCAGGTTGGATCACATCGTCGCGTAACGACCCCCGTGGGCGGCCAACATCACCTCACCATTCCTCAGATCCCATTCGCGTTGGAACCCTGCGTACCATTCTTGGTGAAATTATGGAACACCATCACCTATCGCTTGATGAATTGCTCGCCAAACTCGGCCTCCGCTAGATTCTGAGCTTCCTGTTTTAAAAAATGGGGATCGTGCAGGCACGATCCTGTTTGAAAAGAACTCTACCCTCCCCGCTAAGAAAACATTCCATAGAACCTTTTCTTGTTTCATCATAACCCCATGTCCCCTCTCCCCGAAGCCTACGAAAAACTACGTGCCCGAGGTAAAGACCTCGCCCTTCTCGGCGCCACCACAGGCCTCCTCAGCTGGGATCAGGAAACCCTCCTCCCCCCGAAAGGCCACTCCTTTCGTGCCGAACAGTCCTCCCTTCTCGCGGGCATCTCCCACCGCCTCGCGACCCACACCGACATTGCCCGTTGGCTCGATGAGTGCGAAAGCACTTCCCTCCCGCCGCACTCACCCGAAGCTGCCGCTATCGCCCGTTGGCGACACGACTACCATCGCGCCACTCGTATCCCCGCCGAACTTGTCGAAGAAAACGAGCTCGCCATCGGCCTCTCTCGCACCGCGTGGGTCGAAGCCCGCAAAAACTCTCACTTCCCCACCTTTGCCCCTCACCTCGAAAAACTTCTCTCCCTCTCCCGACAAATGGCTGACCTCTGGGGCTACGCCGACCAACCCTACGATGCCCTCCTCGAAGGCTACGAACCGGGTTGGTTGACTCGCGATGTCACTGCTCTCTTTGCCAAACTTCGCCCTCGCCTTGTTGCCATAGCCGAAAAAGCTTTCGCCCTGCCTCAACCCCCCTCTCGTAAAACTCTCCGAGGCCACTACCCCCGTGCCGATCAGGAGAAATTCCTCCAACTGCTTCTTCCAAAAATCGGGTTCGACATTAACGCAGGTCGCCTCGACTCCAGTACCCACCCCTTCTGCTCAGGCCTCGGCCCGGGCGATACCCGCATGACCACCCGCTACGACGAAAACGACTTCATGGTCTCCCTCTACGGTGTCCTCCACGAAGCTGGCCACGGTCTCTACGACCAAGGTCTCCCTGAATCCCAACTAGGCACGCCACTCGGCCAAGCCGCCTCCCTCGGCATTCACGAATCCCAATCCCGCCTTTGGGAAAACCGAATCGGGCGCTCACGATCCTTCTGGAAATCCTGGTGGCCTGACTTCACCCGAGCCTTTACCGATCTAACAGGCCATAAGCACGAGGATTGCTGGCGCGCCTCGAATGCCGTGGAACGCTCCTTCATCCGTGTCGAAGCTGATGAGGTAACTTACGATCTCCATATTCTTCTTCGCTTCGAACTGGAAACCCAACTTCTCAAAGGCGACCTCTCTGTTCATGACCTGCCCGCCGCTTGGAACGAGCTCTTCGAAAAACTTCTCGGCCTAAAAGTTCCCGACGATGCACGCGGTTGCCTCCAAGACATCCACTGGTCCCTTGGCGGCTTTGGTTACTTCCCTACATACACTTTGGGTAATTTGACCTCCTCCCAACTTTGGCAGGCCGCGAATCGGGATATTCCTACCCTCCCCACCTCTGTGGAAAATCGCGACTACCAACCCCTCCTTCGCTGGTTGAGAGAAAAGGTTCACTCCCACGGCCGTCGCTATCCCGCCGCCGAACTCGTCCAGCGCGCCACAGGAAAACCCCTCGACCCCGAAGCCCACCTCAAAGTTCTCGAATCCAAGGTTCAAGAACTTTCCCAATGATCTCCTCAAATCAAATTTCCCTCGTCATCAGTACCTACAATCATGTCCGCCCCCTAGAACTATGCCTCGCTGGTTTTCGCAACCAAACGAGTGCACCTATGGAGATTCTCATCGCCGATGATGGCTCCGCCTCCCCCACTCGCGATCTGATCGTTCGCCTCGCCCCATCCTTACCCTGTCCAGTCCATCACCTCTGGCACGAAGACAGGGGGTTCCGAAAGAATGCCATCCTCAACCAATCCTTGGCTGCTGCAAAAGGCGCCTACCTTGTCTTCACCGATGCGGACTGCATCCCACATCCCAGATTTATCGAAGATCATGCCTCCCTAGCCGAGCAGGGCTTCTGGGTTCAAGGCCGTCGCTCTTATCTTAATGCCGCGGCCTCTGCCTCACTCCAGGTAGGCGAATCCGTTCCAGGTTTTCGTCTCTTCCTCGCGGGTCAACTCACCGGCGCCGCCAAAGCATTTCGGCTCCCTTTCCCCATTATCAAACGTGATACGGCCCAACGAGGAATCATCGGCTGTAACATGGCTATGTGGAAAAAAGATCTTCTGGAAATTAACGGCTGGGATGAGGAGTACGAGGGCTGGGGCCTGGGGGAAGACTCCGACATCGGCTCACGTCTCTATCATTTGGGCCGACCCCGCAAATTTGTCTACGGCCGATCGATTCTCTATCACCTCCACCACCCGATCCTCAGCCGTGACCACGTGCCAAAAAGCCAATCCCGCCTAGATGACACCCTTCGGACGCAAAAAGTTCGTTGTATCAAAGGGGTGAATCAATATTTGGAGTGATAGGGTCGGCGCCTTGCCTGAAGGAAACTAAGCAGGTAGCGGATGGTGCACCTCTTGCTCTAAAAGAGAGCCTGCGTAAGCCACTGCACCTCGAACTTGTTCCACCTTCAATCCATATTCTTTTGCCACCTCTTCGACAGACATCCCTCCAGCAAGACCCCCAACGAGCACAGAAACTTGAACTCTAGTTCCGCGAATGACTGGCTTGCCGTGACAAATCGCGGGATCAATTAGAACTAAACTTTCCATATACCCTAATTACTCCTGCGGGCCGCCTACTTCAACTTTAACCCCTGCTTTTCCCCGCAGCCATGGCAGCACCCACAATTCCCGCTTCGTTGTGAAGCTTGGCAGAAACTACTTTTGCCCTCACCCCTTTCGCCGCTCTCGGCAGCCACTTTTCCGCTCTTTTACTTACTCCTCCGCCCACAATGATCAGATCTGGATTGATCAAGCGATCGACCTGCTGAAGGTACTCCCGAACTTTGCGAGACCACTTTTTCCAGCTCCACTCGTGCACCTCTCTTGCCTTTGCGCTTGCAGACTTCTCAGCATCTTTTCCCTCAAGGGTAAGGTGCCCCAGCTCAGTGTTTGGAATCAGAACCCCTTGATAGAACAGCGCGCTCCCGATTCCCGTGCCTAATGTGATCATCACCACAACTCCCTTGTCATTTTTCCCGGCTCCGTAGTGAAGTTCCGCCAGTCCGGCCGCGTCCGCGTCATTGATCACCACAAAAGGTTGCCTCGTTGCTTTTTTAAAAATCTTTTCGGGATTCTTCCCAACCCATTGAGATGAAAGATTCACCGCAGTCTCAACCAACCCTTTTCGGATCGGGCCAGGAAACCCCACGCCGACAGGGCCTTTCCACTGAAAATGGTCGACCATCCTCTTTATCACACGGGTGAGGGCAAGTGGGGATGCGGGTTGTGGCGTCGGAAAGTGAACAGGGTCCCCTTGAATGGTTCCTGCGGGGAAGTCGACCACCCCTCCCTTGATCCCGGTCCCTCCTATGTCGATTCCTAATATGCTCATTTTTCTAAATATACTCTGGGCTCATCCGCGGAACAGCCCCCTCTCGAGCATTTTGATGATCTCAAAACTACTCCCAACCCACTCCACCCGTAATGCGAACAACGCGACTCCCAACGCTTGCGATTCCGCCCCAGCCTGCAAATTTCAGCTTCATAGATGGACAACCCCGCTAAACTTCAGGAAGAGCTGGAAGGGTATTGCGGGTTAGGGATGTTCGACGAGGCTCTCCGTCGCATCTCGCAAGCCCGCCGCAAGGGGGATCACAGCCTGACTCTGGATTTTCTGCGCACGCGAATTCTTCGGGCTGCGGGTCGGTTCGTAGAGCTTCGCAAAACGGCTGAGCAGTTGCGGCGTCAACGTCCTGAGGAACCTGAGGTTTGGGTTTCTCTGGCCGACGCTGTACGCCACCAGGATTCAATCCAGCAGGGTCGTTCCATCCTTCTGGAAGCCGAACGCAAATTCCCAAATAATCCTCATATCAAATTTCAGTTGGGTTGTTATCATTGTCAGTTGCGTGACCTCGATAAAGCCCGCTCTTATGTACAGGCCGCGATTCGCCTGGACGAGTCGTGGGCAAATGTCGCCAAAGAGGATGCGGATCTTGCCCCCCTCCGAGAAAAGTCTTAGCCGATACCCCCTCATCCTTTCTCTTTTCTTTCCACTACTCCTTTCTGGGTGTGGCTTTTTTCGCTCATCGGCTGACCACACGATCGGAGTCTCCCAACCCCTTTCGATTGTCCTTCCGGCAAATTTTTCCACTGGCTATCGGTGGGTACTCGACCCACCACTTCAGACGGCTCACCTGCTCGACGAGTCGTACTCCTCTCCCTCTCTTCCTGGTGCCCCCGGCAAACAAACGCTGCGTGTCGTCTTCCCGCGTGAGGGTCGATTTAACTTAAAATTCGCCTATCGCCGCCTTTGGGAGCCAGCGAGCGTTCCTGCCGTACAAACAACCAATTTCGTCGTTCAGGTTTCGTCTACAGCCAAGAATTCCAACATCATGCAGCAACTATTTCCGGAAAGGAACCTCCCCTCGTCCGTTCCCATGCCCGAGGAGGATCAGCCCAAGCCCGCCCCAGGAAAACTTCAGATCCGCAAAGCCTAACCCTAGTGGCAGTTCTCTAATACAGAGACACGATGTGCTCGCTGCGTATCCAGCCTGCATCCTGATTCGGAAGCCGAATCTTGCTCCATCCTAAAAAGCTTTTCTCTACACGGCCAATGGACCCTGGCGGATAAGCCTTTTCCGCCTGTGCCTCTGCCTCCGTAGGGATCGATCGCAAGGGCTCCACATCCACAATCATCACCGCGTTTCGGTCCGCTAACTTTCCATAAATTCCAAGCGCTGTTGAAGCGGCCATGAAAAGCATAAGTCCGATCGCAAAGGTCGCTATCCCAACTCGAACAAAAAGGGTTCTCTTTTGAGAGAAGTAACCCGACCCCAAACCAAATCCACAGCCAACTGCAAGGATCGTTACTCCCAAAACAAAGGCTAGCTGCCATCCGAATACTCCAAGTCGTCCCGTAATCCACTCCCTGCTCCGCTCACTCCACAATCCCATCACCGCGCGGTCCAACTGATCGGCAGATTGAGCAAAGATCCGGGTGTTCCATGCCACAGAGGCCGTTTCTGGAGAAATGAGATAAGCCGATAGCCCGTAGGCCAACGCCCGCTCCTTGTCGCCAAGCTGGAAATACGCGAGCGCCAGATTATTTCTGGCCAAGGGATCCCGCGGGTTTGCCAATACTTTCTCTCGCCACACTTTCTCTGCCTCACTGAAATTTCCCGTTTTATAAAGCTGAATCGGATCCTCCTTTTTTGTCTTCTCTTCCTTGGCCTGTTCTTTGTTAATTGCCTGCGCACTGACTGGTTCTACGGCAACAAAAAGGAAAAGAACCGCTGCCAGCCAAGGAAATAGATTTTTAGGTTTCAGCGGCGCCCAAACCTTAATCGCAGGCAGATCAATTCTGCCGGCAAGCCGTTCTGCTTGGTCACACCACTCTCCCTCCAAGCTCGGATTTCTTCCATAAAGCCCGTTTTCTGAATCAACCCAGCATTTTTCGAGTGTTTCTTGATCTGATTTTTCCATCGGTTGAATTCCGTCTGCAATCACTCCCCAAGCAGGAGTTGCTCCCTCAATTCCTAAGGTGCCGGCTACAGACTTCTGCCAAAAAAGAAGTGCCTTTTCAGAAGAGCGCATATCCTGTCCTGCCTCGCGAACCATTTCGACCGCGCTTTTCCAGCTTTGAAGCGACTCCTTCCTTAGTCTCTCTTCGTCAGTGAATAGTGCCCTTTGTCTGGCCCATCTCCACCAAAGTGCCAGCAAGATTCCCCACGGAAGAATTCCTAATCCTACCCACCATCCCTGGCTTACAGGCGCTAGGCCCAAGCCCGAACCCTCGATTGGTTCTCTCGGCAACCCCGGCTCCCCATATGCCAAAGGTTGCGCCACTTTACCTAAAGGGGCTTGCCCAGCTTTTTTAGTTGGTGCAGACGAGCTCGTGGCTGGACTTACAGGAGAGGCCGGAAGGGCTAAGCCACTCGTCTGCTTCGAGACAACAATTTTAGGAGGTTTGACCTCGGCTGCCTCATAGGACTTTTTCTTGGGGTCGAAGTATAAAAACTTAACCGCTGGCAGCTCGAACTCGCCACTCTTTGTGGGGATCATCACAAGATCCTCCACAATCGCTCCCGTAAAAAGGTCCGTGCCGTTAAATTCTCTTCTTAATTTAGGTTGAATCGTGCGGATATCCTTCGGAACTGCCCGAGCGGGCAATTCCACGCCCATGGGCCAATTCCCTGTTCCGCGTAAGGTTAATGTCCAGGTGACCGGCTCCCCCTCTCCCACCTGATCAGGCACCAGTTTCGATTCCAAAACAAACTGTCCCACAGCGCCCTTGAATCCCGCAGGCGCATTCGCGGGTAGTGCTTCGACATTCAGAGGAACGGGCGCTGCGACTGCCTCTACTTCAACCGAGCCAGGAGCGGTGAAGAAAAAGGATCTGCCCCCTGCCGCAGTGTCGATATCCAGTTTTTGCCGGATCGAGGGCAGCTCGAAGAGTCCCGCTTTAGGGACCATGGCCCTGGTGTGAAACTGCAGTCCCTGATTTCCCCCCGGCCCGATCTGTTGACCCCGATCCCACGCCTCTGCAGTAAAGTTTTGAACATCCCACAAAGGGGTGGTCTTTACTCGGCCGCTCCGATTGCCCGTCATAATCACCCTATAATTTACGTCGAAGACCTCACCAATATACGGGCGTCGAGGCTCCGCCTGGGCCGAGGCCTGCACCGCGTCGGG
>CAMDXQ010000060.1 GCA_945878585.1 Akkermansia muciniphila
CTGGAGTGAGTCCGGCCCACATCCGAGCCCTGAAAGCGAAGGTGAATCAGCTCAAGCCGAACTTGGCGGTGCGCGAAGCGGTGGAAGCGAAGCGGGAAAAGATTCAGGTCTCGGATCGGAGCGGAGAAAGAAAAAGGGAGGAGTCGATCCTGGATCGGTTAAAAAAAGAGCGGATTGCGGTGGTGGAGTTGGACAGTCCGCGGGGACTGGATATGGGTCCGTTTTTGAAGGCGGCAGAGGAGTTAGTGCAGGCGGGGGCGACGGCTCTGACTTTGGCGGACAATTCTCTGGCGATTTTGCGGGTGGCGAACACTGCGGCGGCCACTTTATTGCGGGAGAAGTTGGGGACGACGAGTCTGATCCATCTGGCTTGTCGGGATAAGAATCTGATTGGGTTGCAGAGCGAGTTGATGGGGTTGGCGGCGTTAGGGCATCGGCATGTGTTGGCTTTGACGGGTGATCCCTCGAAATTTGGAGATCATCCCGGGGCGACTTCAGTGTATGACGTGAACAGCTTGGGTCTGTTAGATCTGATCCGGCAGTTGAATGAGGGCCGAAATTCGGCAGGACGGGAAGTGGGGCCGGGTGCGGAATTTGTCGTGGGGGTTGCTTTCAATCCGAATTCGAAAAACTTTGATGCCCAGGTGAAAAAACTGGAACGGAAAATGGAGCGGGGTGCGCATTTTGTGATGACCCAGCCTGTGTATGAGAAGACGATGATCCGGAAGCTCAAGGAGGCATTAAATCCTTTGGGAATTCCTGTCCTAGTTGGAGTGATGCCTGTGATCAGTGCGCGGAACGCGGAGTTTCTGCATCACGAAGTGCCGGGGATTTCGATTCCGGATGCGGTGCGGGAGAAGATCCGGTCCCTGCCCGAAGGACAGGCGCAGGCGGATTATGGTCGCGAGGTAGCGGCGGAGTTGGCCCGGGAGGTGGCCCAACATTTCCGCGGGATTTATCTGATCACGCCGATGGTGCGGTCGGGGATGACAGCTCCGATTGTGCGGGAATTTTTAAAAACAGCCTGATTCAGCGGGTCGAGGTGCGTACCCAACGAGCGTAGCTGGAAGCGGCTTGGCCGGAGAGGTGGAGCAGTTCAGGACAGTCGTAGGGGTGAAGTTTCTTCCAAAGTTTTTCGAGGGGTTTTCGTTGGCGGGGGGAGGTTTTGGCAAGAAGGAGATATTCGCGTGAGGTTGTTTTCTTCCCTTTCCAGACGTAGTGGGATTCGATGCTGGAAACGATCTGGATGCAGGCCGCGCATCGGTGTTGGAGGGCAGCCGTGGCGAGTTTCTGTGCGTCCGATTTCTTCGCGACGGTGGTGAGGAGAAGGGACAGGGTCATGCCGGCGGAGGCAAAAAATACCCCTGCTGCTTTTTGGAGATAGGAAGGCCGAGTCGCTCCATAGCGGCGAGGAGGTCCTCCCAGACCTGGCGTTTCAGGGCGAGGTTCTGGTTGTGCAAAAGATAGCTGGGATGAAAGGTGGGGCGGACGGGGACACCGTCGATTTCCATCCACGTTCCGCGGAGACGGGAGATGGTGGTCTTTTGTGGGCCGAACAAGCCTTCCACGGCGGTGGAGCCGAGAGCGACAATGACTACGGGGGCGATGATCGAGATTTGGGCGCGAAGATAGGGAAGGCATGCTTCCATTTCGTGGCGTGTGGGTTTTCGGTTTCCGCTCGTTTTGGCGGGCATATCGGGCCGACATTTCAGAACATTCGCGATGTAGATCTGTTCGCGGGTGAGTTCCATGGCGGTGAGCATTTTGGAGAGAAGTTTTCCGGACAGACCGACGAAGGGTTCACCCTGTTCGTCCTCATCGGCACCTGGAGCTTCCCCGACGAACATGAGTCGGGCTTCCGGATCGCCAACACCGAAAACGACCTGCGTGCGGGATTTGGCCAGATGGGGGCAGATTTGGCAGGTGATGGTTTGGGCGCGAAGGGCGGCGAGGCGCTCTGTTTTTGTTCCCGTGGCTGGAGCCGTTGGGGTGGCGATCGGGCGGGTTGTGGGTTCGGCGGGTGGGGCTCCTGCGACGCGGGGAGTGGGAAGTGGGGAAGGGCGCGAAGAAGAAGATTCCGGGGTGTGGGAAGAAGGGGAGGGAAGGCGACGAACGAGGCCGGATGGGAGCCAAGTGTCCTGCTGGCCGTGCCGACGAAGGAGTTCGACGTAACGGGATGCTTGTTCGCGGAGTTCAGGGTTCATCGAGATACGATTGAAATGCCGCAAAATCGGGCGGCGGGGGAGCGGTAAACAAAAGTTGTTCTCCGGTGCGGGGATGGGTGAAGGCCAACTGGTGGGCGTGGAGGAGTTGGCGGGGGACTTTTGCCGTGCGAGTCAAGGAGTTGACGCCGCCATAGATGGCATCGCCGGCGACGGGGCAACCTGCGGCGGAGGCGTGGACGCGGATCTGATGAGTGCGGCCAGTATGCAGACGGAGTTCGAGTAGGCTGGCACCTGGCCAGGAGCCGAGGACTTTCCAATCGGTTTTTGCAGGACGACCCCGGCTACGGATCGCCATCCGCTGGCGGGACACGGGGTGGCGGCCTATCGGTCCATCCCACGTGCCTGCATTTCCACGGGGCCGGCCGAGGACGAAAGCGAGATAGGTTTTTTCCGTTTCCCGGTCACGGAATTGTCGGCTGAGTTCGCGGTGTGCGGCGTCGTTTTTGGCGGCGACGAGAATGCCGGTGGTTTCGCGATCGAGACGGTGAACGATGCCTGGGCGATCAGGGGCGCCTCCGGGGGCGAGTTGGCCTTTGCAATGGTGGAGGAGGGCGGCGGCGAGGGATCCGGTGGGGCGACCTGCACCGGGGTGGACGTGCATTCCGGAAGCCTTGTTGATGACGAGGATGTCATCGTCCTCGTGAAGGATGTCGAGGGGAAGATCCTCGGCGGTCACATCGCGTGGAGCGGAAGCAGGAATGCGGATGGTGATGGTGACTTCGGCGGGGAGAAGATCGCGGGGGCGGACCGGTTTTCCCGCGAGGGTGATCCGATCTTGCTTCATCCACTGTTGGATGCGGGAGCGGGACTCCCCGCTGAGTCGGGCGAGAGCGACATCGGCCCGGTCGTGCTGATCGAAAGGGGTGGTGATGCCGGTCCAGATCCTTTCTTTGGCAGGAGGAGGGTTTTCGGGCAGTTTCTTTGAATGACGGGCCATGGATATTTGATTCTGCCTCTTTTTTCGTCCGTGGTCTACGCGGTTGGCATGATTTTTCTGAAGAGGGCGATGGAGCTGGGGCAGTTGCCCCGGCGTGTTTTGGTGGGCTCGAACTTGGCGATGGGGCTGGCCTTTGCTCCGTTGCTTCTTTGGGTGGAGTGGCCGAAGGGGGATTTCCCTTTATGGATGTGGTTAGGGCCGACGGCCTGTTCGATCCTTTTTTTTCTTGGGCAGGTGGGGACATTTCGTGCTTTGGCGGGGGGAGATGTTTCGGTGGCGACGCCGGTGCTGGGGAGCAAGGTGGTATTGACGGCGGTGGGGAGTGCGTGGCTTTTGCCAGGGAGGGTGCCGGAAAAGTTTTGGTGGGGTGCGGGTTTGTGTTCCTTGGGAGTGGCTTTGTTGGGTGGAGGTGGAGGGCAGAAGGGGAAAAGGGGGGCGTGGCGTGCGGTGGGATGGGGGTTGGCGGCGGCGGCGAGTTTTTCTCTGACCGATGTTCTGGTGGCGAAGGTCGCGCCCAATATCGGCTTGGCCTTATTTGGGCCGTGGATGATGGGTGGGGTGGCGCTATTATCGGTTTTCGTGTTGCCGGTTTGGGCGTGGGGCGGATTGGGTAGTGGAAAGGGACGGGGTTGGTTGGGTTGGGGTGCGGGACTGATCGGGGTGCAGGCCTTGGGGGTGTTGGGGGGAATTGTGATCTCGGGAGATCCGATTGGGGTGAATGTTGTGTATGCGTTGCGGGGGTTGTGGTCGGTGGGGTTGGTGGTGTGGGTTGGAGGTTGGGTGGGGAATCGGGAGGCGGGGTTGCCTGCGAGAGTGATGGGGGTGAGGGCGCTGGGGGCGGCGTTTCTTTTGGCGGCAGTGTGGGCGGTCTTGGCCTAAGGGGAGGGAGGGGCTAGAAAGGGGGTGGGATGTTTTTTATGATGAGTGAATTGACCCAGCAGATTGGGTTGGATACGCGAGATCCGCTTCAAGTGGGAGTGGTTCTGGTGGTGGGAATTCTTTTGCAGGTTTATGGGGTGAAGTTGCTGGTGGACGGAGGAAGTGGTTTGGCGCGACGATTCGGGGTGCCGCCGTTGGTGATTGGCTCGACGGTGGTGGCATTTGGTCTCTCGGCTCCGGATCTGTTTGTCAGTTTGTGGGCGGCGGGGAAGGGGCAGGGAGACATTGTGGCGGGGAATGCGGTGGGATGTGTGCTTTTGAATCTGGGCCTAATTTTGGGGATTTCTGCGGTGGCACGACCTTTGCGTTTTCGGCCACAACTTTTTCAGGCGGATGTTCCAATTCTCGTGGCATCGGCGGCCTTGGCCGGATATCTGCTGCGCAACGGGGCGATCGGAAGATTCGAGGCCTCGCTGATGGTTTTCTGCTTGGTGGGTTACATGATTTTTCTTTGGTGTTCCGCAGGGGTCGAGGCCGATACGCGAGTCATTATGGAGATGGAAAGAGATTTGCCGGCACCCGGGCCAGCGAAACGAGTGGAGCTGGCCCAGTTTTTCGGGGGTTTGATACTGCTAGTTGCGGGATCGCGATATTTGGTGAAGTCGGCGGTGACTGGGGCGGAGATGATTGGACTTTCCCATGCCGCCACAGCCCTCGGATTGATTCCTATCGCCGTCTCCGCACCACATATTTTTGCGACGACTGTCGCCCTGTGGAAAAAGGAAAAAGATTTGGCAGGCGGAGTGGTGATTGGCAGTTGTATTTTTAATTGTCTGGGGGTTTTGGGGTTGTCGGCACTTTATCGGCCTGTTTTTGCTCCTGGGGTGAGTACGTTTGACTTGGGCATCATGCTGATCGGAACAATGGCCATTCTGCCGATGATGCGCGCGGGCGAGAAAAAGAGGCAGGCCATTGGGGTGGGATTGTTAGTCGGGTATGGGATGTATTTGACGCAGCTCTTCGGGCGGGTCTCGGCAGGTTCTTTGTGACCTCCTCTTCGGCAAAAACAGGGATACGCGTTGGGGCGATCTCGGCTGTGGCGGACCGTTTGGAGAGAACCTTGGATCAGAAAGGTTTGACGGTTGCTCAGTTAGTATTCGCGTTGGAGGGGAAAGGCCATGCGGCGATTATGGCGGTGCTGGCTCTGCCTTTCTGTTTTCCGATTCAGATTCCGGGCCTTTCGACTCCGTTCGGGATCATTTTGATCTTCAGCGGTCTTCGCATCGCTTTTGCGCAGGCTCCGTGGCTTCCGGGTTGGTTGATGGTTCGGGATATTCCCGACGGGACGGCGCATAGTCTGCTCCGCGGGTTGCGCTGGATCGCGACGCCGGCCGAAAAAATTCTCCATCCCCGCCTCAACAGTCTTTGTCGCAATCCGACCCTGCACCGAATCCATGGCTTGCTGATTGCGTTTTTGGCAATCCTCCTGGCGTTGCCGTTACCGATTCCCTTTAGCAATTTGTTGGCCGCCGTGCCGATTCTTTTGATTTCATTGGCTCTTTTAGAAGATGACGGCGCGTTTCTCATCGCGGGATATTTGACGGCCGTTCCGTGTGGGGTATTTTTTGGAGCTCTTTTTCTCCATGGCCCCAAGGCGGTGAAGGGGTTGTGGACTTGGGTGAGTCATTTTTGGGCGTAGGTCGGAGGCTTTCCTTCCGGCGACTTTTCGGGTACTCTTTCTCGTTAGGACATAAGCCAAAAACAAAAAGAAACGACGTAAAGTACTATTATGGAAGGATTTATTCTTAGTATTCTGATTCTTGCTAATGGGCTATTTGCCATGGCGGAGTTGGCTGTTGTCTCGAGCCGGAGGGGTAAGTTGAGGCAGAAGGCAGAGGCGGGGGATGCGGGGGCGAAGGCAGCGTATGACTTGGCGGTAGCACCGAGCGAGTTTCTTTCGACCGTCAGCGTGATGATCACCATGATTGCGATTCTTTCGGGTGCGATGGGAGGTGCGGTTTTGGCGAAACCGGTGTCGGCGCTTTTGCAGTCGTGGTTCGTTCCTGCGGGGGTTGCCGAGCCGGTGGCGCTAGGTTTGGTGGTTTTGGTGATCACTGTGGCTTCGATTATTTTCGGGGAGTTGTTACCCAAACGGTTAGCTCTGGCCCACAGCGAAGCGATTGCAGCGCGTATGGCCCGGCCGATTCAGGCAGTAGCCAAGGGTTTGGGACCGATCGTAAAACTCCTTAGTGGTGTGACCAATGCCTTGGCCGCGTTGTTTGGTGTGAAAGAAAGCGGAGAGACGATTCCGGTGAGCGATGAGGAGTTGCGGTATCTTTTGGAGCAGGGAAAGAGGGCAGGGGTGTTTAGCTCCACCGAGCAGGGAATGGTCGAGAGGGTTTTGCGTTTGGATGAGCTGAGGGTGGAGGAGTTGATGACGCCGAGCGTGAAGATTGTATGGATCAATGCTCAGGAGGATGCGGATGTGACGTGGCGCGCGTTGGTGGCCAGCGGGCACTCCCATTTCCCCGTGTATCAGGGGACTCGGGAAAATGTGGTGGGTGTGGTTTCGGTAAAGGCGCTGTGGGCAAACACAGCAGCCGGATTGCCTGCGAAGCCTGCAGATTTGGCGACACCTGCACTGATCATTCCAGAGACGATTCCAGCGTTGCGGGCGTTGGAGCAGCTGCAGAAAGCGAAGCAGCGGGTGGCGCTGGTGAGCGATGAGTTTGGGAGTATCACGGGAATATTGAGTTTGTTGGATCTGCTGGAGGCGATTGTGGGGGATCTGCCGTCGCACGAAGATCGGCAACGGGCGCGGGTGGTGAAGCGGGAGGATGGATCGTGGCTGGTGGATGCCACCCTACCGGTGGAAGATTTTGCCAAGGAGATTGGGAAGGGGGCGGATCACTATCAGTTGGATGGGGATTATCAGACGCTGGGTGGATTCATTGTGCATCACTTGGCTCGGGTTCCGCATGAAGGGGATGTTTTTCAGTATCGGGGCCATCGGTACGAGGTGGTGGATATGGATCGGCACCGTTTGGATAAGATTCTGGTGACGCCGAATCAAGGTTGAGGCGGAGTGATTTGACGAGTGGGTCAAGGAGGAGAATAGTAGATAGGACAAAATTTTGGGCGGGGTAGCCAAGTGGTAAGGCACGGCTCTGCAAAAGCTGTATTCGTCGGTTCGATTCC
>CAMDXQ010000061.1 GCA_945878585.1 Akkermansia muciniphila
GGATTCCCCACTCCCTTCGCCGCCCCACGCCGAATCTGATCGTGCCGCAACGTCCCCAAACAAAACACATTCACCAGCGGATTTCCCTCATACGCGGGATCAAACACCAGTTCCCCACCCACCGTGGGCACCCCCACACAGTTCCCATAGTGCGAAATCCCTGCCACCACTCCGTGAATCAGCGACCTCGTCCGTTTTCCAGCCTCCCCCTTCGCCTCAGGTCGTCCAAATCGCAACGAATCCATAAACGCCACAGGCCTCGCCCCCATCGTGAAAATATCCCGCAAGATTCCTCCTACTCCCGTCGCCGCTCCCTGGAACGGCTCCACCGCACTCGGATGATTGTGCGACTCGATCTTATACGCCAACGCCAATCCATCTCCCGCATCCACCACTCCGGCATTTTCTTCCCCCGCCTTGACTAACACCGCCGGCCCCGTCGTCGGAAATTTCCGCAACTCCCTGCGGGTGTTCTTATACGAACAGTGCTCGCTCCACATCACCGAAAACATCCCCAACTCATTCTCGTTCGGCTCACGTCCCAGCCCCTTCTCGATCGTTCCGTACTCCTGCTCTGTCAGGCCCAGTTTTAGGGCAAACTCTTTTGCCTTCATATCTTCCTCCCGATCCCGGCCGCCCCCAAAAGAATCCCCCGTCCGTCCGTTCCCCCCATCTCCGCCTCACAGCACCGCTCGGGATGCGGCATCATTCCCAAAACATTTCTCCCTGCGTTGCAAATCCCCGCAATGTTGTGACTCGATCCGTTCGGATTGGCCTCCGGCACCACTTGCCCCTCCGCATTGCAGTAACGGAAAAGCACCCTCTGCTGCGCCTCCAGCTCCTGCAAAATTTCAGGACTGGCCCGATAACAACCCTCCCCGTGTGCGATCGGAATGGTAAGCGTCTCCCCGGTGACATAATGGGAAGTAAAACGAGACGCTGGAGTCTCCACTCGCAAATACGCCTTTTCACATCGGAAATGAAGCCCTTCGTTCCGGGTCAACGCCCCCGGCAACAGCCCCGCCTCACATAAAATTTGAAACCCATTACAAATCCCGACCACTACCTGCCCCCGTCCAGCCGCCGCTTTCACCGCCGGCATGATCGGAGAAAACCGGGCGATCGCCCCACACCGTAAATAGTCCCCGTAGGAAAAGCCCCCGGGCAGAATCACCCCTTCCTCCGGATCAATCTTGGTCTCCTGATGCCAGACCAGACGCGCCTCCTGCCCCAAAACCTGCAACGCGTGAACGCAATCCTGGTCACAGTTCGACCCAGGAAATTGGATAACCGCGAACCTCATCCGCCGGCCCGAAGATCCAGATGAAAATTCTCCATCACCGGATTGCTCAACAACTCTCTCGAAATCTCCTCCAGCTTCGCCCGCAACGCTTTCTCCTCACCCCCCTCAATCTCCAACTCGATATGCTTTCCAATCCGCACCGACTGCACCCCTTTGACTCCCATGTTTTGCAGAGCATGCGCCACCGCTTCCCCCTGCGGATCAAGAATCGACGGTTTCAACGTGACGGTGACAATCGCTTTCATCTTCATGTGGCTTGCTCCTTTTTAAAGTCCGCACCTGCGATGAATCAGTTTTTCGTGCCGGAGATGCCGCAAGGCATTGCACGCCTCCCGCAATCCCTTCTTTCCGATTTTTCTTCCCAATTCGGGATCCGACTCCAGCCGAGTGGTAAAATCCGCTCCACCTTCTAGCCAGGTTGCCATCGCATGTTTCTGCACCGCCTCGTACGCCTCTCTCCTAGCCAATCCCGCACGGGTCAACGCCAGCAGCGCCCCTTGGGAAGCCCACAACCCACGGGAAGATCCAAGATTCGCGAGCATCCGCTTCGCATCCGCCTTATGTCCCCTCACCAATCCCTCCAGATCATTCAAAATAAAATCCAGCAGGATCGTAGCATCGGGAAAAAGAATCCGCTCGGCCGAGCTGTGGGAGATATCCCGCTCATGCCACAAAGCCACATTTTCCAGTGCAGCAACTGCATGCCCACGCACAATTCGAGCCAGCCCACAGATCCGCTCCCCGTTCACCGGATTCCGTTTATGGGGCATCGCACTACTCCCCTTCTGGCCCTTCGCAAAAGGCTCCTCAACCTCGCCGACTTCTGTCCTTTGAAGATGCCGGAACTCGGTCGCCCACCGCTCTGCACTCGCCGCCACCAACGAGAGCGCCAACGCAAAAGCCGCGTGTCTATCCCGCGGGACAACCTGAGTGGCGGCTCCGGGTTTAAGTTTCAGTTTTTTACACACGAACGCTTCGATCGAAGGATCCAGATGCGCATAGGTGCCCACCGCACCGGAAAGTTTGCCGACCGCAATCTCGTCCCGGGCGGCCACCAACCTCTCTTCCGCACGACAAAATTCGTCATGCAAAAGGGCCATCCGAATTCCGTGACTCGTAGGCTCGGCATGAATTCCATGGGTACGCCCGATCGTCAGCATCCCACGATGTTTGCGCGCCCGCATGGCCGCTGCTGCTTTCACTTTTCTCACTCCTGCAATCAGGAGATCGGCCGCATCCCGCAACTGCCAAGCCAACGTGGTGTCGAGAATATCGGAGGAGGTCAGTCCCTGATGAATCCAGCGCCCAGCCGGGCCTACGTGGGACGCCACATCTTCCAAGAAGGCCAAAACATCGTGACGCGTCCGCTCTTCGTTTTTGTGAACCTGCCGAATGTTGAACTTCGCTTTGCGCCGAATTGTCCGAGCATCTTTCCGAGGAATGATTCGGCGGTTGGCCATCGCCTCACAAGCAAGGATCTCGATTTCCAACCAACGTGAAAGTTTCGCTTCTTCGGACCACAGGGACGTCATTTCGGGGCGGGAATAACGGGGAATCATGAAGCTGATAAAGTGCTGAAGCGGAACGCATCCCACAAGCGCCAACCCAAACTTATTAACGGCGATTTTTGAATTACGGGCTGGCAGGTTCCACTCCCCAACGCCCGAAAAAAGCTTTCAGGATTTTCGGTCGTCGGGAAACAGGCCCCTCCATGAAAACCGTAACTGCCTTATCCGGTCCATATCCGGTCATCCAGAGACAACCCCCGTAGGAACCGGTCTTCGCCCGCAAGAGAACCTTCTCCCCTTTCCAGATCAAAGCATCCTGCAACTTTTTTCCCGCCTCTCCGTCCCAAGGCGCGGTGCCACGCATCCAGGCGACTGCCATCGAATGTTCCCTTCGTAGGGTTGTTTTCAAATCCGCAGCATGGGCCGCTTCTTGGCCTCCTGCCTTCATCCAGCCCTTCGGGATCTTTCCCTCGATCAGACCGCTCCGTTCCGCGTACTCCGCCAAAACCTCTTCACCCAACTTTTCGGCTAAAATGGCAAAGGGCGGATTGATCGATTTTTGGAGCGACTGCCTCAACCCCGACCTCTCCGCCCCCTCCAACGGTGCTTCCACATCTTGGACCAACCCCCGATCCAGCGCCGCCCAAGCAATCACCACCTTGAAAGTGGAAGCCGGTTCCCGCGCCACATCCAGCTCAGCTTTGCTTCCCGTCACCACCCGCATTTCCCCGCTCCTCGGCGTCTCCAAAATCGTCATCCCATCCGGGTACTTTTCCTCGGCTAATCCGACCGACCAGATACCTATCAATCCTATGAGGAGTGCCCCTTTCATATTCCGAACCTATGCCGAATCTCAAAAACGATCGAGAATCCCTCTAATAGCCCCGAACAACCGCCTTACCGCTATGTGAATAACTTTAGAAGAACATCGGGGCTTTGTCTGTATGAGGCCTACCCATCAATGCTTTAGAATAAGAACCGATATCTTGATAACTCCCTGCCAATAAGTCCCGCATTCGGGCCATAGCTTTATAAGCACCTTAACCCCTTAACCCCTTAATCCCTATCCCTATCCCTATCCCCACTTAAATCTTCACCACCCTCACCGACGTAATATCCTTATCGGCCAGCATCTCTTTCAAAACCTCATCCCCAGGCGCCGAATCCAGATTCAGCACGCTCAAGGCCTTCGATCCCGGCGCACTTCGACTCAGGGTCATACTAGCAATGTTCACCTTGTGCTTGCCCAGCAACGTTCCGATCCACCCCACGATCCCTGGACGATCCTTGTTTTCCATCAACAAAAGGAATCCCTCCGGCCGCGCTTCCATCCACTGTTCATTGATCCGGACGATGTGAGGACTCGTTCCAAAGAACGTGCCGCTCACCTCCGCCTCTTTCGAATCCTGACCCGCCCTCACAGAAATTAACTCCGCATACTCCCCCGGTTCCGCCTGCTTCGTCTCACTCAACTTTAACCCCAGATTCGCCGCCATCTTGGGAGCATTCACCTCATTCACCTCTCCCCCGCCCGCCCCAAAAAGAAATCCCTTCAAAATACTTCTCGTGATCGGAGTCGTATCCTCCTCCCCAATCTTTCCCGCATAACTAATCGTCAACCGGTCGCAACGACTCGGCGCAATCTGCGACAACAATCTTCCCAACCGAAATCCAAACTCAATCTGAGGCCGCAACTTGGCCATCGTCCTCGCATCAACACTAGGAATGTTCACCGCGTTCCGCACCGCACCTTCCGTCAAATAGTCCCGAATCGCCTCGGCAATCTCGATCCCCACACTCTCCTGCGCTTCGGCGGTCGAGGCCCCCAAGTGAGGCGTTAAAATCACCTTCTTGTTCTTCCTCAACGGATGATCCGCCGTCAGCGGCTCCTCCTCAAAAACATACAGCGCGGCTCCACCCACTTGACCCGCCTCAATCGCCTTTAACAGCACCGCCTCGCTCACCAGCCCGCCCCTCGCACAGTTGACAATCTTCACTCCCTTGCGACACAACTTCAGCCGCTCCTCACTCAAAATTCCCTTCGTCTCCTCCGTCATCGGCAAATGCATCGTGATGAAATCCACCTGAGGCAACAGATCCTCCACCCGATCGATCAGCTCCACCTGCAAACTGCGTGCCTTCCCGGCCGAAAGATACGGATCGTACGCCATCACTCGCATCCCAAAAGCGATCGCCCTTCGCGCCACCTCTCCTCCGATTCTGCCCATCCCCAATATTCCCAGCGTCTTCCCATTCAGCTCCGTTCCCTGAAAACTTTTTCGGTCCCACTGCCCGGCCGACATCGAGGCGTGCGCCTGGGGCAAATGTCGGGCCAACCCCAACAGCAAGGTAAAAGCCTGCTCTGCCGTGCTTACCGTGTTTCCTGCCGGAGTATTCATCACCACCACGCCCTTTTCGGTGGCCGCATCCACATCCACATTGTCCACACCTACTCCCGCCCGACCCACCGCCCGAATAGTGGGACACCCCTGCAAAACTGCTTTGCTGACCTGAGTTTGACTGCGCACCACCAGGGCATCGCAACCCTTCAACTTTTCGAGAAGCTCTTTCTCCTTCAGCGTAGGACTTTCAATCACCTCGATCTGCGGACACGCCTTCAGCACATCCACTCCGCTGGGGGAAACCCCATCCGTCACAAAAACCTTGAACCTACTCGCCATCAAAAAGTTCTAGCAGACCCCCACCGCAGGGCAACGCTGTCCCTCGTTCTGTTTTCCGAATTCCGCTTTCCGAATTCTCCCGCACATGCGGGATCCCGCAACCGCGGGGCGAATTTTAAACCCCCCTTTCCGTCCTTAGCGGACTTTGCGTGAGCAATTTCTTCCGCCCCTGCGGGCCTCGGCGTACTCCGCTTCTCTGCGGAATGAACGTTCACCTCCCACAAGCGTGGGATCAAACAACCCCCCCTACTGCAGCGTTCCGCTCGGCCCAGTCGTGGTCTTTGTCCCATCAGCTCGCATCGCAGGCCAAGCACTACTAACACCACTAGCCGTCGTCGAGCCACTATCTCCCCCAAACTGGTACGCCGGCAATCCGTTCACCAGCAACATGCCACTGCTATTTTTTGTTAAAGTCGCCGTCACCCCAGCCCCCGAACTTAACTGACCCTGCACTAACACATCGGGCCAATCGCCACCTGTGTAAGTTGGGCTAGAGGTAGTGTCGAACGCAAAGTAGTAGATTGTCCGCTTGTCACTGGTGGCTGATCCACCACTCGTCGCTCCCGCCGTAGCTCCCGTCACCTGCAGGAAGGTGGCCCCACCACTATCCTTCGCCACCGTTACGGTCGTGTTCACTCCGCTCAAGGCCAGCGACGCACTCAAGCGCATGAACTTCCTGGCATCTGAGCCTTGCGCGACCGAGAACGTCTTTCGCTTGTGCCCGGTCGGCACACCCGTCTGATCGGTTGTCTCCACCCCATTCACCGTCGTCACCCCTGTGCCACTCGCATAGTTGGCCAGATCGGTCACTGCTTGTCCCACCACGGTCAAATTCGAATTATCAGTACGAACAATCGCGGTGATGACTAAGAATCCGCCTGTCAGTGCGGTGTTCGGCTTCACCCCATCATTCGCGGTCAGGCTACTGGCCCCACCGATGGCATACTTGGCCAGCCCAGCCGAATCCAGCGCCGCCCCACCCGACCAACCAGCGTACGTACTTCCCGCAGAATTAACTGTCACACTTACCGTTGTGGTCGTACTGCCACCCGCATTTTCTGCCGTCACCGTGTAGGTCGCCGAAGCCGCCACCGCCGTCGGCGTGCCGCTGATCACGCCGGAAGTGGAATTGATCGAAAGCCCCGCCGGCAGGCTTGGGCTAACCGAATACGTATCCACCGTCCCCGTCACCGTGGGCGTCAGGCTGCTAATCGCCGTCCCCACCGTCCCGCTGACCGTCGCCGGCATGTAGGACAGGTTGCTCGGGGCAGCGGGCGTAGGCGCGCTCGTGCTCACCACAACATCCGCCAAGCCGATCTGGCGCGAAGCCCCGGAGCCAGTCGGGCTCGGACTAGTCCACGTCAGGGTGAACTCCGTGCCGTTGGCGATGCTCAA
>CAMDXQ010000062.1 GCA_945878585.1 Akkermansia muciniphila
CGAGGGTCTGCACATCGAGATTGAACCCATCTCCTGGACGGAGAAGGTTCACCACCACCAGCCCAATGATCAAGGCTAGGGTGGAGACGACCTCAAAATAGACCAGAGTCTTGAATCCGGTACGGCCTAACCGTTTGAGATCGCCCATGGAGGCAATGCCATGGACCACCGAACAGAAGATGATTGGGGCGATCATCATTTTAACGAGCTTGATAAAACCATCCCCCAGTGGCTTGAGGGATTTTCCAAATTCCGGGAAAAAGGCCCCCACCAAAATACCGGCCGCCACGGCCATTAAAACCTGCACATAAAGAATGCGGTACCACGCGGTCTTGGAAGATTGATCAACCGCCATCATGCGCGCTTAAGCTACGAGATGAGGAAAGCCCATGCGAAGCTAATTTCCGAACGAACTCGAACGGGCTTCTTGAACGTGCATCCAACCAAGTTCAGAATAGGTGACTGATGGATTCTTCATCCACCTCATCTGGAGATTTTAAATTTCTCGGCCTTTGCCTCACCATTGTCCTGATCTCCAGTGCTCTGGCTTCGTTGATCCACAGCTCATGGGGAAAAGTCCGTGTCACCTCCATCAATCTTCCAACACAAAATGGCCAATGGGTGGCGGCGGATCTGTTTCGACCCCTCAGCGCAACGGGGAAAAATCCCGCACCGGCAGTTATCGTCGTTCCTGGGTTTCAAAGATCCAAGGAGACCCAAGCCACCATCTCTCTCGAACTCGCCCGACGGGGCATCGTCGTTATTGCGATCGATCCTTATGCCCAAGGTTTTTCGAGTGCCTCCCTCAGCACCCGCTCCGCCACAGAGGAAGGCTATGGAATGTTTGCCGTTGTCGACTACCTGACAGAGACCGACAACCTGAATTACGTGGACAAATCCCGCATCGGGGTGACCGGTCATTCCGCCGGAGGAAATGCAGCTCTACAGGCCGCTTCGCACTTTGGGGAGGAGGCAATGGAGAAGGCAAGACCCAGCAAGGTTCACTCCGCCTATATTTCCGGTTACATACTCTCGCTCAAAAATAAGATCCTGCGCAACGTGCAGTCGAACCTCGGCCTTAGCTATGGGCTCTATGATGAAGGAGCCTTCCGGAACGAACTCAAAAACGCCGATATGAGGAAAGCTCCCGAAGCTCTTCGCTTTGTGCAATCCGGTCAAAAAGATGGAGAACCCACCATCACCGAGGTCGAAATCGATCACTTCTACGGAGATCCTGCGTCCAGAACCCTCCGAGTCATTCATAATGAGCCCGTACTTCACCCTTTTCAGCCTTACAGCCGTTTGGCAACCACCCATCAACTGGAATATTTTCGCACTGTTTTCGACCTGAAAGATTCCCTTCATGGCACGGACCAGATTTGGATCTGGAAAGAAATTTTATCCCTCTGCACCTTTGCGGCTTCCCTGATCTCCCTCATTCCCTTCACCCGGCTTTTACTGCAAGGCATTCCCTACTTTCATACTCTCGTGCATCCCGTTCCTCCGGCATCACCCCGCCCCGTTGGTTGGCAGAGGTTGGTGTTTTGGACACTCTTTCTGACCGGTGCGGTCTTCGCCTGTTTTTCCTATATCCCACTGACTGAACTCTCACAAAAACTCTTTGTCGAAGCCTCGGGAAGACAACAAACCTGGTTTTTCCCCCAACGGATGAATAACGGGGTCATGCTCTGGGCCCTAGCCAACGGTATCCTCGGTTTTGTCCTATTCTTTATCGGCCTAAAGATTCACGGAAAATCTTTCTCACGGGAGAATCTCGGAATCAACCTTAACCCCGGAGAATTACGGCGTGCCCTCCTTCTCGCTGTTATGGTTTTCTTTTTCTTCTTTGGCCTGCTTTTCGTTGTCTACTCACTCTTTCATGTCGATTACCGGTTTCTCTTTCTCGGTGTCCGTCTCTTCCAACCACCTCTTCTTCTACTCATGCCCATCTACGCTCCATTCTTTTTCGTTTTTTTCCTATCCAACTCCCTCCGGGCCAATCTTTCGCTACGTTTTGCTGGTACTCCTGCTTGGCGCAGTCTGCTCCTCGCCGGGCTGGGGAACTCCCTTGGGTTGTTCCTGATCCTTTTGGTTCAGTATGGAACCTTGTCGATGACGGGCACGGTTCGATGGACCGAGGGCTGGCTCTACGTGAACCTTTTATTTGCCGTTGTACCAACGATGTTCATCCTCCCCTACTTTCACCGCTACTTTTACCTCATGACCGGTCGGATTATTCTTGGCCCACTGATCACTTGTCTAGTTTTTATCATGATCCTGCTCTCAAACACGGTCTGCTATCTTCCTTTGTAAGCAGCTCTGATCAGCTCCTTATTCGTTTTTTGCATTCAGGCTTTTTTTCAAGAGGAACATTTTCCACAACCTGTTCCCTTGCCCCCCCCCTTCCCGAAAAACTTGATGAGAAGATAAATCAGCGCCGCCAGAACGAATCCGCCCACAAGGACGTTCTGCCAATTTTCTTTCATCTTAAAAACCTAGGGCATGCCCGACGATCTGCACCAGCCAAGCCCCCAAATAAGCCAATCCAGTCATATAAATCATCATGAAGACTGGCCACTTCCACCCCCCGGTCTCCCTCTTTGCCACAGCCACAGTGCTTAAACATTGGAGCGCATAAACGTAGAAAACCATCAGGGAAAGACACGTTATCGGGGTGTAGATGAGCCCTCCATCTGGCCAAGTTGCTGTTCGCATTGCTTGAATCAGCCCCTCCTCTTCCCCACCGACGTGGTAAACGATCGACATAGTGCTGACAAAAACCTCCCGTGCGGCAAAGGAAGCCACCAACCCAATTCCAATCCGCCAATCGAAGCCCAGGGGCCGGATCACCGGTTCCATCCAGTGCCCCAACTGTCCGGCAAAACTTGCCGCTAAGTTGACCGATTCATCCTCCGAACTCTTCGGAAAACTCGAAACAAACCAGAGAAGTATGGAAAGAGCCAGAATGACCGTCCCTGCCCTGCGTAGGAATATCAGGGCCCGCTCCCACATCCGCAGAGCAACTGTTTGAAAAGCGGGACAACGATAAGGCGGAAGCTCAAGGATCAAGGGAGGAGAGCCTCCCCCCAACATTTTCTTACGGAACACCCACGCCAAGAGAAACGCACTTCCCGTTCCCAATACATAAAGACCC
Organism: Akkermansia muciniphila; assembly: GCA_945878585.1. Taxonomy (GTDB): domain Bacteria; phylum Verrucomicrobiota; class Verrucomicrobiia; order Methylacidiphilales; family Verrucolacustridaceae; genus Verrucolacustris. Next base: position 3,155 of record CAMDXQ010000062.1, read on the forward strand.
AGCATGGCTGCAGCCTTTCCCCAGACAGGAACGAGTGCCACGGGCACGGCAGCCGCCAGAAGGGTCGTGTAGACAGGGATTCTTGCGGAACAGCTCATCAACGGAGCAATCAGAATGGTGGTGAGACGATCCTTTGGATCCTCCACCGTCCTCGTGGCCATAATCCCCGGAATGGCACACGCGTAAGAACTCAGCAATGGAATGAACGATTTTCCACTCAACCCCACAGGATGCATCACGCGGTCGAGGAGAAAAGCTGCTCGGGCGAGATATCCGGAATCCTCCAGTAGCCCAAGGAAGAAAAACAAAATCAGAATCTGGGGAAGAAAGATCACCACCCCACCCACTCCTGCCAAAACTCCATCCACCAGCAGATCGCAAAAAATCCCCGGCGGCATCCAACCCTGCAGCCATAACCCCAACGCACTGAAACCGGCATCGATCCACTCCATCGGGTAGGAGGCAATCGAGAAGATCGATACAAAAAGAGCCATCATCATTCCTGCCAGAACCCCCCAGCCCGCGACCGGATGTAGCACCAGAGAGTCAATCCAGTCGGTCCAACTTCCCCCTGATATTCCGGATCCGATTCCAGCCTCCTTCAGCACAGTCTGCAGATAAGAGTATCGGGCATGGACGACTGCAGCGGACCAATCGTACGCCTCCTTCCGAAACCTTTCCCTCCATGCCACCGCAAGTTTCTTCGCTCCCTCCGGTCCTGAATTCGAACCGGCGAGTAACTCCAAGGCTTTTCCCTCCGCTCTTACTTCAGCCGGCAACGATTCTCTCCAAGCCGCTGCTATCTGACCGACCGCAGCAGCCAAAGGGGGAGGCATGGTCCACCGCCTTGGTCCTGGGTGCGCAAGGCTTTGGCCCAGAGCGGCCCGCAACTCAACCAACCCTTTCCCCCGATGCGCCTGGGTAGGGATGAATTTCACACCCAGTTTCAGACTCAGATCATTTGGATGAAGACGAATTCCCCTCCCCTCCGCCACATCCACCATGTTCAGGGCAACGAGCACAGGCAAACCCAGCTCCATCACCTGGGTAACCAGAAAAAGATTTCTCTCCAGATTACTCGCATCCACCACACAAAGAACCGCGTCAGGGCGGGGCACACCCGAGGATTCTCCGTGGAGAACTTGCCACGCAATTTTCTCATCCGGCGAACGAGGATTCAGACTGTACAGTCCCGGAAGATCGATCAGCTCAATCGCTTCTCCGTGAAGGGTGAAGGCTGTGCCGGTTCTTTTTTCCACCGTCACACCCGGATAGTTTCCCACCCGCTGACGCAAACCGGTCAGGGCATTAAAAAGAGTACTCTTCCCGGCATTGGGGTTTCCGACCACAGCAACCCAGCGTTTTTTTCCATCCTGATTCATCGAAAAAGCGGGGCCACTTCCCCGGTAAACGTTCGCTTAGGACCTTCCGTCCACGTGCTCGACCAAAATCTGCTTGGCCAGACGGGCACTCAAAGCCACTCGGGTCCCACAGACCCAACAAACCAGATCCGCCCCACCACGAATTTTCGTCACCAAGGCATTTTCACAAAAACCCATTTCTCGGAGGCGCTGGCAAGTCGTCGGCGGGCACTCCAAGCGACTGACCCTGACCTCGGTTCCCGGACCCACCTGCGTCAGGTTGAGAAAATTTCCCTCCATTTGCTGTCCGAAAGTCTCCACAGGTTCAATTTGCCTCTTTTGAGACTCAGTTGCAAGTAATCCTGCCCCCTACAAGGACAACTAAGCGCACCAGCGATAAAGCATGAGATAGACAAGAACACCTGTCACCGACACGTACATCCATACCGGCCAAACCCAAGGGGTTAGTCTCTTGTGTTTTTCGAACTGCCCCGTCGCAGCAAACCAGACCACAGCCAAAATGAAGGGCAGATTCAGGACAGCGAGAATCGTGTGCGGAATTAAAATAAAGAAATAAAGGGTTCGGATCCAACCCTGCATCGGAAAAAGTTTCGGCCCGACGGTGAACTTGTGGAGCAGATAGGAGGCAAGAAAAACGGAGGAAACGCAAAATGCGGTTCCCATGATTTTCTTATGCGCCTCCTTGTTCCCTTTCTTAATCTGAATCCACCCTGCCAAAAGAAGCACTGCGGTGGTCGCGTTCAGGCATGCATTCAGAAGTGGAAGGTCATGCAGGGTCATTTTTTTTCGCCTGCTTCACGCAGAAGATCCCCCACGTCAGGCAAGACCCGTGCCAAAAGATCCGCCTCGGTCCCGTTGTAATAGGCCCGAACCTGTCCACGACCATCTACGAGTGCAACTTTGGTGCTGTGCAGCATCTTCCCTGATTGGGGAACGTATGCTGCAGGATTCTCCTCAATCACCAGTTTGAAACCTTCCCGGGCGAGCCGATAAATCTCGGACAAGGATCCGGTCAAAAACCACCAGTTGGATCCTGCTCCGTACTGCTGGGCATAAGCACGCAGGCGTTCCGGTGTGTCGGTCGCTGGATCCACGGTGATCGAAACAATCCGTACCTTTCCCTTGGTTCGTTTGACCGCTTGGGCCAGTTCCGCCATCCGGCTTGAAAGAATCGGGCAAGGCCCGGGACAAGTACTGAAAAAGAAATCGGCCAGCCAAACCTCCCCCTGAAGATCCGCCAGAGATCGTTTCTGACCATCCCGCTCGGTTAATTGAAAATCAGATATCTGCCCCAGAACAGGCAAAACACGAAACTCTTGGCGCTCTGCCGAAAGCCAGATCTCTCTCACCCCTGCAGCAATCACCACGATCAGACCCGCAACAAGCAGGGCCCAGATCGCAGCTGTGAGATTTCGGTTGGCAGGACGCGGCCCAGGTTGGACCGGCGGCAAAGCCGTCACGAACGTCGGCTGACCTGAAGAGCGCAGGCCATAACCAGCAAAAGCGTTGTGGCACACACGATCGAAAAATCGTGAGACAGATCAACCGGCAAGGGCATTCCCGGTCGGGTCGCCAACAGCCCGGCCAACGCATCATGTCCATAGCTCAAGGGATTAAACCTCATGAGAACTCGAATCCACTCTGCTGCACCCGCTGGAGGAAAAAGGGCTCCGCTCAGGAACCAAAGGGGCACGAAAAACAGATTAATGAGGGCGTGAAACCCTTGGGTCGAATCCATCGGCCAGGCAATCAGGAAGCCGAGAGCGGTTAGCCCCACGGCCAATACGGCAATGATCGCCAAAAGGTAAAAAAGGACCCGCGCATCCGGATGATAATTTGAATAAGGCGCAAGAAGCACAACCACGATCGCCTGAAACACTGCCAACAACGTTCCTCCCATCAGTTTCCCAAAAAGAATTGCCGAGCGTCCGTCCGGAGCAACCAAAACCCCTTGTAAAAATCCTTCTCGCCGATCTTCAATCACCGAAACAGTCGAGAAAATAGCCGTAAAAAGAATGATCAGGAGAACGATGCCAGGAAAGAAATAGGTCAGATAATCGGTTCGTTCACGAAATCCGGGAGCGACGAGGGAGCGACCCACTCCGGAACCGAGAAGAAACCAGAACAAGAC
>CAMDXQ010000063.1 GCA_945878585.1 Akkermansia muciniphila
AGGGCCAAATTTGAGCCACTCTTGCGGGTGATTCGTTCTCCTGTGCCTCCGGGGGCTGGGGAAGAATTCATTGGCCGAAAAAGGCTTGGAGACCGAGCCGGAGAAAATCAAACTTCGAAACTTTCGGCCTCTGGCTTAGCGTGTCGTAGTACTGGGATTCGATTTTTCTGAGAATTTCTGTTCCGCCCAGCCACGTGAGTCGAATTTCCCAAGAAAGCGGACGGGGTAAACGACTCGAAAGAGGCTCTCCTTGGCGGAAGAGGGACCATGTTCTCTCGCACTGGTAACGAACACAGTTTCGGAAATTGGGGGTGGCACGACCGCCAAACAGATCCTCCTCGGAGACCCCGAGACGACGTAGATCGGACTGGGGAAGGTAGATGCGGTCTTTTCCGAGATCGACCGAGATGTCTTGCCAAAAGTTGGCCAGTTGCAGGCCGGTGCACACATGGTCGGAGAGTTGGGCGAGTTCGGCGCTTCGTTCTCCATGAATCAGGAGAACCAGCCGGCCGATCGGGTTTGCGCTTCGGCGACAGTAGTCGAGCACATCGGGGAAGGTTTCATATCGCCGTTGGACAATGTCCTGTGCAAAGGCGCTGAGAAGATCGGTGAAAAGGGAGTCTGGGAGGTTTAGCTCCGCTTTCGTTTTTTGAAGAGGGGAGAAGATCCACTGGTATTGAGGGTCGTACGATTGGCCGTTCAGGGCCTGTTGCCAGGCTTCCTGATACGATTCAAACACAGCAAGGCGCTGGGCTTGGGTAGGAGCCTTCGAATTGGGGTTTTTTTGGCGAGGATCGGCGTATCCTTCGTCGGCCAGATCGTCAGCCACCCGGGCAAAGGCATAGACGGCGTGGACGTGGGGGCGGAGTTTCTTGGGCACAAGGCGGCCAACTGGAAAGTTTTCGTAGTGTTCTTTGGCCAACTGGCTACACGCGGCATAGGGATCGCTTTGCGAGGCTACGGAACCGCGAGAAAGCGTGCTGGGCGAGTCGATCATTCAAATAAAATCGCAGAAAAGCCCCAATGAGGCGAGTCGACATGTGGGGGTGGTGTTTCCAGTGAATCCTGAACAACTTACAAAAAAATCTGGTCGAAAAGGAGCTCCCGAGGCCACGATCAAGGATGCGATATCTCTCTGGAATTCAGCCTACGGGGCGACTCCATCTGGGGAACTATTTTGGAATGATTCGACCGGCCGTGGAGATGCAACATCAGGGGGAGGCCTACTACTTTTTGGCCGACTATCACGCTCTGACGGGTGCAGCGGCACCGGGTCAGTTGGCCGGTTTGGTCTCCGAAACCTATCTGGATCTTTTGGCTTGCGGGGTGGACCCAGAAAAGGCGGTCGTCTTCCGGCAAAGCGCAGTTCCCGAGGTGCACGAATTGGCTTGGTATCTCTCGACTGTAACCCCGATGGGGTTGTTGGAGAGATGCCACAGTTACAAAGACAAGGTGGCCAAAGGCATTGCCGCCTCCCACGGGCTCTTTGCTTATCCGGTGCTGATGGCTGCCGACATTCTTCTTTATGATGCCGACCGGGTCCCAGTAGGTCAGGATCAGAAGCAGCATCTGGAAGTAGCACGGGATATTGCAGGGAAATTTAACGAGAAGTACGGGCCTGTTTTTAAATTGCCGGAGTCGATTATTCGGGAGGATGCCGGGGTTGTCCCTGGAGTGGACGGGCAGAAGATGAGTAAATCCTACGGCAACACGCTGGAGATCTTTGCCCCCGAAAAAGAACTGAGAAAAAAAATCATGGGTATCAAGACCGACTCCACTCCGGTAGAGGCGCCCAAGGTGGTGGAACGGAGTACTCTGTGGGGGTTGGTGCGGTTGATGGGGACAGAAGGAGAGCGGGCGGAATACCGCGGTCGGATGGAAAAGGGTGGTAGCGGATATGGAGATCTAAAGAAGAGCTTGGCCGATCTGGTTCTCAAGGAATTTGAGGGGATGAGAAAAAAGAGGGAGGAGTTGGCCTCGGATCCAAAACGGGTGGAAACGTGGATGAAGGAAGGGGCAGCCAAAGCAAGAAACACAGCTGAGCAGGTTTTGAAGCGGGTACGCTCTGCCGTGGGGACCCAGAAATGATTCCGATGCTCGAGACACCTGGAAGTGAGGCACTCCGGGTGGAGTTGGCCGCCTTTACGGGGCCACTCGATTTACTTCTCCATCTGATCAAAGAGCAGGAGATGGATATTTACGAAATCCGTTTGGAAAAGCTGACGGAACAGTATCTGGAGCGATTAGACAAGATGAGGGAGGAGAATCTGGCCGTAGTGGGTGAATTTCTGGTGATGGCCGCAACGTTGATTTATCTCAAGAGCCGAACCCTGCTGCCTGTCCAAGATCGTCCACCGGAGGAGGTGGAGGATGAGGATCCGAAGTGGGAGCTGATTCGACAGCTGATCGAGTACCGTAAGTTTAAAGAGGCGGCTGGTCAGTTAGGGGACCGAGAGGCGCTGCATTCTAGAATCTTCGGAAGAATCCCTGAGCGGGTGGTGGTGAAACAGGCGATGCAAGGGCCTGGGCAAGTTTCCATGTTCGATCTGGTATGGGCGTTCCAGAAAGTGCTCCGTTCGGTGGAGGATAGATCCAAGGTCGGCCGTTTTGAGGATGAAAAGTTTACGGTGGGTGAAAAAATCGAGTTCTTGTTGGATCGAATTGTTCCGGGGGAGGAGATTCTTTTTGAAGATCTGTTTCGGAGCATGTCTTCCCGAGGCGAGGTGGTGGTGACTTTTCTGGCCATGTTGGAGTTGATTCGGTTACGGCAACTTGCCGCTGTACAGGAGGGGCCGTTGCAACCCATTCGAATCCATCGAACCCCGGATGGAGTTTTGGGTGTGCCCACAGAGGTTGTTTCAACAGAGGAAGGGACTGGTCAAGCGAGCGACAATTCCGCAGTTTTCTAGGAACGAATATGGAATGGGCACGAGTACTTGAGGCACTTTTGTTCGCGGCGACTGAGCCGATGGAACCCTCGCGTCTTGCGGGGATTTTGCGGGAAGGGCCGGAGGGAGGGCAGGGCTGGCCCGAGGTGCAGGAAGATCAGGTTCGGGAGGAGTTGAACCATTTGGGAGAAAGGTTGGCTCCCCGGGGTCTGATTTTGAGGGAAGTTGCAGGAGGCTTTCGAATTGGCACGGCCCCTGACCTCTCCGGCTGGATTGCGAAGTTGAAAGGGGTGGTTCGACCGCCCCGGTTGAGTCCGCCTGCGTTGGAAACGATGGCGGTCATTGCCTATCGGCAGCCGATTTCTCGGGCGGAGATCGAGGCGGTCCGAGGTGTGGATTGTAGTGGAACGATCGCCACTTTGGAGGAAAGGGGAATCATCCGGATCTCAGGACGGAGCGAAGCTCCGGGTCGACCGATCCTTTATTCGACAACTCCTCTTTTTCTCGAACATTTTGGTCTGCGCGATTTGGAGGAGTTGCCAAATTCGGAGGAGCTGCGAAGGGTGAAGTTACCCGCGCCTGCCGATCCGGCGGGTCCCCAACAAGAGGAGCTGATTCATGAAACTGTCGAGTCTTCGACGCAGGGTTGACCAACTGGACGATCAGCTGGTTCGTCTGCTGGAGCAGCGAGCCGGCATCGCCCATGAGATCGGCCGGCAAAAACTGGAGAGTGGCCAGGCGATTTTTGCACCCGCTCGAGAAGCAGCCCTGTTCCGAAGATTAAGTGCCCGACTCAAGGGGAAGATGGATGGGGCGAGTTTGCGAGCGATTTATCGGGAGATTTTGGCCACGGGTCGTCAGTCCCAAGGGGGAATGAGGGTAGCTTACCTAGGACCCGCTGCATCCTACTGTCATCAGGCCGCACGGGAGCGGTTTGGTGTGGGAACCGATTTGGTGCCTTGTCCGACGATTGCAGAAATCTTTTCTGCAGTGGAGAGGGGCGAAGTTGAAGTGGGGGTTGTGCCGATCGAAAATTCGAACGAGGGAGCCGTGGGTGCGACTCAAGAGGCGCTTTTGACAAGCCATGCAACGATTTGTGGTGAAATTTATCTATCCATACGCCATGCGATCCTTAGTAAAACGAAGAGTGGCCCGATTCGGGTTCTCTACAGCCATCCCCAAGCGTTAGCCCAGTGCCGTCACTGGCTGGCGTTGCATTTAGGTCAGACCAAGTTGGTGGAGGTCGCGAGCACTGCGGAGGGCGCACGAAGGGCTTCGGTGGAAAAGGGTGCGGCTGCATTGGCCAGCCCGTGGGCAGCCCAGATTTATCGGTTGGTGGTGCGCCATCGCAACGTTCAAGACCGATCTGAAAACAGCACACGGTTTTATATTCTAGGGCAGGAGCCGACTGCGGCTACGGGGAAGGACAAGACTAGCCTCCTTTTCTCGCTTCCTCACCGTGCGGGGGCACTGCATCGGGCACTTGGAGTTTTGGCAGGGAAGGGGTTGAACTTATTGAAGGTGGAGTCCCGACCCGCCCCCGGGAAACCGTGGGAATATGTCTTTTTTGTGGATGTGAGGGGTCACGAGGATCGTCCTGATTTTCGCAGGGCTTTGTTAAGATTGGAAAAGCAGACGCAGGATTTGCGGATTCTGGGAAGTTACCCGGAAGAGCGTTAGGATGTCGGAGGATACCAACCCGCCGTCGGAGGGTGGGCAGAAGAAGCCACCCCAGCAAAAACTGAGGCTGAAGGTCAGGCCGGTAGAAGAGAATCAGCCCCGAGTTCGTCGAAGAGTCGTTACTCCCGTTCACGCTCCAGCCCCAGGGGTCGAGGCAGCTGCTGCGGTGGAAGAGCGGAGAGTGGGAGCGGGGAGAATTACGTCTGATCTGCTGGGGGGTCTCCTTCAGACCCTGCGAAGTTTGGATCGAAAAGTGTGGTTGGGGGTGGGATTGGCGGTGGGGGTTCTTGTGATTTATGGGTTGTGGACGGAGTGGAGAAAAACGGTCGTGCGCGTCAAGGTAAGTTTGGATGAGATTCGTCTAGGGGATCGACCCGAAGTTTTGGTCCTTTACGATTTTTCTGAGCGTTTGGCGGGATTACGAAGGGATTACGGAAGAAGATTGGCTCCAATTCGACCCCAGATTCGGGAGTTGGAAAGAACGCTCGTTTTGGCAAAAGCGGATGCCGCGGGAACTTCGGAAAAAGTACGAATGGTGGAACAAGTTCTTCAGCAGGACACCACAAAGGCGAAGGCGGTGTATGAAGATTACCGTACCTCCGTGAGCCGTTTGTGGCTTGAGGAAGCGGGAGCCTTGGATCTGGAGTTTGACGCCACCCGGAAAAAGTTTCTGGAGGAGGTGGAGGTGAGGGCTCGGGAGGTGGGTCTCTTTTATCATCCGGAGGAGGACGCGGATCTTCAGCAACCGGAGATTGCAGCGAATGAGTATCGGTTAGCCCTGTACCGCGCTCCGCCCAGCATCAAGATGCCGGATCAGTTTGGTTGGATTGAGAAAAAGCTAAATGACTGGCACAAGTTCGAGAAGGATTGGAATGCTCGTTACAAGGGACTGAGCACGAAAGCGAAGCAGCTGCGTAGTCCGGCCAGCACGAGCTTGGATGAAAAAAAGCAAAATGTGAACGTCCAGAAGCAGGAGCTGGAAAAATTTCTGGGTGATGCAACGGCAATTCAGAAAGAGATTGCTGGTTATGAAGAGAGGTTGAAGGAGTTGCGGGCGAAGGAGACGGAGGCGAAGGGTCCGTTTGAGGAGGATGTCGCGGCCATTCCCGATGCTTTTCTTTGTCAGCGGGTTCCGTTACATGCAGACGTCGCGGAGGTTGTGGTCACGGGAAAGGTGGCGGCGGCGGCTCCAAATACCTTACGGTTGGTGATCCGGGGAAAACGAGAGGGGCGGACGGCTTGGGTGATTCTACCTTTTGAACCGGTTCTACATCAACGGGTCGAGAAGGTCGTCCGAGACGCGGATTTTCACCCGGTAGACGACTGGCTGGACGAGTAGGAGGGGATTAGCGGTAGAGTCGGAGGATGCCGAAGAACACTTTGGCGGCACCCAAGGAGAGAACCATCCCGATCCCGGAGTAGAAGAGCCAGTTCGGAATGCCTGGATCAGGTTTTTTTGGGGAGGGTGTTTGAGTTTTCATGAGATGATTTCCAGAGAAGGTACTTTTTAACATCGCGGGAGAGTAAGGCGAGGAAAACCCCAAACACCAAGGTGTCATCCACGATTCCGATGATGGGAAGGGCTTCGGGAATGAGATCCAGGGGATTGAGAATATAGAGTATAGAGAAGATGCCGCCCGTAAGCGTCCCCCAGGGGGTCTTGCGATATTTTCGTTTCAGAGAATCGCGAAGCATCGATGGAGTGGCATGGAGGAGGGATGGGATTTCCCCCACCTTGGGCATGATGGAGAAGCGACTCATGGAGGAATTCTCCCACATCCTGCGGTAGGTGGGAAGGGCGGGAGCGAGTGTTATAGATCGACGGGGAGGAGTCCTAAGGTAGATTTGTTTTATGAAAATCAAATCTAGCATCACATTTGTTGCCCTTGTTCTGAGTCTCTTCACCTCCTTTTCCATGGCGCAGGCGCCTGCAGCGGATAAGGATGCACTTCTTGCTAAAGTGACTGCAGCGATCAACCCAGAAGCTGATGGGGATCGAAAAGAGCTGATTCGGAAAGGTCTGGCAGCTTTGGCCGATCTGAATGCAGCGGG
>CAMDXQ010000064.1 GCA_945878585.1 Akkermansia muciniphila
GACCTCAAGCGATGTCGATCTCCTTGGCGAGGTAGACGTCCTGAATCGCGTTCAAAATCTCGACACCATCCTTCAGGGGCTTTTGAAACGCCTTACGACCTGAGATCAGTCCCATTCCTCCGGCCCGCTTGTTGATGACCGCCGTCTTCACCGCTTCCGCAATGTCATTCTTACCGGAAGCTCCGCCGGAATTGATCAAACCCGCCCGGCCCGCAAAGCAGTTCAACACCTGGTACCGACAAAGATCGATCGGATGGTCCGAGGTCAGCTCGGAGTAGATCCGGGGATCGGTCTTCCCATAATCGCTTCCCGCCAACTTCAACGCATTGTAGCCCCCGTTATTCTCAGGAAGCTTCTGTTTGATAATATCCGCCTGGATCGTTGTTCCTAAATGATTCGCCTGACCCGTCAAATCGGCCGAAAGATGATAATCCTTTTCCTTCGTTTTGAATGCCGGATTCCGAATATAGCACCAGAGAATCGTGTACATCCCCAGCTCATGAGCGATTGCAAAGGAACGGGAAATCTCTTCGATCTGCCGCCCCGACTCAGGAGATCCAAAGTAAATCGTCGCTCCCACCCCCACGGCTCCCATGTCGAATGCCTGCTTCACCCCCGCAAACAATTTTTGATCCGCCACATTCGGATAGGTCAGCAACTCGTTGTGGTTGATCTTCAAAACAAAGGGGATCTGATGGGCATACTTTCGGGCGACCGCACCCAGCACCCCCAAAGTCGATGTGACCGCATTGCATCCACCTTCGATCGCCAGCTTCACGATATTTTCGGGATCGAAATAGTCAGGGTTGGGCGCAAAAGAAGCCCCCGCCGAATGCTCAATCCCCTGATCGACCGGGAGGATCGAAAGGTAACCTGTGCCCCCCAATCGACCATGATTGAAGGTGGTCTGCAGATTTCTTAATACGGAAATCGAGCGGTCGCTGTCCCGCCAAACCCGACTTACAAAATCTGGCCCAGGCAGATGCAGCCGTGACTTAGCCACCGTTTTACAAGTATGACCCAGCAAACTCTTCGCCTCCGATCCCAACTGTTTTTCGATTTCTGAAAATTTCATAAGAGTAGATTCCCTTTTTTCTCCCTTCGGGTCAATCCCTCGCCCTTCCTCCTCTCTTGCCCGAAGGGTTGATCTGCCTACCATTCCATCAGATGATTCGTTGGCTTTCTTTGGTGATCTTGGGACTTCTTCTGAACGGCACCGGGCTCTCCCTTCTCGCTTGGGCCGCCTACCACAAGTTTTCCGCCTGTGGAGACTGGTTCTGGTCCGGCACCCTCGCTCTCGCCCTTTGTAATGCTGGCCTCTGTTGCGTGGTGGGGGCAAAAAAGCCCGGAAAGTCGTCTCTCTGAATTCCCATCCGCATCCCCACCCGACTCCTCCCGATTACGGCAAAGTCGATCTCGTTCCCTATAATGATTCCGAATACCTCCGCTGGTCGGAAGGCTTTGCCTTTCGCCGTCGCCGGGAGCGCCAACGCGAAGGCAAAGTTCGAATCGAGCCAGCTGCCCTGTCCGTCATCAGCTTTGCCGCAGAGTTCGGAGTTCGCTCCATCCTCTCCCGACACTTCCATCTGGGAGAACGTCGCATTCTTCGTTACCAAGACCCGGAACATGGAGATCAGCTTCGGGGTCGGCACCGTTTCCGGGAACTTGATGCTGTCGCTTTCTCCGGCGGCAAAGCGACTGCCGTATTCGAATTCAAGCTCAGCGGACTAGGGTCCGCTTCCGCCGTCTCTCGCGCCGCAAAACAACTACGCTCCGCTGCCGAAATGATCCGCCAGGGTTATGGTCATACCCCAAAAGTGGCCGTGGTTCTCATTCATGCAGGCGAAGGTCATCCTGATCTAGGAAAACCTGGAGGTCGTTATGGGGTCCGCCCTGTTCCTCTGGAAAAAGTCCGTCTCGATCACCTGCCCGACCAACCCATTCCATGCTTTGTTTTCTCCATGAAGGAGGCGATTGATGAAGCACGCCGGATCGGACACCAAGTGGATCATGAACTGGAACGTCGTGCCGCCCGAGAAGGCAAACACGGACTCCAATCCACAAAACCGCGTGGCCTCCGCTTGCCGAAACTTCCCGTTGGCGAACTTCTTGCCGCCATGAGTTGGATGACCCGCGGATTGGTCAAAGCCGTCGCCCATGTCACCCGAAAGGTAACCCGACGCCGCACCTCCTCCCATCACGGCCCTCACCGACGTCGCCACCGTGGGGGAAGAGGCCGCCGCCGATAACCCTAATCTTACTTGGTGTTGACGTTACAAACGGGGAGTCCAGCCCGTTTAAACGAATCTGGTTCCTCCGCATTAATGTCTTGCTGACTCACCATCCCGATCTTCTCACCTCCCACCGAAACTACGTCCACCTTGGTCGGTCCATCCGCATGCGCTGGAGTCGATACCCAAGGGGCAAAAGCGTGCCACCAAAGCCCCGCCGCCACCAAGGCCAGGAGTAGTTTCGTTATCGGATCGGTTCGTAGTGTCAGGTTTTTTGTTTTCATTCCTTTGGCTTATCTCATCTACCGCCAAAATCACGACTCGATTTCACCCCCTTTCGACCTATCATTTCGGAATGAACCCGACCCTCATCCTCACACTGCTTTCCCTCGTTCTTGTTCCCTGTCTGGCACAGGAAACAAACCCCGCCGCTCGTCTTCCGGCCATTCCACCCCCTGCTTCAACGAATCCGACAGCAGCCACTCCATCGGATGAGGAGATCATCGTGGATCAAGGCGTGCAGATCTGGAAAAAGGGGAAACCCAAAAAAGCCTACCGCACCCTGGGTTTCGACAAGCTGGATCGCCAAAAGGGATTCTACGCCGCCCAAAACAAGATCGCCCGCGGAGTTCTCGCTCGAAAAGGCAATGCAGCCATCATCAACTCGATCCAAAACTCCATCCGGGCCAATTTCGAACTCAACACTCAGGTCGAACAACTTGATGGAATCGATATTCGTTACGAAATCATCCTGCTTCAGCCGTAACGTGCGGCCTCTTCTTTTCACCTTCCTACTCTTGGGCATCCTGCTGGCTCTACCAGCCCAGAGCCAAGTTGTCCCCGTTCAGGCCAACATCGACGCCCAAGCCCAACGCCGAATCCAAGAACAGGCAGAACTGGCTCGTCGGCAACGCAGGATCGAAGACCATCTCCAACGGATCGTCCCTGCACTCGACTCTAATATTCTATCAGGCTCCAAAGGAAATCGGACCACCAGCCAGGCCCTGGCCGCTATCTTTTCCCTTCAAATGGAAGGAGTTTCACCTCGGGAAGCTCTTCGTCAGGCCGCCGACTGCTCCGCCCTGCCCGCAGAAACCACCCGTGCCCCCTTCAACTATCTTTGGAACTGCTGGGAGACAAATCAGAAAAAGATAACCCCCTCCATCGCACAAAGTATGCGATCGGGTCAACCCGCCCCCTTTGCGATTCCCCCTTTTCAGCCATGAGTCAGCTCTCTTCTCCTCCCAAGGGATTCCAGCTTCACTCCCTGCCCACCGGACCCGCTTGGATCCGCCCCACGTTCAGAAACCCCCTCCTCACCGCATGGCAAAAGTTGAATCCCAAGACCCCTCTTCGCCAAGCTGCCCGACGACACCCTGAGCACCGTCTTTTTCCGGGACGTGCACCCGTTACTTTTTTGCCGATTCCACCCTCTGTCGGGATCGTCGTACGCCCCTGTGTCCATGGAGGTCTTTGTGGAAAATTCACACGCGACCTCTACCTCAATGCCAGCCGAGCCAGTCGTGAAATCGATCGTGCCTCCATCCTTTCCGAAAAGAAAATTCCCACTCCTCAAATCCAAGCCGTTCTTTTTTATCCTGTCGGCCCCTTGTGGAGGATCGACATCGTCACCACCTATCTCCCCGAAAGCCGTGACCTTGCCTCCTTCCTTTCTACACGCCCCAAGCCGGCCGATCGTGCCCGAGTCTTTTCTGCCGTCCGACGGCTTTTTCAAAACTGCACCCGGCAAGGAATCCGTCATCCCGACCTCAATGCCCGCAATATCCTCTTGGTCGGATCTTTTCAGAAGAATCCCCAAGCATGGCTCCTTGATGTGGATGCGATTCTTCTCGAGATCGGAGCCCCCGCCCAAGTCGAGATTGCCAACCGAAACCGCCTTCTTCGCTCACTCTTGAAACGTTCCCGTTGTGGAGATTTGGGATACTCCGAAAAGGAGATTCCCGCCCTTTGGCGCGAACTCTTCCCCCGGTCATGAACCTTGCTACAGAACCCCGCATCTGCATCGTCCTCCTCAGCGCGGTCGGAGACGTCGTCCACGCTCTACCGGTCGTTAACGCAATCAAACGTCATCGCCCCAAAGCCCACATCACCTGGATCCTTCAGGAAGCCGGGGCCTCTTTGATCCAAGGTCACCCCGCCGTGGATGAAATTCTGCTGTTTGAAAGAAAGGCCGGTCTGGCCGGCTTTGTCAAAATGGCCATGGAACTTTCCGAACGTCCCTTCGATGTCGTCTTGGACCTCCAGTGCTACTTCAAAGCGACCCTCCTGACCGCTCTTTGCCAGGCTCCGATCAAGATCGGTTTCGACCGTGCACGCGCACGCGAATTCAACTGGCTGGCGACCAACACAAAACTCTCTCCCCGACCCTTGGGTCATGTGCAGGATCACTTTCTCGAGTTTCTCGATGTTATCGGAATTCCACGGGAACCTGTCGAATGGAACATCGGCCCGTGGCCCTCAGAAAAAGAGTGGCAGACCCACTTTTTTCGCCATCTTTCCGGTCCACGAGTTGCACTCGTCGCCGGAACCAGTAACCCCAAGAAAGATTGGACTCCCGATTCCTGGGTGCGCCTGAACGATGCCCTGCACGAACAGTTCGGGCTCCAGACCATCCTCGTGGGGGCCCGCTCACCCAGAGAAACAGCCCTCGGGGAAAAGATGCTCCGCGAGTGCCTTCATCCACCCAAGGAAGCTCTCGGTTGTGGCCTGCGAAGATTAGTTTCGATCCTCGACGGATCCGATCTCGTCATCTCGCCAGACACCGGCCCTCTCCATCTTGCGGGTGCGCTCGCCAAGCCTGTCATCGGCCTCTATGGATACAACAGCCCCGCGCGGGTAGGTCCCTGGCGTCAGGATCCACGCCTTCTGATCGACGCGTTCCATCTTCCTGGAGAAAAACCAAAAATGACTTTTCAGCACCGCCCCGGGCGCATGTCCCAAATCACGGTGGAGGATGTTTTAGCGAAAGTCGAAATCTGGGAATCGTCCCGACCTCAAAAACGATAGTAGATTTCTGTAGCCAAAGTCCAAAGCGAGTTCGAGGCCGGTGCGTAGAGATCTTGCTGCAGGCTTGTTTCGGTGGAGTTTACCGATGCGGTTGTTCCTGCCCCCCAGGCGAACCTGCCCTCCCCCCGCCAAACTAGCTCCTCCGTGATCTTTACCGCCAGCGTTAGCGTATAGTCGTAGAAGTCTCCTCCACTACGGCGAGTGCTTATGGGCAAGACATAGTTGCTCGTGTGCACATACTCAGCTCGCCCCGTTAACGTCACTGGATCCATAAGAGTCCATGTCGAGTAAAGAGCCGTAGTTACATAAGTGGTGGGTGCCTCCACCTCCGCCTGTCCCGTCCCAGATCCCCCCGTGACATTGAATGTCAATTTCCAACAATCCTCCGCAAAAAGAGGGGACCAGTCCCCAATCAGATTCCATGCATAGTAGGAGTTTTGGTCGAGAGCGACTCGTGCATTCGATCCATGGGTTCCCCACGGGGTTGCATAAAAACCAGGCTGCAACCTAGCGTTGCCCTTAGGATTTCTCAGGATCAGGTAACTAAAAATCGCCGCCTCGTCCCCAGCCCCAAAACTGGCGACATCGTTACTTTCTCCCGAACAGTTGCCTAGGCCTACCCCCACATCGCAAAGCGGATCGGGGGCAAAGATTGCCAGAAATCCGGTGTTATCCTGCGGCATGAATGCGTCTGCAATGCCAAAAGTGATACAGGGATTGTCGGGTCGCCAGATTGTCTCGTAACCAATTACCGACTGAAATTTACCCACCCACATCTCCATTTGTGCCTCAGGAACCCAGAACTTCGCAAATGCCTCCCCCACATACAGGGCGTTGCTGTCCGGCCCACTTGGCTGATTCGCACCCCCCGCCGCCGCATAGAGGGTGGCATCCTCCCCCAACATAAAGCCTGCCTGAAAACCCGCCTCCAGCGTGTTCTCTCGGTTCAGCGGCTTATCCAAGCGAAGCCACAAAGCACTTAAATTAAAATCTCCTTTTGGGATCGTATCATTGGGAAAATCGATGGGGCTGGTCGCTGTCCCGGGCCCAAAATTGTACATGTACGTCGCGTCCACATATCCCGTCAAGACAAGCGCTTTGTCCATAGCCCCTCGGGTGGCTTCGGACGCCTGCTGCTCCATCATTTCTCGCTCGGGAGCGACATCTTCCTCTCGTTGGGGAATTTGACCCAGCCCCAGGTTAACCCAGAACATTCCAAGGATAAGGCAGGGCTGGACTAGCCAGAGGATCCTTTTAAGATTTCCGATATGAAACGACACCTTCTTTTTTTATCGATTCTGCTCACCTGCGTCACGC
>CAMDXQ010000065.1 GCA_945878585.1 Akkermansia muciniphila
TGCTTCTGGGAACACAGGAGTCGGGCGGGTTGGGGGCTTCGCTTTATCTACATGAGATTCATGGGGTTCTTGCGGGGAAATTGGGTAAGGTGGATTTAGCGACGGAGAAAAAGTTGCACGTGTTGATGCGGGGTGTTCTAATGTTGACCGGGTTGAGGGCGGTGCAGGATGTAGGGGAGGGCGGGATTCTCTGGGCCTTGGCGGAGATGTGTTTCGGGGAGGAGTCGGCAGGAGCAGAGGTTGCGATTCCATCTGGCAAGGGGGAGAGGGTGGAGGAGGCACTTTTTGGAGAGGGGGCGGGTCGGATTCTTCTGGAGGTAGAGGAGGAAACGGTGACGATGATCGAGCAGTTGGCGAAAGAGGCTGGAGTGGGTTGCTATCGGCTCGGAAAAAGCGGTGGTACTGATTTGCAGATTACCTGTGGGTCGGTTCAGGAGCGCTGGGGAGTTCTGGAGTTGCGAAAACTTTTCACCGAGTCGTTGCCGAAAGCTTTGGAGGGATGATGAAAATCTCTCCCTTCTCAAAGTGGATCGATCGGAGTAAGGTGTCCTCTTGAAGACTCCTCATTTTCCCACACATGAATGCGGAGTTTTTGGAGTCTACAATCATCCGAATGCAGCGGAGCTGACCTATTACGGGCTTTATGCGCTCCAACATCGTGGACAGGAGAGTGCGGGGATCGTCACGGCAAAAGATGGAGGGAAGACCTTTTCGATCAAGCGCGGGATGGGTTTGGTGGGGCAGATTTTTAAGGAGAGCGACTTAAAGGAGTTGGCGGGAACACGTGCGATCGGGCATGTCCGCTACTCCACGACCGGTTCGAGTACGATCAAGAATGCGCAGCCGTTGACGGTCGAAACAGGGCGGGGACAAATTGCGATCGCTCATAATGGAAACCTTGTGAATGCGGGCAAATTACGGGACGAGTTGGAGGCAGAGGGATCGATTTTCCAAACGACGACCGACAGCGAAATCATTCTGCATCTCATCTCCCGGCCCAATCCCGCGATAGGCGGTGGGGCTTTGGCACAGGCGCTTTCCCGAGTGCACGGGGCCTACTCGCTTGTCTTGATGGGGGAGAATGAGGTGATTGCGGCTCGGGATCCTTTTGGATTTCGCCCACTCGTCATCGGAAAGTTGGATGAGGCTTTTGTTTTCTCGAGCGAAACGTGTGCATTGGATTTAGTCGGGGCGGAGTTCGTCCGAGAGGTGGAGCCCGGGGAAATTGTGGTAGCGGATGAGTCGGGGTTGCGCTCCTTCAAGCCTCATGCGGAGACGGCTCGGGAGGCGCTTTGTATTTTTGAATTCGTTTATTTTGCACGGCCTGACAGTCAGATCGGAGGCCGGAACATCAGTCATGCCCGAACGCGCATGGGGAGAGAGTTGGCCCGGTTACATCCGGTGGAAGCGGACATTGTTGTGCCGGTACCGGATTCGGGAACATACGCGGCTTTGGGGTATTCGGAGCAGGCCGGGATTCCTCTGGATCAGGCGTTCGTTCGGAATCATTACATCGGTCGCTCGTTCCTGCAGCCTACTCAGTTGATCCGGGATTTTAATGTTCGGGTGAAGCTGAATCTGATTCGTTCCGCCGTGCAGGGAAAACGGGTGGTGGTGGTGGATGATTCGATTGTGAGGGGAACGACCGCGCGTGCACGGGTGACCAATTTGCGGGAAGCGGGAGCCAAGGAGGTGCATATCCGGGTGAGCTGTCCGCCTCACCGTTTTTCCTGCCACTACGGAATCGATTTTCCGGATCCCAAGGATCTTTTGGCTAACCGAATGACTCGGGCGGAGATCACGAAATATTTGGGGGCGGATTCGTTGGGCTATCTGGATGTGGATGGAATGGTGCGTGCGTGTGGAATTCCTGCGAAAAAATTCTGCATGGCCTGTTTCACGGGGGATTATCCGGTGGCATTCGCCCCAGAGGACAATAATAAAGAGATTTTGGAACAGAGGAGAGAGCGATCGATTTCCTTGGTGCCGGAAGAAGAGAGTCGGCAGAGGTTTCTGCTCTAAGCGGAATGGCGCGAGACGCTTACGCGAAGGCGGGGGTGGACATCACTCTCGGCAACCGGGTGAAATCGGGGATCGGCGCATTGGTCCGCTCAACCCGACGTCCGGGGGTCATTGGGGGGATTGGGGGTTTTGGCGGATGTTTCGATGGGAAGATTGCTGGGTATCGGCATCCGGTTTTGGTTGCGAGCATTGATGGGGTAGGGACGAAGCTGAAGGTTGCCCAGGAAGTGGGAAAACATCAGACCATCGGCGAAGATCTGGTGAATCATTGCGTGAATGACATTGCAGCGTTGGGGGCGGCTCCACTTTTTTTTCTGGATTACATTGGGACAGGAAAACTGAGTCCCAAGGTGTTCCGCCAAATTCTGGCGGGACTGGTGCGAGGTTGCAGGAAATCCGGCTGTGCATTGCTAGGGGGTGAGACGGCTCAGATGCCGGGGATTTATCATGGGCACGATTATGATCTGGTGGGTTCGATCGTTGGGGTGATGGAGAAGGGGAAAGCGACAGATGGGCGATCGATCCGGGCAGGGGATGTGATTTTGGGTCTGCCTTCGAACGGCTTGCAGACC
The DNA here is from genome assembly GCA_945878585.1 of Akkermansia muciniphila. Lineage (GTDB taxonomy): Bacteria > Verrucomicrobiota > Verrucomicrobiia > Methylacidiphilales > Verrucolacustridaceae > Verrucolacustris. The sequence continues at coordinate 2,595 of CAMDXQ010000065.1, forward strand.
AATGGATACACATTGGCTCGGGATATTTTGTTTAAACAAGCAAAGTTAAAAGTGAGGGGGAACCTGCCGGGAACTTCCCTGAAGTTGGAGAAGCTCCTTTTGGCGGTGCATCCGAACTATCGGCCCGCACTTTTGAAAATTGGAAAGAAAGTGAAGATCAAAGGAGCCGCGCACATCACGGGAGGCGGGCTGATCGATAATCCTCCTCGAATTTTCCCGAAGGGGATCGGTGCAGAAATCCGGTTGGGAAGTTGGCCAGTGCCCCCGTTGTTCCGATATCTGGAAACCAAGGGGAGACTGGGAAAGGTGGAAGCGTATCGGACTTTCAATATGGGAATTGGGATGATCGTGGTGGTAGGAAAAGAGGATGTGGCCAAGGTGAGGAAAGCAGTTCGATGTTATGAGATTGGAAGAATGGTGCGGGGAGATGGGAAGGTTCGGTTGATCGGATGAGCGAGGGAATTCGCCGGGCCCTACTTTCGGTTTCGGATAAGACGGGGCTATTGGAGTTCGCCAAATTTTTGTCGGGAAAAGGGGTGGAGCTGATTTCAACCGGCGGAACAGCCAAAGCTTTGCGGGACGCGGGGGTGAAGGTGATGGAGTTGAGCGACTATACAGGATTTCCCGAGATGATGGACGGACGGGTCAAGACGTTGCATCCCAAGGTGCACGGGGGGCTTTTGCAAAGGAGGGATCTGGCGGCACATCGCGAACAGGCCGCGCAGCACAAGATTCCGACAATCGATCTTGTTGTGGTGAATCTTTATCCGTTTGAACAAACGGTGGCGCGGCCCAACTGCACAACGGAGGAAGCGATCGAAAATATCGATATCGGGGGGCCGAGCATGTTGCGTAGTGCGGCAAAGAATCACGAGGCGGTAACGGTGGTGACCGATCCCTCTGACTACGGATTGGTACAGCAGGAGATGGAGGCGACAGGGGATACGACTTTGGGAACGCGGAGAAAATTGGCTGCGAAAGTCTTTCGGCATACGTCCCATTACGATCATCTGATTGGCGCGTATCTGACCCGGCATTCGGAGAAAGAGCAGCCGGTTTTGCAGGAGACGACAGGTATCGTTCGGCGTCGTGCCCAATCCTTGAGGTATGGGGAGAATCCGCACCAAAAAGCATCTCTCTACGGGACTTTTTTGGAATCTTTCAAACAACTCCATGGAAAAGAGCTCTCCTATAACAACGTCTTGGATCTAAGTGCAGCGGCGGGGTTGATTGCCGAATTTCAAAAATCCCCGCCCACATTGGCAATTCTAAAGCACACCAATCCTTGCGGGGTGGGATCAGGAGAGAAGCTTTTAGAGGCTTGGGAAAAAGCGTATGCGACCGATCGGCAGGCACCGTTTGGCGGGATCATTGTGGCAAATCGTCCGATTGATTCCGAAACCGCTCAGGCGATTGCGGAGATCTTTAGCGAAGTGATTCTGGCTCCTTCGTTCGAGCCTGCGGCCTTGAAGATCTTGCAGGCTAAGAAGAATCTGCGGCTGATCGAGAATCATGAAACTGCGACAGGCGGCTATGATTTTCGAAGCGTTCGTGGGAATGGCTTACTGGTTCAGGAGAGTGATGGCGCAGGAGATGATGAAACGACCTGGAAAGTGGTCACGAAAAGGAAGCCGACTGAGGCGGAAATGAAGGCGATGCGTTTTGGATGGAAAATCGTCCGCCATGTGAAGTCCAATGCGATTGTTTATGCGGGGGAGGATCGGACTCTTGGAATCGGGGCGGGGCAGATGTCGCGCGTCGATTCCTCCCGGATTGCGGTCTGGAAGGCGGGGGAAGCAAAGTTGAATCTAAAGGGAAGTGCGGTGGCTTCGGATGCGTTCTTTCCTTTTCCCGATGGGTTGGAGGCAGCGGCACAAGCGGGGGCAACAGCGGCGATCCAACCGGGAGGCAGCGTGAAAGATTCGGAAGTGATTGCAGCGGCGGATCGGCTGGGAGTGGCGATGATCTTTACGGGGCGCCGACACTTCCGGCATTAACGCCAGGAAAGAAGTCGGGAGCCGTCGGGTTGAGGCGAGATTGTCAGATCCAAAGTATTTTTTGGCCACGTTCCCGGATATCGTTCCGGCCACTCGACAGCCACGAACCCAGGGGTGGTGAGGCAGTCGGGCCAGCCTAGAGATTCCCAATCTCGGGCATTTTCCAGACGGTAGAGATCCCAATGTTCAAGTGGGAGACGACCGCCACGGAGGGGTTGGCAGAGAGTGAAGGTGGGGCTGGGGATTTCTCCTGCGATGCCGAGTGCTTGAGCAAGGCCACGGACCCATTCCGATTTTCCGGCACCGAGAGGGCCATGCAGACGCAAGATGGTGCCAGGTGAGAGGAGGGAGAGGTGGCGAGCAGCGTGAGCCCGAGTGGCGGCCGCATCGGTACAGATTTCGTCCGGGGGAAGATTAGCGGAGGTGATCATAGCCTCGGAGGGGAAGCCCACCCGTGTGATAGCCCTGACGGATGGGAAGACAGGATCCAATCAGTGTGAGGGGTGTGGTGAAAGGCCAGCGACGCAAGAGGGCAGGAGCCAATTTGGGTGGGACGGAAAAGAGAAGTTCGAAATCTTCGCCACGAGTGAAGGCAAGTTTTGGTATGGTGCGGGGCGAGAGTGGAATCTGATCTGGGTGGATCTGGAAGCCGATGCGGGAGGAGCGGGCAAGACGCGGGAGGTCGGCTCCAAGTCCATCGCTGAGGTCGAGCATGGCGGAAGGGAATTTGTTGCGAACGAGCCATTGACCTTCGGCGAGGCGGGGAGTGAAGGTGAGATGGCGGCGGGGCCAGGAGCCACCCAGTTTTCCAGTGACGAAAAGGAGATGGCCGGGTTTGGCTCCCGAGCGGTTCGGGGAGGTATTTTTGGGCACCGTGCCAAGCAGGGAGACAGAAAGAAGGAGTTGTCGGGTGCGAACGGTTTCCCCACCCACGATGGGGAGGTGAAATTTTTTAGCGAGGAGGGAAAGTCCGCGGTAGGCCTGACGGAGGCGGGGAGCAGAGCGGGCATTCGGACAGCCCGCGGTGAGGAGTGCTGCTCTGGGTGTGGCACCCGCGGCAGCCAAGTCACTGAGGGCACGCGCGAGGGCTTTGCGGCCAGCAAGATCGGCTGGGGTAGAGGGCAAAAAGTGAACCCCTTCAACAACCGCATCGGTTTTTAGAACAAGATCGAGTTGATTGGAAAAAGGGGAGAGAACGGCGCAGTCGTGACCGATGGAGTGGCGAATGCCGGATTTGGGTTGTTGGCCCAAGGCGGAGGTCCATTGGTGGATCCAGAAATCTTCAGGGGAAAGGGGAACTTTTTTCATGGAAGGGGTGGGCGGGCGAGGAGGATGAGGATGCAGGTGTTGGCATTGAAGAGGGAGTGAAGAAGGATGGAAGAAATCAGGCTGTTTTTCGTTCGATAAACACCTGCGAGTGCGACACCGAAAAATGTGAGCGGAATCAAAGTAGGTGCGTGCATGTGAACGGCACCAAAAGCGAGAGCGGAAAGCCATTGGGCTTGGGCAATCGGCATGCGGTGCGCTAGCCACGGAAAAAGAGTTCCTCGAAAAAAAACCTCCTCCCAGATTGGGGCGATGAGAAGGGCATAGGTGAGAAATGGGAGGAGCGTCTTGGTATCGCGGGCTTCGAGGAAGCGGGTCATGGCGGGTTGGGGTTCGAGGGTAAGACCGAGAAGAAGAAAGAGGCCGGAACTGAGGAGGAGAAGAAAAAGAATTGGGAGAAAAAGCGTTAGCATGGTGTGGAGGGAGAAACGAATATCGGGAAAAAGACGAAAGCGAAATATTCCCCATAGCTCTGTGGGTTTTGTGCCAC
>CAMDXQ010000066.1 GCA_945878585.1 Akkermansia muciniphila
TGGCGCAAACTTTATGAATCCACACGACGAAACGTTTGATGTCGTGAATCAGGACGACCGAGTGATCGGTACCGCCCCTCGTTCCGAAATCCATGCCCGCGGCTTACTCCATCGTGCCGTCCATCTTTGGCTCTTCCACCCAGATGGCCGCCTTCTTCTACAGCGTCGCTCCCTCTCAAAAGATCGGGAGCCCGGCCGTTGGACTTCTAGCGTGAGTGGCCACGTGAACTCCGGTGAGCAGTACGATACCGCCATGCACCGTGAAATTCCCGAGGAGATCGGCATTCCCACCTCCACCTGCGAAGGTCTTGCCCGAATGAAATACTTCTCCGCCTGCAAGGAAACCGATCAGGAGTTTGTATGGCTTTATCGAGCCACCCACCCGGGCCCCTTCCAGCCCGACCCAAGTGAAGTTGCCGGCTTGGAATGGTTCACTCCTTCTCAGATCGACCAGATGCTTCTAATCAAGCCTGCCGACTTCTCCTCCTGCCTAAGAATGCTCTGGGAGAAACGCTCCCGATGAACCGTCTTTCAGGAAAGTCAGCGGTGGTGGTCGGCGGTGGTGTCGGTGGCCTTGCCACTGCACTACGCCTCCGCCGTGCCGGTTGTCGGGTCACCCTTCTCGAAAAAAACCCCTCGGTCGGCGGCAAAGTGGCAGAACGAAAGACGAAAGGCTTTCGCTGGGACCTCGGCCCCTCCCTCTTCACGATGCCTCAGATTCTCGATCGACTCTTTGCCGATCTGGGCGAGCAACGGGATGACTATCTCACCCTCGAACCGCTCTCTCCCACCTGTCGCTACCGCTGGGCCGACGGCTATCAGTTCGATGAAAACGAGTTTTTCTGGTCCCGTCCCGATTCCGCTCGACTCCTCCGCCATGCCGAAGGTCTCTACAAACTCTCCGGACCCGCTTTTTTAGAAAGTGACCCTTCCGAGATCTGGAAAAAGATCCTCAATCCCTCACTCCTTCCCCTTCTCCGTTACCTACCCGCGATGAGCCCCTTTCGCTCCCTCGCGTCTGCCTCCCGCCACTTCTATTCCGATCCTCACCTACAACAGTTTCTCCAGCGCTTTGCCACCTACAATGGAAGTGATCCCGAGCTCACCCCCGCTACCTTTGCGGTCATTCCTTATGTCCAATCCCGTTATGGTGGATGGTACATTCGAGGCGGAATCCGTCGATTGGCCGAAGTTCTTCTTCAAATCGCCGAAAAGCATGGGGTAGATATCCAGACCTGTGCTGAGGTTCGATCCATCGACACCACGGGCGTTACGTTGGCCTCAGGCAAAAAGATCTCCGCCGATCTGATTTTCCATAACGGCGATGTTTTGGGTGCATACCAAAAATTGATCCAACACAATCGTGCACCTGAGATCGCCTCCAAGATGGCTAAACCAGAACGCGCGATCTCAGGTTTTGTCGTTCTTTTGGGGGTCAAAGGCAAAGATTCTTCCCTCGCCCATCACAACATCTTCTTTTCCGATAACTACCCGCTCGAGTTTCAACAGATGTTCAAGGAAAACCGCCCTGCCGAAAATCCCACCATCTATCTTTGCCTGAATTCACGAACCGATTCCGCTTCTGCTCCATCGGATCACGACAACTACTTCCTCCTCGTGAACGCTCCCGCCAACACCACAAGCATTGATTGGACTAAGGAATCCCCGAAATACGCCGATCAGATCATCCGAATCTTGGATCAAAAGTTCCTACCCGGTTTACAGGGCAACATCGTCCACAAGGAGTGGATCTCTCCAGCCGACTTCGAATCCAGAGACGGTGCCATCGGCGGTTCACTCTATGGATGGGCCTCCCACGGTATGAGGCACTCCTTCCTCCGTCCCCCGATTCGTTCCTCTGTTATTTCGAATCTCTACTTTGTGGGTGGCACCACCCATCCGGGGGGAGGACTTCCCCTCGTGCTTCTTTCCGCAGAAATTGCCGTCCGCTTGGCGGCGAAGGGTTAGACCTTTTTAAATCGATCCATCCCTAAGACAACTTCTACCCGCTGAATCATTCCTGTTCGCTGGAAAATGGCCCGGGAAGATGCGACATCGATCTCCATTTTCGAATGAATGCGTTTCACCCCGTTTTTCCAGACAGTGACGAGTGAATCCTTTTGACCCAACTGGTACACAAAAGGGGTCTGGCACAAAGTAAATCCGAGACTTTTCGATGGAAGTAGCCATTTGCGTTTTTGCCCCTCGATATCGCAGTAGTGAAACTCAGTCGGCTTATCGAGAAACTCATCTTTTCTAAGCAGGAGAGGTTCGAGAAGGATCTGCCCTTCATCGACTTTGACTCCCAGCTCTCCCCATCGACATAGAATATCCTCTTTCACTTGCCCCGTTAACCCTGGTTGTCGTGCTCCGGACTGGGCTGGAGTGTGCGAGTAGGGGTCCATAGGAAAAGCTCCATAGATTTCAGGAGATTTTGCATCGCCCAACCCGTTCCGGATATCTGCATAAGCTTCCTCCAGACCTCGGCAGATTTTGGTAGGTGCCTTTTGGGAAACAGCCTGAAAGTAAGTCTCTTGAACTGCCAAAAGAAGCTTGGAAACCATGTGCCAGTAAATACAGCCCAACCCTTCATACCCATAGAATGTGCCCGAACGTCCGGTGAAAGACTGATGATCAAACAAGGACTCATAAATCGCCAATACTCTTCCCGTCTCCTTTCGAACCAGATCTCGATAAGCCCCCCGCTGAGCTAATTTCTCTAGAATCGATTTTACGTCCCTTGCATTTGTGATGCCCCCATGAAAATGAACCTTTCCCGCAACATCCCGAATCACGAGATCCTGATTCCCTTCCTGAATCAACTTCTGCAGAAGGGGGGAACGCCTAATTTCAGCTGAAGGCAGATTGTTTCGCTCGAGAAAACCGGGGAGACGACGATTGGGATAGAGCAGATAACTATGCTGATCAGGGCGGTATATCGCACTTCGCTTCAAAGCTTGAACGAGCTTCAAGGATTCGGCCGCCGACAGGTACCCTGAGCTGAGAATTGCAACCTGCCCCTCCAGCATTTCATAGAGATGTCGAAGCCCAACCCTGCCCGGACTCGCCAGATCAATCAGATTATAGGAGTGATACAATCCGTCCTTTCTGCGATTTGCCCGAAGGGTGTGATCCACCCACTCCATGGAGGCAGAAAAGAAGTCTGTGAGCCGCTTTCCGAGTACTAGTGTTTTTGACGAGGAAATTCCCCTTCTATACAGACGCTGCCGATATACGGTTCCTGCACGCCCTAGATCATCCATGATCCGACGACGATCTTGATCCGAGATCTTGCGAGAAAGTCTCTTCCTATGCTTCCGCCAAACATTCTCAATCGCCGTCAAGTAATCTGCCACCTCGGTCGAAAGGGCAAACTTTTGTGCTCCTCGTTCCTGAAAGAGCTTTTTTCCGAAAGCGAGATACCGCCGGATATAGGCAAGGGTGACCACCGAAGCCCCCTGCCCCACCAGCGCATTATTGGCGTCGTTCCACTCCGGTCGTTGTGTGTTGAGCCAGATGCCTGCGTCGGGAATTAGGTTCGAAAGTTTGGCAAGGAGCGGAACAAGAAGTTTCTCAGCCAAATTCACCTGCCGCACATTCCCCTGTTTGTCCCAAAGAAGCCTTCCATCCGCCCCGCGTTTTTTCACCCGTTGTTGGATCGTATGGTGTAACCCACGATCAAAGATGACGGTGTTTTTTGGATCCTCCACCATCCGGGGATAAGGGTGAAGGCGATAGGGAACATTGGCGTAAGCAAAGATTTCCCGATTCAAAAGATCTCCCAACTCCCTTGGATCATGACGGAAAAAGTGTTCCAGCAGCTTTAAAAGATAAATGATCTGATGGTCTCCCCAATACCCAATGCAGGCCCAAGGGTCATGAGCCTCGGGAACTTCCCAGTCCATTCCCTGCCGCGTGATCCGATAAGGGTTGTATCCATCGGCTGTCGTCGCATTAAGAAAACGCAAAATCATCCCTCCCGTGTATCCAGGATACGAGTGAGCTAGAGCTTCCCAATTTTGAAAGATATCCCGCCAGTTCCCCTCATAATTCAGAATCCTTCGCCCGTCTGGATTCCTGGATGGTATGGAAAATCGATTCCACGGCCGGCTTGGATCCCCGTGACGACGACTAAAAGTGAGGGGCAAGTACTCCCGGCAGACGCGCTCGAGTTGAGAGTCTCCGTTCGCCTGAACAACGGCCACCAACTTCCGATAAGACAAACCTTCCGGAAGCTGACGTAAGAGCAAACCCCAGCTCGAAGACAAACCAGGACTGGTGGCCCGCACAAACTCGTTCAAGTCGGACAAAGATATGCGCTCCGCTTCTTCAAACACCCCCCCCCGCATAATATTGCAAAGCGTGTTGCTATAGTGGCGGATGGATCCCATGAATCGGGCAGATACATGTAACCCATCTGCACCACCTACGATCCTTCGCAGTTCGTCCGTTCCCCTTTGAATATCTTCGATCACCTTGTTTTTCAGAGAAACGGGATCTTGAAGGCTTTTTTCCAAACGAACCAAATCGGCTGAATTTTGATCCACATCGGTCGCAATCAGCCAGTCGATCGTTTGTTTCGGCTGAAGAATCTTCTGCCCACTAAGAAAATATGCCCCCCGCTCGCCGCAAACGTCTGTTTCTGTTCGTATTTTTAGACCACCCCGAAAAGCGTTCAGTTGCTGGGAGGAGAGTAGAATATTTTTCCAAGAAGTTCCGACCGACCACGCCGCCGTGGCAAGAAGAGCTTCCGCAGGTTCCGGTCGATCCACCGGAATTGCACTCAGTCGAAAGATTCCAAGTCCTACCTTTGGAAGAAGCTCATTCCTTTTGTAGGCATCCAAAAGCGTGCTGAACCCCAAATTAAACTGATTCCCCACCCCCGAGGGCATCAGATTTTGAATTCCATCCAAAAAGATGACGGGAATACGATTCTTTGACGTATTCTCCAACCAAGACCGCCGGATCCATCCGAATTTCTCGCTATTGAACCATCCATAACGGAAGGTCAGACCCAAATCCTGATTCACCTCCTCAAAGATAAGCTGGTTCCCCCAAAGGTTTTTCAAAAGGTTTCTTTCGATTCGATAGGCTCCATGTCCCCTTTCAGAAAAAGGCTCCCACAAACACTCCTTTGATCGAACTCGAACGCGGAAAATGGCCTTACTCCCAGTAATTTCAGCCTGATCCCGTATCTTGTCGTCCGTGTAGTAGGGGAATAAGGCATGGTCAGCATCCCGACGCCCAGCGGTCAAACCACCGTTACTAGAGATGAACATCCAGTGGTCGGCATCGCTTACCACAGAAATAAAAAAGGGCCGCATCTGATCGTAATTCCGAATCTTGTAAAATTCGTCCCCTTCAAAACGAACCCACTCCCCTTCAACTGCTTTTTTCTGAGCCCGAATTGCGGTTTTACCCAAATGCAAAGAAGTTTTCATTTTTTACAGAAAAAGCTTAAAGCTTTTCCGGGTTTTCCAACAGCTCCGCTACCCGCGCCAATAACCGCCCCGCTGCCCCACCGTCGATCACCCTATGATCGAAGCTCAACGTCAAAGGTGCCACCGTCTTAGGTCGAAAGCTTTGCGTCTTCTCGTCCCACTCAGGCACTTTCTTTCCCGCCCCCAACCCCAGCACCAAACTTTGCTCGGGAAGCGGAATCGGAGTCGCCCAATCCAAGCCGAACGTTCCATAATTTGTGACCACAGCCACCGATCCCCCTAACGCCTCCGCAGGAATCTTTCGCTCTTTTGCCTGACTCATCCTCTCCGCATAAACCGCCGTCAACTGATCCAAATTGGTTTCGTTCACTTTCCGAAGAACAGGGACCAAAACACCATCTTCCGCCTCCACCGCAAAAGCAATATCGATCGAGCCAGGGTGCACGATTCGGTTCCCGACCAACCGCCCTGCAGGTAAACTATTTTCCGCCAAAGCAATACCCAGGGCCCTCACGGCATAAAGGGTGGGTCCCGGTTTGGCAGGATGCTTTTTTCGATGAGCCAACAGGGCATCCATTCCCGC
>CAMDXQ010000067.1 GCA_945878585.1 Akkermansia muciniphila
GGTAGGGTCCGTTATTCCTAACGGACCTTGCTGAGTTAATGAACGATGGACATAGATACAAATGTAGGGCGCCCATTCGTGGGCGCCAGGAACGAAAAGCCTGAAGGCTGAGACCCGGCGGGCAAGATGCCCGCCCTACAAAGGCCAAAGGAGAAATCTTAGGCAGGACGAAAGTCCACCTGACGCTTTTGGAGATCGATCTTTAGGACGGCGACGCGCAGGCGGGTGCCGGCCTTGTATATTTTTCCTGAACGGCGACCCCGAAGGGAGCGTTGGGCGGCGTTGAAGGAGAAAAAGTCGTTCTGAATCGATGAGACATGGATCAGGCCCGAAAGGAGGAAGTCGGGCAGTTCGACAAACATTCCAAAATTGGTGACTTCGGTGACGATCGCTTCGAAAGTCTGGCTGGGGTTGGGGCCGGACTGCATTTCGAAGTACTCCAAGAGTTTGAGCTTTTTCGATTCCTGCTCTGCTTCGGCTGCGGTGCGTTCTGTGCGGGAAAGATGCTGGGCGAGGGTATCGAGGGCAGCTCCCTCCACCCGAGGAGCCCCTTTCGATTGGGCGAGGGCACGATGGACGAGGAGATCCGCATAGCGTCGGATAGGGGAGGTAAAGTGGGTGTAGTGGGATTTTGCCAAACCGAAATGGCCGAGACTTTTGGGAGAGTAGACGGCCCGTTTGAGGGAGCGAAGAAGACCGATCTTGAGGGCGTAGCCATCCGGACGACCGGGAAGAAGTTTTAGGATTTTCTGAATTTCGCCCCTCTGGGTGAGGTCGCCCGCTTTAATGCCGTGGGCGATGAGAAGTTCCCGATATTCGAGTAAGCGGGATTCGTCTGGAGTTTCGTGAATCCGATAAAGAGCGGGGCGTTGTTCGTGGTTGAGGTGACGGGCGACCGATTCGTTCGCGAGGAGCATGAACTCCTCGATCAACTGATGGGATTCGTCGGAGGATTCTTTTTCGATCCGGTTGGGTCGGCCCTGAGGATCGAGCAGGATCCGCAGTTCGGGAAAATCGAGATCAAGGGAACCTTGAGCAAAGCGTTGCCGGCGGAGAGCCGAAGCGAAGTGCCAAGCACGCTGGAGAAAGCGGTCGAGGTCGTCCTGGGCGGGACGACGGAGCCGGAGAAGGGCTTCGGCATAAGTGAGGCGGTGGCGGGAGTAGATGACCGAGCGGGTGAAGCGGGTCGCTCCGGGTTTGCCTTCGGGATTGAGGCGAATGAAGGCGGAGTAGGTGAGGCGCTGTTCGTTGGGGCGGAGGGAGCAGAGGCCGTCGGAGAGGCGAGGCGGAAGCATAGGAATGACGCCGTTGACGAGATAAACGCTGTTGGCTCGTTTGCGGGCCTCATGATCGAGAGCTGAGCCGGGTTTCACATAATGGGAAACGTCGGCGATGTGGACGCCGACCTCGACATGACCGTTGGGGAGTTCGCGGAGGGAGATGGCGTCGTCGAAATCCCGGGCGGTGTCGGGGTCGATGGTGATGATGAATTCACTTCGGAGATCTTCCCGACCGACAGGGCGATCGGGGAGTTCGACGGGGGGAAATGATTCGGCTTCGGAGAGGGCTTCGGGGGAGAAAGCGGAGGGCAGGTCAAATTTCCGAATGATGGAGAGGATATCGATGCCGGGGTCGGTGGCGCGGCCGAGGCGCTCGACGAGGAGGCCTTCGGGGTTGGTCTGGCGGTCTTTCCAGTCGATCAGTTTCGCGACCACCTTGTCTCCGGGTTCGGCCATGGGGGAGCCTTCGGTGCCGGGGGCGGGAATGTAGAGATTGTGGAGGAGGCGGGGATCGTCGGGAATGACGATGAAGAAGCGGGCTGTTTTTTGGAGAGTGCCGACGATCATGGCTGCACGGCGTTCGAGGATGCGGTGGACGCGGCCGCGGGAGCGTTCCGGTTCGGAAGGGCGACGACCGCGGGGGGCGGGTCCAGCTCCGCGATCAATACGGGCGACAACGAGGTCGCCATGAAGTGCTGTGCCGGTGTCTTCGGCGGCGATGTGAAGGTCGGGGGATCCGTCGGGCGGAATGACGAAGGCAAAGCCTTTCGCGTGGAATTGGATGGTGCCGGTGACGAGGTCGGCATCGCGGGCGGAGATGTAGTGGGTATGTCGGACGCGGGCGATGCGGCCCTCTTTTTCAAGAGTGTGGAGGGTGCGGGTAACGGCAGTGAGGGGAACGCGGAGGCGTTTGGCGAGAGTGGGGGGATCGAGTGGGGTCGCCTTTTTGCCTTGGAGGAGGGCGAGGAGTCGGTCGGGCAAGCGGCTGGCGGCGGGCATAGGTTTCAGGTCATAATGATACCCAGATTTGATGAATATACTATTCGTAGCGACGGAGTTGGCACCCCACGCAAAGGTGGGGGGGTTGGCCGATGTGATGGCGGCGTTGCCTCAGGCGCTGGCGAAGGCGGGTCACGGGGTGAGCTTGGTGGTGCCGTTGCATCGAGGGTTGAGGAGGTCGGGGGAGTTTCGGCGGACGGAAAGAGAGATCGAAGTTCCGGGGGGTGTCGAGGGGAAGGTGGCGCGCATTTGGGAGGGGGAAAGGGGCGGGGTGTCTCTCTTTGCGTTGGAGAGGGACGAGTATTTTGACCGAGCGCAGCTGTATGGGGAGGGAGGGGTGGATTATTCGGACAGTTTGGAGAGGTTCTCTTTTTTGGCGCGAGGGGCGGTGGAGTTGGCGCGGTATATAGAGCCAGCACCGGAGGTGATTCAGGTGAACGACTGGCACGTGGGGTTGGTGCCTGCGTATGTGCGGTCGTTGGGGTTACCGATGCGGACGGTGTGTACGGTGCATAATTTGGGATATCAGGGGGTGTTTCCGGCAGAGGATTTCAGAAGGGTGGGATTGCCGGACGGGGTATTTCGTCCGGAGGGGGTGGAGTTTTACGGGAAGATGAACTGGTTGAAGGGGGCGATTGCGATGGCGGATGCGGTGACGACCGTGAGTCCGAGTTATGCGCGGGAGATTCAGGAATCGGAGCGTGGGCATGGGCTGCACGAGGTTTTGCGTGAGCACAGGGGAAAGTTGACGGGGATTTTGAACGGGATCGACATGGTGGAGTGGAATCCCGCAAAGGACGGAGCGTTGAAAAAGAATTTCAAGTTGGGGTCGATGGCGGGGCGAGTGGAGTGTCGGGCGGCTTTGGAAAAGGAGATGGGGATCGAGCCGGCGAATGGTCGGCCGATTTTCGGAATGGTGACGAGGTTGGCGAAGGAGAAGGGAGTGGATCTGGTGTGGGCGGGGGTGGAGGAGTTGGTGAGGCGGGGAGGGCGGCTGGTGGTTTTGGGGGCGGGAGATCCGGCGTTGGAGGAGGAGGGAAAAAGATTGGCGCAGCTGCATCCAAAACGGGTGGCGGTGCGGTTGGGGTATGACGAGGGGTTGGCTCGGCGGATCTTTGGTGGGGCGGATTTTTTCCTGATGCCTTCGCGGAGCGAGCCTTGTGGGCTGACTCAGATGTACGCTATGCGTTACGGGGCGATTCCTGTTGTGGGGAAAGTGGGGGGGTTGCGGGATACAGTGGAGGAGTGGGACGGAAAAAAGAAAAAGGGGACGGGATTTCTTTTCGTTCCGACGGCCGAGGGGTTGGCGGGGGGTGTGGATCGAGCCTTGGCGATTTGGGATGAACCCGCGATGATGAAGGCGGCTCGGCGAAACGGAATGAGCAAGGATTGGAGCTGGGGTGCGGCAGTGCCGGCCTATGAAAAGGTGTACCAATCCTTGGCGAGCTAACGAAGGAGAAGTGAGATGCCAGAATTAAGAAAAGATCCGGTAGTGGGGCGGTGGGTGGTGTTCAGTCCGGAGCGGCAGATCCGCCCGGAGCGGTACAAGTGTGAGGAGTTGGCACCGACCCGACCAGAAGACGACCCGTTTCTTGAGGGGCACGAGGGGTACACGCCAGCGGAGTTGTATGCGATCCGTCCCGGCGGGGGTTCGGCGAATGGGCCGGGCTGGCAGCTACGAGTGGTTTCGAACCGGTTTCCCGCGTTGCGGGTTGAGGGAGAGTTGGAGAAGGAGGCGGTGGGATTTTACGACCGGATGAACGGGATCGGTGCGCATGAGGTGATCGTGGAGACGCCTCATCCCCAGCTGGTTTTGGAAAAGCAGAATCTGGCGGGAATTGCCCGAGTGTTTGATGCGTGTCGGGCTCGGATTCTGGATCTTTCGCGGGATGCCAGGCTGCACTACGTGCTGGTTTTCAAAAACCACGGGGCCTTGGCAGGGGCGACGATGCCCCATCCGCATTCCCAGCTGATTGCGATGCCTGTGACACCGATCGTGCTGAAGGAAAAGCTAGCGGCGGCACGGGCCTATTATCTGGAGAAGGATCGAAGCTTATTTGGGGATATTCTTCAGGCGGAGAGAAAGAGCGGGGATCGGGTGGTTTTTGAAAATGACGGGTTCACCGTGTTTTGTCCCTTTGCGAGTCGGTTTCCGTTTGAAACCTGCATCATGCCCAAGAAGCAAATGGCCGACTTCCAAAATTCAAGCGACGACATTCTCGTCTTGTTGGCGGAAGCTGTGCAACGGGTGTTACTGGCGTATCACTCCGCATTGAATCAGCCTTCGTACAATCTGATTTTGCATAATGCGCCGTTTCGGCGAAGCCGGCAGCCGGATGCGTGGACGACGATCGATTTGGACTTCCGCTGGCATCTCGAAATTCTTCCCCGTTTGACGGGCGTCGCAGGATTTGAGTTTGGCACGGGGTTTTATATCAACCCGACTTTGCCTGAGGAGGCAGCGGGAATTTTGCGGGAGGCTGTGACGCGTGGCTGACGTCGCTCTGCTCTGGCATCTCCACCAGCCTTCGTATGTGGATGCGGCCACCGGAGAGGTGGCGATGTCGTGGGTGCGGTTACATACCGTGCGTGGGTATGCGGACATGGCGGAGATGGCGAGGAGGCACCCAGGGGTAAAGTTAAACTTCAATCTGACGCCTGTTCTCGTTCAGCAGATCGAGGAGTTGGCGGAGGGGAGGGTGAGGGATCGGTGGGCGGAGTTGGCACGGAAAGATGCCGCTAGTTTAACGACAGAAGAGCGGCATCAGGTGCTGGAGCATTTCTTCAAGGTCAACTGGACGACCTGTGTGGATCCTTATCCAAGGTTTCGGCAGTTGCTCGATTTGCGGGGGAGGAGGGCGGGGGCGGGTCAATCGGATCAAAATATGCGGAGGTTTCGGGAGAAGGATCTGAGGGATCTGCAGGTCTGGTTCAACCTGAGTTGGTGCGGATTTGCGGTGAGAAAAAAGTATCCGGAATTGGGCGAGCTGATTCAGAAGGGGCAGGATTTCACGGAAGAGGAGAAGCATCGGGTGTTGGAGATCCACCAAAAGATGTTGCGAGGAATTTTGGGGGAGTATCGGGCGCTGGCAGATTCGGGGCAGGTGGAGCTGACAACGACGCCATTTTATCATCCGATTTTACCGTTGTTGGTGGATACGGATATCTCGAGGCGGGCGATGCCGGGGGTGCGGTTGCCCGAGCGTTTGCAGGCACCCGAGGATGCGCTGGCGCAATTGGAGAAGGCTCAGGCAGCTCATCAACGGGTGTTCGGAAGGAAGGCACGGGGGCTGTGGCCTTCGGAGGGATCGGTCTGTCCGGAGTTGATTCCGCTCATCGCCCGGGCGGGGTTCGAATATTTCTGTACGGATGAGATGGTTTTGTTCCGGGGATTGGAAGCGCAGGGGTGGCATGGGAATCATTCCGAGCTGTTTCAGGCGTGGAGGGTGGAGGAGGGAGGGGCGAGTCTAAAGGCGCTTTTCCGCGAACGGCCTCTCTCGGATTACATCGGATTCACGGCGGCAAGAACCGACCCAAAGATGGCGGCGGAGCATTTACGGGTTCATTTGCAGCATATCGCACAGGTAATGCCGCAGGATGGAATCGTGTTGTTGGCGTTGGACGGGGAAAACGCATGGGAAGCGTTCCCCGATAGTGGAGAGGCCTTTTTGGATGA
>CAMDXQ010000068.1 GCA_945878585.1 Akkermansia muciniphila
AAGTAGGCTTGGCCGAAGCCAACAAAGTGGGGGTCGTCTTTTCGGAGGATCTCCATGACGCGGCCGCGATCGTCGCAGTGTTGCGTGAGGGGCAGAAATTTGAGGCCGTCGAGCATGAGTCGAGTATGGAAGATTGGCGGTAGGTGGAAAGATTAAGATGATGGCCGGGAATTAGGGGTTATGGGGTTAAGGGATTAAGAGGTTAAGGAAGTATTAAGGTGTGAAAGTATGAATGTGAGAAAATTCACGCACGGACGGGATGGAGGAGCAAGACGGAGAGGGGAGTTACGGCTTGGGGGTAGCAAGCTTACGAAGAATGCTACGTGCGAGGTGTTCATTAATTTCATTATGTCGAGGGACAGGCTGACAAATCTTGGTTTGTGGCTGCTGATACCAGTCGTGCTTGCCGCCGTGCCGGATGAAGAGGGCCCCAGCTTGTTCTATTTTTTGGATTAGGTCTCGACGCTTCAAGCAGTCACCAGTTGTGCATGCCGGCGAACACAAGGGATTGCTCCGCTAAGGAGTTCCCGCTGGAGGTCAACAAGGTGAGACTGAAGGTCTGATAACGATTCTCCTTGGGTGAGGTAATCAGGAAATTCGTCAAGATAGCCCAGCCAATCCTTGCCATCTTGCCAGTAGGTGAACCCGATTTCAGTCATAAGATAGTTTATTCCGCTAAATGGCAAAGTTCAAGGGGGGGGGTGATTCATTTTGGATTTTTAATTTTGGATTTTTGATGGGGGCAAGCCGAGAAGGCCGAGGGTGTAGCGGCGGATGAGTTCTAGAATATTGGCTGGAGTGAAACCAAAGGTTTTCAGGAAGCGACGGGCGTTACCCGGAAGGTAGAGGGGGAGGTGTCGAGAACGAGGAGAGGTAACGCAGGTAAACGCTAGATTTTGAAGAAGGATGCCAAATTTTTTGTAGTGGGCGGTGTCGGCGGGAGGTGGAAGGCCTGAGGTGGAAGCGGTCGGGGGAGCGTGAATGACTGCAACGGAGGGCTCAGCCCAGGCGGGGGCGGTGGCGGAGAGGCGGAGTGAAAATTCAACGTCGTCGCCGTAGGCGATCATATCGGAGCGAGGCGGGCCGGCGCGGAGCCAAGTGGAGCGATCGATGAGGAGGCAGGGTCCGATACACCAGGCCATGGGATAACCGGCGGGAGAAAGGGCGCGGGCTGCGGTGAGGTTTTGGCCAACGGCGCGGAAGGAGCGTGCCAGAGTCCACGAGGCGGGTTCGGGAACTTCCTGAAGTTGGCCAGCGGCACCCACCAGAAAGGGAGCAATCGAACCGACCGAATGTTTCTCCATCGAAGATTTAAGAGTGGCGAGGTCGGAGGGAGAGAGAATGGCGTCGTCATCGATGACGAGGAGGTGCGTGAGCGATGGAAATTCGGTCAAGGCGGCTTGTCCGGCAAAGGCAAGGCCTCCTCCAAAGCCCAGATTTTTCCCGGGGGAAAGAAGTTTGGTGGGGATGGGGGAGTGTTGGGCGGCTAGGGCGGTGGCAGGATCGGGGCCGTTATCGGTGATGACGGCGGCCAGAGGACGGAGGGTTTGGGAGGCGAGGGAGGAAAGGAGGCGCGAAAGAAGGGCGGAGCGATAGCGGGTGGCAATGAGGGCGACGATGGAGGGGGTGTTTCCCACGAGTTGATGATGGAGATTTTTTGGGTTGGGTGGAAGTTTGATTGAGGAAAAAAGCGGAAAGGGCAGGGTAAGGGCTGTGAGCGGCGAAAAACCGATCCGGGTGGCGTTGGATGCGACGGCCATCGGTCGTGGAAAAACGGGAAATGAAACGTATTTACGGGGATTGCTGGAGGGATGGGAGAAGGTGAAGCCAGAGGGGATTGATCTGCGGCCGATTTTGAGTGAGCCCTCCTTCGCTCCTAACCTCGCACGCTCGGAAGGAGCTTCGAAGGGTGTGAATGCTCAATCCAAGCAGATTGCGAGCTCGGGGTTCTTCAAAAGACATTTATGGGACCTGCCCCAGGCCCGGGCGAAGCTCAAAGCGGACTTGTATCACGGGGTGTACTGGATGAGGCCTTGGGAGAGAGGGCCGTATGTTCTCACGGTGCATGATATTTCCTTTGCGGTGCATCCGGAGTGGTTTCGGGCAGGGGAGGCGAAATTTTACACAACGATGATTCGGAGGGCGGCCGAGCGGGCGAGGAAAGTAATTACGGTATCCGAGTTTTGCCGGAGGGAGATGATGGAGAGATGGGATTTGCCTGCGGATCAGGTGGAGGCGACGTATGAGGCGGCAAGAAAAGTTTTTCAACCTGGGAAAAAAAAGGCAGGAGGACCGCCGACTCTGCTATTTGTCAGCGCGATTCATCCGCGGAAGAATTTGGGGCGGCTGATCCGAGTGTGGGAAAGATTGAAGGAGGGGAGGTTTCCGGATCTTAGGTTGCGGGTGGTGGGACCGGCAGGGTGGTCGGCAGGAGCGGAGGTGAGGCAGTTGCGGGAGGCGGTGGCGAAGGGAGGGGCGATTTGGGAGGGGGTGCAGACGGAGGAGGAGCTACGGCAGGCGTATACGTCTAGCACGATGCTGGTTTACCCGTCTTTATATGAGGGGTTCGGTCTTCCTCCTGTGGAGGCGATGGCATGCGGGTGTCCGGTGGTTTGCGCAAACGCGGGGTCGTTGCCCGAGATTTGTGAGGGGGCAGCAGAGTATTTCGATCCACGATCGGAGGAGGAGATGATGTCGGCGGTGGGGTTGGTATTAGGAAGTGAAGAAAGGCGTGAGGGCTTGCGGCGGGCGGGCTTGGCGAGGGCGGCAAAGCTTTCCTGGGAAAGGATGGCAGAGGAGACGGGAGAGATTTATCGGAGGGTGGCCTTAGGAACGTGATTCGGGATTCAGGGATTATGGGGTTAAGGGTTGGAGCCCTACTACGTTCTGCATAACAGTACTTCGAAGGGCGCCCGCAGCGGGCGGGGGGAGGTGGCTTGCGGTTTTAGGTGGTGAGGAATAGTTTGACGGTATGCCCGAGCAGGAAAAAGCAGTGAGCACGGCGGGAGAGCGGTCTCAGTGGAAGGATCCGCTTTTGTGGATGGAGGGGTTGGTGGCAGTCGCAGTGGTGATCGGGCTATACGGATTAATCCCTTACAACTTCGGATTCGAGAGCCAAGCGCGGAGTGTGTTTGAGATGTTGGGCCGCTTTTGGACTGATCCGTCGACGGCGGATTGGCATCATGGAATGATCGTCCCACTGATTTCGGTGGGTCTGATTTTGCATCGGGCGAAGGAGTTGGAACATGTGGCAATCCAACCCTGCCGATGGGGAATCGGGCTGGTCGGGGCAGCACTGGCCTTGTTTTGGGTGGGATACAAAGTGGACATTACGATTGTGGGCTTTCTTTCGTTGCAGTTGATGATCGGAGGTTTGATTTTGTGGCTGTTGGGTTGGGAGATGATGAAGGCGGTGGCTTTTCCTTACATTTTTCTGATGTTTGCGTACCCGTTTTATTTTTTGGATACGATCGTGGCCTTCCCTTTGCGGGGACTGATGTGTCAATTGTCGCAGCTTTTTTTGAATGGAATCGGGGTGGAGACCTTGCGGGTGGGAACCGCTTTGGTCTCAGCTCCCGATTATGCGAAGGGGTTAGCGCAGGGGCAGAAGTTTGCTTTGGACGTGGCGACGCCGTGTAGCGGAATTCGATCCCTTTTTGCCCTGATGATGGTGAGCGCACTCTACGCGCATCTTTCGCTCGAAAAGACGTGGCAGAAGTGGACTTTATTTTTGCTTTCGCCGGCGTTGGCGGTGATGGGGAATTTTGCTCGGATGGTGATGTTGACCCTGGGCACGATTTTGTTGGGGAGTGCAGTGGCGATTGGCACGGAGGAGCACCCGACGACCTTCCACATGGCGGCGGGATTTTTTGTGTTTGTTGTGGCGTTGGGAGGGATGGTGGGGGTGAGTCGAATGCTGCAGGCGATCGGGAGCCGAAAGGAAAAGAAGGGATGAGCGTGGAGGCACGCAGAGGTGCGTTGGGCAGAGTGGTGGTGCTCTTGGCGCTTGCGGGAGGAGTTGCGGCACTTTGTCTGCTTGTGCCTACGCCGAACACTCCGCCGAAGGCGGGAGTGGTGATGGATTTGCCTGTGAAGGTGGGAGAATTTACCGGGAAGGAAATTGCGGCCACGATGGGAGAGTTGGCGATTCTTCCGAAGGACACGCAGATTGCGAGACGGGAGTATTCGGATTCAAGTGGGGACAGAATCATGGCCTCGATTGTTTTGAGCGGGGGGGAAAAGCGTAGCATTCATCGGCCCGAGGTGTGCTTGCCGGCGCAGGGTTGGACGATGCGGGGGGGGAAGGTGGAGAAGATCAATCTGGCGGACGGTCGGGATTTGGAGGTGATGGATCTCAGTTTGGTGCGGGACGTGGAGGTGGCGAAGGGGGATCGCCGGAAATTATACGCGAACTATTTCTACTGGTTTGTGGGGAGCGAGGTGACTACGCCGCATCATTGGAGCCGGGTGTTTTTGACCAGTTTTGACCGGATTACAAAGAATCTGAATCACCGTTGGGCGTATGTGATTGTGATGTCGGTGGTGACGGAGGGCTTTCTGCCTTTGGGCAAAAACGAAACCCAGACAGTGGAGATGCTGAAGCAGTTCACGGCGGAGGCGGCTCCCAGTTTCATGCGGGCAAGCACCCCGGGCCTAGCTCCCTGATTCCCGTCTTGCCTTCCTAGCGGAAGGGTGGGCACGATATCGGTTCAACATTAACCCAAGGAAACTTATTATGAAAAAACTCCAAAGCATCCTACTCGCAACCCTGATCACCCTTCCCGCCATGAACGGACGAGCCGAATCGCTTGAAAAGCTAGTTCCCGACTGTGCGGAAATCTTGGGAAAGATGAAGCGAGAGGACATGATCAATATGGAGTTGCTGAAAGAGGCGAAAGGCATCGTGATTTTGAACACGACTAGCTTCTCGATTGGAATCGGCGGGTCAGGTGGGGACGGAATTTTAATGGCAAAAACGGATAAGGGCTGGAGTGGTCCTGTCGCGATCACGACAGATGGGGGAACGTTGGGAATCGATGTGGGTGGAACAGACAACGACATCGTGATTTTGCTGATGAAAGAGGGGGTGGTGAGCAAGTGGGGGAACGGGGATCATTTTAGCTCTTCTTCCGCTTCGGCAGTTTTGGGCCCGAAAGGTGGGGCAGCGGTTGATGCCTCGATGAAAAACCGGGACTTCAACGTTTACATCTGGAACAAGGGCGCCAAGTTGGGCGTCAACTTCGGGGGTTTTGATGTGAACATTAATGATGAGGCCAATGCTAATTTTTACGGCAAGCCGATGGTTTCCGTGAAAGACATCCTCAACTCGGCAGTCGAGGTTCCGGCATCGAAGAAAGACGGATTCACTCGGATCACCGATCTGCTCAAATAACAAAAAAGGAGACACATCATGAACCGTATCCTCACCCTCGCGTTAGCGTTTGCAGTGGCTCTGCCCCTCTCGGGCCAGGCTCAAAACTCGGACTCCCTCAACCTCGCCGCGGATCAGGCGACGAGCATGAACAAGTTGGATGATCTAATGGGCCGGGCGCAGAAGCGGCTGAGTTATATCATGACGAACTTGGCAGAGTTGACGGACGGGAATGATTCTAACAATTCGTTCGACAAGTTTAAGGATAACCTCAGCGACCTTCAGGATATCCGAGGAGACATCAAGGATCGGGTGGAGAGGGTTCGGGAATTGCAGGGCCAACGGATCGCCGCTTGGACCAAGGACGTCTCGGGCTTGACGGACAAAGATATGCGCAAGATGACGAATGATCAGATTGATAAGGCGAAATCGGATTTCGACGTTTTGGACAAGCAGTTGCGCGAAGTAGGCGGGGATGCAAACGATCTGACCACCTTGCTGGAGGACCTTAAAAAGTATTTTGCCTC
>CAMDXQ010000069.1 GCA_945878585.1 Akkermansia muciniphila
ACCGCTTCCTGCAAATCCTCCAGCCCGCCCGCTTTCTTGTCCGGAGCCGATTCCAGATACTGGATCGGCTCTTGTCTCTTCCCCGGAATCACAAAGCGCGCATCTTTCTTCATCGCCCGCTTGGCCGCTTCCCAAAACTTTTTCCAACCTTCGGACGGGAACAAATGGGGAACCATCGATTCCTCCAAGCGAACTGCCGTTGCCTCTTTCCCTAAACTTTCGACGGCCAGTTTCATCAAGTCCGATACTTGATCTTGAGCCATGGTCCGAACCGCATCTGGCTCCCGCAAAATCCGTGCCTCCAGATGATCGTCCGGCAGATGCCTAAGAGATTCGGCCGCATACCCAAACTCCATCGAATGGCCTTTTTTTGTGCGAAAATCGATCAGATACGCACCGAGCGCATCGTCTTTTTCAGTGATCTGCCCCACCCCCCAACTCCGATGCCGGCAGTATGCCTTGGGGACTAAGTTTTTTAATTTTTCCTGTACCTTGGGATCGAGATCGGAGGCTTCTTCCATTTTGTCTACTTTTTCACTCTCAATCTCTGTGGGCATCGCATTGACCATACGCAACTTTCCCATTCGAATGCAATCGGAATCCGTAAAACCCCCCTGGGATTACTCATGAGGCAGGCTCGGTAGGCTTTTGGGCTGGCGATTTTTGCGACCCTGCCCCTTCCTCCTCCAACACCCGAATCTGAGACAAGGTAATCACTTCAATCTGGGGTTTATCTTGATACATGGTCACCATTCCCGTCACCTCAACCTCTTTTCCCTCAAACATTGGAATGGGTTCGGAAAAGCTTTTTACATTGAAAAAGCAGCTGAAGACATGATTTGGATAACGCCCGCCAAAGTTTAGGTAAGTGTGGCCGGACTTGCTGTTTTTCTGTCCATCTACCCTCCCACGTACTGTCACCACTTTGCCAACCTGTGCCGCTACCTCAGATGGAGAGATAACAATAGGAGCCCCCGCTTCCTCAGCCGCTAAACCCCCACACGAAAGTCCAACAAAAAGGACGAGGAGGCGAATCACTCTACCCTTTAAAATGAACCGGGATTTCGCCCCTTTGCGCTGCATGCTCCTCATCCGAACATCCCCGATCGGTCGGAACCGCCGCTTGAGTGCCGCTGGGCTGAACTAGTTTCTGTGCCAACAACCAGGCCTCCACCTCATCCCCGCTTATGTCAGCCAGCATATGACCGTTGACTTCGACGCAGGGCGAGAGTTCTTGTCCGCTCTTTTGGATCATCTCCACCCTCTGGTTGATATCATTCCAGATATCCCGATCTTCAAACGGGAGTTTATACTTCTCCATCACCGCACGGACGCCGCGACTCCATCCGCAGTGAGGTTTTAGATAGGCGATAATTTTTAAGTTGGAGGATTGAGACATCCCTAGATCTTACCCAACTCCACGCTTTCCGCAAGAAACCGAATCTACGCTGGGGCTGGCCCCTCCGACTTGATGTGGATCTCCTTCAACTGTCTCGCAGTTGCCTCTGCCGGTGCTCCACTCATCACATCCTGCCCGCGGGCATTCTTGGGGAACGCGATCACGTCCCGAATGCTTTCCTGCCCAAGGAAAAGAGCCATCAGACGATCGAACCCGAGGGCGATTCCACCATGGGGCGGCGCTCCAAACTTCAACGCCTCGATCATGTAGCCAAAACGACTGGTAACGATCTCGGGTGGAATCTTTAAAATCTCTCGGAACATCCGATCCTGCAACTCCCCTTGGTGAATCCGAATACTCCCACCGCCTAACTCGACCCCGTTCAAAACGAGATCGTAATGCTGCCCACGAACTTTGTCCGGTTCCTTGTCCAAAAGAGACAAATCTTCAGCTACAGGAGCTGTGAAAGGGTGATGGCTGGCCACCAGAGCCGGATGTTCCGGATCCTTCCGCAATAAAGGAAAATCCACCACCCAGTGAAAATCCAGTTTCTTCACATCTTTTTTCAGTTTCCCCACCTTCTCGAGATACTCCGCACATCGGATCCGCACCAACCCCAACACTTCGCAGGCCGGCGTCCACTGATCCGCACCGAAAAGCAGAAGATCCCCCTCCTCCACTTCCAACTTCTCCGTGAGCGCCTTCTTTTCAGCCTCATTGAAAAATTTCACGATCGGCGACTTCCACTCTCCCTGTTCCACCTTGATCCAGGCCAATCCTTTCGCCCCGTGGGCTTTCGCAAGGTTCGTCAAATCTTCAATCTGCCCCGTAGTAATACTCGCCAACCCCTTCGCATTAAAAGCCTTCACAACTCCACCCGCCGAAACCGCCGATTGAAATACCTTAAAGGCCGAGGAGCGGAACGTTTCGGTGAAATCCGCCAACTTCATCCCATAGCGACGATCCGGCTTGTCGATTCCGTAGGTTTCCATCGCCTCACGAAAGGTGACCCGTGGGAAAGGAACCGGAATTTCCACCCCACCCACCTCGCGCCAAACCCTTTGGATCAACCCCTCAATCATTCGGTAAATGTCTTCCCGCCCGATAAACGACATCTCCAGATCGATCTGGGTGAATTCCGGCTGGCGATCCGCCCGCAGATCTTCATCTCGAAAACATCGCGCAATTTGAAAATACTTTTCCGCACCGCCCACCATCAGGAGCTGCTTGAACTGCTGCGGAGACTGGGGCAAGGCATAAAATTTTCCGGGGTTCAGCCTGGAAGGAACCAGATACTCCCGCGCGCCTTCCGGTGTGCTTTTAAAAAGAATGGGTGTCTCAATTTCCCAGAAACCCTCCTCATGAAGGTAGTGCCGGATCGCCAAAGCGGCCCGATGCCTCGCCTGCAGAGCCTTTGCCATCGCCGGTCGACGTAAATCCAAATACCGGTAGCGCAGACGCAAATCCTCATTCACACCCTCCTCATCCAACGGAAAGGGCGGAGTCTCACTCGCATTTAAAATCTCCAGCTTCTCCGCCAGAATCTCCACCTCTCCAGTGGCCAACGCTGCATTCTTTGTGCCCTCTGGCCTCGGAGACACCTCCCCCTCAATCCGAACAACAAACTCGGCTCGCAAGGTGTGGGCCATTGCCGCAATCTCCGCTGCCAAGGACGGGTTAAACACCACCTGGGTCAGACCCTCGCGATCCCGGAGATCGATGAATATAACCCCGCCGTGGTCCCGGCGTCCCGCCACCCATCCGGCCAGGCTCACCTTTTGGCCTGCATCCTTCGCACGTAACGCTCCGCAAGAATGGGTTCTTTTCATCAGCTCAACACCTTCGCCCACTCCCCCGGGGTCGGCTCAAGGCAAATCTTTCCATCCGCACTCTTCGTCCAACGGATTTCCGACTGCTTCCGGGTGGCCAACTCCTTCAATCCCAGCTTCCCCTCCGCCACTTCTCGCCCAACCAATAACGCCCAGCGCGCACCCTTGGCCTCCGCCATCTCCAACTGTTTTCCCCACTTGCCCGCTCCTGGATCGAAATCTGCAGAAAAACCGCTCCGTCGCAACTGCCCCACCAAACCCATCGCCATCCCCTGCTCCGGCTTCTCCGCCACCACGAAAATCTCTGCCCCCGCCACCTTCGCACCCTCAATTTTTTTATCCCGCAACAGCTCCGCCAAAACCGCATCCCCCATCCCAAACCCCACCGCCGGCAAATCTTCCCCTCCCAACCTCTTCAATAAATCATCATATCGCCCACCGCCGGCCACCGCCCGCAACTTTCCCGCACGATCGTGAACCTCAAAAACAACCCCCGTGTAGTACGCTAAACCGCGCACGACCCGATAATCGGTCTCGCACCAACTCCCATACCCCAAAGCCTCCACACCCCTTCGCACCTCACCCAACGCCGTCGAATCCTCCATTTTCCCCTCCCAAACCTTCTCCACCGCTCCTGCCAAGGGCCCCAACTTTTCCCGCCTCTGTTCAGGTGTCGCCCCCTCCAGACGATCCAAGGTACGCAAAATTGTCGGCTTCTCTTTTTCCCCAACCCCCTGCTTCTCCAAAAAAGAGTCCCACCAGCTTCGATCACTCACCTTCACCACCACATCCTCTGCGCTCAACCCCAGCAACGATAACCCCAGACATAAGGTGGCAATCAGCTCGGCCTCCGCCATCGGGGATTTCTCTCCCACAATATCGCAGTTCCACTGGTAGTGCTCCCGATGACGCCCTTTCTGAGGCCTCTCATAACGAAAGAGACGCGGGATGCTGAACCACTTGATCGGTTTCCGATAGTTCCGGTGCTGACTCGCCACCATCCGAGCCAAGGTCGGCGTCATCTCAGGCCGTAACGCAACCTCCCTCTCCCCTTTGTCTAGAAAATGATACAACTGACCGACGATCTCATCCCCAGACTTTTCCGTATACAACTCCAGCGACTCCAGTTCGGGCCCCTCATATTCGGTAAATCCTCCGCAACGGGAAGCCTCACGCCAGGCATCAAAAATGCCCCGCAAAGCCGCATGCTCGGGAGGAAAAAAATCCCTAAACCCCGGGAGGGGCTGACCTGTCATCCTTACGCTCCAAGCCCGGAGCGGACCGTCAAGACTCCGTCGAGGGCGGGTTGTTTCCAGCGGCGGAGACGATCGCTGCCAATTTGGTGGAATTCCGAATCAATTCCGCCTTCATCTCCTTACCCGCCTTGAACTTCACGACCGCTCGAGCTGGAATCGGAACATCCGTTTCCGGTTTGTTCGGGTTACGGCCCACTCGCGCCTTGCGGATCTTGATTTCAAACACACCAAAGTTTCGCAACTGGACTGCATCACCCTTTAAAAGGGATTCTTTGATGTGATCCAGAGTAAACTGGATGACTTTCAAAACGTCCTGTTGGACGAGATTGGTCTCATTGCTGATCCGTACCACGAGGTCTCTTTTGGTCAGGTTTTCCATATGTGTTTACCTCTAGGCACTTTCCGTAAGGCATCCAAGTAAAATTTTAAGGATCAATCGTTTAGCAATTTCCCCTGTTCCTTGTCACCACCCTTGGCACCCCTCTTTTTCCACTCCACCTTCGGTGCAACCGGGTCCCCCACCGCTTCAGAAAAGGTGCGAAAGTGTGTTTTGCACAGCTTAGCCAATCCATCCCTTCCCTTATTTCGGTAGATTTCGATCGCTTGTTGCTTCACCCCCGCCCCCGCACCCTTCGCCAACTCCACCCCCGCATCCATCGAAAGCCGCGACAACTGCTTCACAAACTCGTCACGCGCCAAAATACTCGCCGCTGCCACCGCAACATCACTCTCCGCCTTCGTTCTCTGCTCCAATTTGATTTCCACACCCTGCTTCCGCAACTCGCCCTCCACGAGACGAGGATCCCCGAACTGATCCGACAAAGCCCGAGGACAAGCCGGCACCTTTCCGTGAAGATTCGCAATCACCTTTCCGTGTGCCCAAGCCAGCATCCGATTCAAATTTCCAAATTTCTTATAAAGCTCGCTATATCGCGCAGGACCTATCGTAATCACCTCCATCCCTCCCCTCACTGTCTTTTCAATCTCCCCCGCTAACTCCCCGATTTTTTTATCGGTCGTGATCGTCTTACTGTCCCGCACCCCAATCTCCACCAGCCGATCCGCTGTGTCCTCATCCACATAAACGCCGGCCACTACAAGAGGTCCAAAAAGATCCCCCTTACCGCTTTCATCGATTCCAAAGTGCGGGGCATACATTTCTGGATTCCGCACCTTCTCATACCCCAACCGCGCCTCCCCTAAAATTTCAGGCTCCAGCGTGAACTCCACAAACTCCCGTGCCTCTTTGCCTGCCACCACCAATTTCCCGCTTTGATACATCTGGAGAACACACTTCCCTTTCCGTGCCGAAAAATGCCCGTACTCCAAGGGCCCCAAAACAAATCCTTTTCCCAAAATGACGTCCCGCAACAGGAGGACTTGGGCCTCGGTCAACTT
>CAMDXQ010000070.1 GCA_945878585.1 Akkermansia muciniphila
TTTTTTCCTGGGCATTCACACCCGGAACTTCCTCAATCCATCCCAACCACCAAGCCCCGTCTTTTTTTACAATCGCTGTGTAACTTGAGGTCATAGGATGATCTTAAACCGCTCCAGGATCCCTGCAAATGGTTTCTAACAGCACATCCCAAGGGCTTCATACCTGCTCTCACATTCCCACATTCTTGGGAATGTGGGAACGTCCTCCGCACCCATAGCGTCCTTGGCGTGAGCAATCCCCGCAATTTTGATTACTTCTTCCAGCCCAGCGCCAATCGCCGTCCTTCGACCGCACAGTCGGACAAGTACAAGTTGATCAGGTTCTGGTAAGGAATCCCCGTATCCAGTGCCATCGCCTTAAAATAGTCGATTATGTCGGATTGCAACCGGATCGTGACGGGCTTTTTCAGCCGCTTGGCGTAAGGATTCTTGCGAGCATGCCTGAAGTCATAGGATTTTCTCATTTTGTTTTCTCCTCGTAGGTTTTTCTTTCCTGCTTCCCGGCCAGCCGAGCCGAGATCAAACGAATGACCTTGCCTCCTTGACGGAAACAGTGAACCACCGCTAGCACTCGGCCGCGCAGGCTACGCCCCATCAGGATGAACCGGTCCTCGGATTTTGAGTGGTCCGGATCATCGATCAACAAGGCGTACTCATCGTGGACACCGTCTTCGCCTCCTCAAAGGTGACCCCGTGCTTTCCGGCGTTGGTCGCCGCTTTGCTAGGATCCCACTCAAAGGAGAGATCGATTATCTGTACAGTAGCAATACATTATATTTACAATATTGCAACGCCCTACTTTTCTTCTTTAACCAAGCAATCCATTTCTCCTTTTGCACGCGGGATTGGTACATGCCCTAATTCCTTAACCCGCTTTGCGGCCCTGGGATGAATTGCCCGCCATCGTTCGAAGGCGGCTCCGGCTTGTAAGCAATCGCCTGCTGAACTGCAGAGGCAACGGCCTCACACCATTCCAGCGATTTACTGCTCAAGTACTCCGTCTCCCAAAAGCCGCCGGTACTGAGCGTCACGCTATACGGAGCATCTTTTTTGTGACCTCCGAACAATAGACCCAATCCCACAAACAGCCCAAAGACCAGTCCTGACCAGAAGCCAGCCAATCCCATCAGAAGCCCAAATCCCAACGCCAACCAACCCACGCTTCGCAGAATCGATGCACCTAGATCGTTGGACTTATTTTTACCATACGTCAAAGAGGTGATTTCCCGAACGGCAAACGCCTTGTTCCAAGGATGCCCAATCGTCACCAGTGATTCCGTCACCCTCACCTGCCCATCATCAAAGAAGACCTTCTCCCCTCCTCTACCTCCTTCATCACCACCCTGCTCATTTGGGGGCAGTATTCTGCCCCCAGAGCTTCCTACCGAACGGCTAATGAGTCGGCTCATCCTTTAGTCCCACAAAATATCGGAGTTGGTATCCTTCTTGAGTCTTGAGCCGCACTTCGGGCATCGGGTCCTGCCAGAATAGAATTTCTTCAGGTTTTGTCCTTTGCACTCATCACAACTCGGTTCAATCGGTTTTAGATCCGGCGCAGGGGCAGTCAGCACATCCATGAGCTCCTTGCAGTCCAGACATGTCATCGACTCTACCTCTCCACAAAATCCACAGTCCTTCCCTCCCGAGATTGTGGCTTCATAACCACACTCGGAATTCGTGCATTTATAGCTGTAGGCAAACCCCATTGTTTAAAAACATTTTACCCACCCCCCTAGGACATTTGCAGGGGTAGGGTTTAAAAGTTTAACTCGGTCTGATTATCCTCTTTGGATGGTCTTTCATCACAGGTTTTGACCAGAAAATCATCCTCAATCGCTTTAAGGCACCCAACTCCCCCTTTTTCGAGCCATGCTTCCCCTGCCTCCGGGGTAAGTATCACCGGCATGCGGTCATGGACCGACCTAACGAGCTCATTGGGTGATGTGGTGATTATCGTAAAAGTTTCTAAAATACCTTCGGGACTATTCCAAGCTTCCCAAAGGCCGGCCATGCAAAACTCCTCACTATCCGGCCGGGCAAATTTCCAAGGGATCTTCTTTTTGCCAATCGTCTCCCATTCCCAAAAACCATCGGCAGGAACCAGACACCGCCTTTTTTGAAAAGCTTCCCGGAACGACGGCTTCTCCGAGATGGTTTCAGCCCGGGCGTTGATGCACTGAATCCCAATCTTGGGATCCTTGGCCCAGGAAGGAATCAGACCCCAGCGAAGATTTGCTTCCTCCAGTCCTCCGGACCCCTTGCGAATCACGGAAGCTCTGTCAGTGGGGCGTATAATCGCTTGGGGTGGGGCTTTAATCGCAACTTTAGTCTTACCAACCTTCACCTGCCCCTTAGTCCGCGAATATCGGCTGCACATCTCTTTTAAATAGGGCTCAAAGGAAGGTTTTACAGAGAGAATTCCACTCACCCCTAGCCCAATCACATTTCGCCTCCGGCTTGATTGGCTTTACCCCGTCCTCGCAGACTCGGACTTTAGAAATAAGAGGGGTGAATGCGCGTGCGCGTAAGCGCACAATTCCTCCTCTTGGAAAGGTCATGGCATAGGTCTCAGGGTAAAGGGGGACCAAATGAGCGCCCCGGCAGACCTGCCCCGCGCCAATCTATTTACCCCTCCAGGATGAAAGATTTACCCCGTCCTCGTAGACTCGGAACCCGATCAGAAATTCATGGTGGGATTTGGCCCCCGCACACCCGCCCCTGGCCCAATCACATTTCGCCTCCGGCTTGATTGGCTTTACCCCGTCCTCGCAGACTCGGACGGGGTGGGATTTGAACCCACGGTAGGGTTTCCCCTACTCCTGATTTCGAGTCAGGTACATTAAACCGCTCTGCCACCCGTCCGTTTTCAATCATACGCACCACCCGTGCCTTCTCAAGCTTCCCGATTGCTTCCGCCTCCTTCCCACATAAAATCGGTCAATGGCCTACTCCTGCGCCCACTCTCCTATGGCCCTTCTCCTCCTGCCCTCTCTCCTCTGCGCAGGGGAACTCCTCCGTGAAGACGATCCCCGCACTTCCGCTATCCCAAGGCAGGTCGGTCGCAACCTCTACCTCTACTCCACCCCCAAGGAGTCCACCTTCTGGAAATATGACAGCGACGGAAACGAGTGGCGGAAAGACACCTTTGGAACGATCTGGAAAAAAGAGGCCGGTTCGGATCCCTTTGAAAAAGGCTCTTGGGAAATTGATGGCTTCGATCGCCGCCAAGCCACCCGCATCGGCCAAGATTCGGTTGTTCAGTTCCAGTTGAACACCGATGGCACGGTAAAACCTGAATCCGTAAGGCGCACTTCCTGGATCGCCAATGTCGACCCCACCCCATCAACACTTCCCTCCCACCTTCGAAAGGCAGACCTTGGAAGTTCCTCTTCCAAACCCGCCAACCTCCAACAAGAGAGACCTAAACTCATCCCGGCATCCGCTCCCATTCCTCCTAAATAAAAGCCACCGCCCCTTCCAGTTGACCATCCCTCGTTCCTAAGCATAATCATCCCCTATGTCCGATCCCCTCGCCCACGCCACTCTTCCTGCCAGCGGAATCACAGAGCACTTTTCTGACGAAGCTCGCGCCGCACTGGCTGGCTACGGGGAGTTTATAAATGTTGAACCCCCACACAACCTCGTGGATGAAGGCGCTCAACTGGGCAAAATGTATATTTTAGTCTCCGGAGAACTCTCGGTCCGCCGCCAAGGCCAAACTTCCGAGCTCGAACTCGCCAAACTCAAACCGGGCGACACGTTCGGTGAAGTTTCCATTTTCGATCCAGGCCCCACTTCGGCCAGCATCTTTCCCACGACCTCGTCCCTTGTCTGGGGAATCTCCTGGCCACAACTCGAATTCCTCATGAACAATAACCACCAGCTCAGCGGCATGTTTCTCGTGGGATTAGGCACCATTCTCAGTCGTCGCCTCCGAGAAATGAATAAAAAGCTCGTGGACGCATCACGAGTTTAGCTCGCCGCTCGCGCCTCCCCTTCTCAACTCTTCACTATCCCGCAAAACAGGGGATTGCCCCTACTCGGGTTGAGCACCATAATCAGACCATGGAATTCATGACCCCTCAAAGAGATGGTTCTGGGGTTACTCTAACTTTCGCAGGCAGGTTGGATACTGTAGCTAGCCAAGAACTAAAACTTCCCATACGGGCTGAGTTGGATCGTCAACCCACCAACCTAACCTGCAATTTCAAGGATGTTACCTATATTGGATCCGCTGTTCTACGCTTAATCTTTGAAGCCGCCCGCGAACTTCAGCGACGCAACGGGCTTTTCCGGATTACCCACTGCTCTCCTGATATTCAGCGTGTCTTTGCCCTCACGGGAATGGATCACCTGGTGGACGGCGGTCAATGCCCAGCCTTCACTCACGAAATCAAGGATGGGACTCTCCGCATCTTTCTTCAGGGGCGGATGGATGCATTGCGGGTTGGAGAAATCCGCTCTGATGTCCGTAAGATCCTCTCGACCCACCGAGGCCCCGTTCGCTTTGATGTGGGTGCAGTTCCTTATGCAGCCTCGGCCTTTGTCCACCTGTGTATCGATGCATCCAAGACCGCCAAGTCTCATGGATCCGATTTTGGAATGGAGAAAGTCGTTCCAGAAACAGCCCACATTTTCCGGTTGGCAGGCCTCCAATCCCTGATCCTCTCCTCCATATGAAACAGTCTGAGGTCAAACTCACTGTGAAGAACCGGATTGAGGATCTCCTTCGCGTGAACTCCATCTTTGAAAGTTTTGCGACGCAACATGAAATCGGAGGTCGCTTGCGTTATCACCTGCTCGTTTCAATTGAGGAAATTTTGACCAATATCATCAAATACGGATTCGATGAGGCGGGAGTTCACCCCATCCACATCACATTTCGCCACCATCTCGGCACCATCGAAATGGAATTTGAAGATCGTGGCAGAGAGTTCAATCCGCTCGAAATAGCCGAACCTGACCTGGAGACCCCTATTGAAGACCGCCAACTAGGAGGCCTGGGGATTCATCTGGTCAAAAATATGGTCGACCTGGCCGAGTATCGCCGTGACGGGGATCGGAATATCCTTCTACTTAGAAAAGCCAAGAAAACGGCCGACAACGCCGTCTGATCCATTTTAAAACTGCCCGGTGGCAGCAGGGGTCTTATTTTAGGGCATCGGCCCGAGAGCCGTGAATCGTAAAGAGGGCTGAGAAGCCGCTGATATCGAACACCTCTTTCACGTTGGGCTGGAGCGCCGCCAACGAGATGCCACCACCTGCAGCCTTCATCTTCTTCACTGCAAGAAGGAGAGAGCGAAGTCCGGCACTGCTAATAAAATCTAAACCCGCACAATCCAAAACAAGACGCTTCTCCCCTTGGTCGATCACACCCACCAAGGCTTGCTCAACAGAGGGGGCGCTTGTCGCATCCACCTTGCCCTGAAGTTGCACCACCGTTCCGTTCCCCTCTTTGCTTGTATGAATTTGTACGCTCATAAGGACAATATCCCCAATTCATCCAAAGGTGTCGAGAGCCAAACTATCCTGAATCCTTGCCACATTCTATCTTCTAGCGATTGTAAAAACTTATGACGCCCGACCCTCTGCTTGCCCATATCCGCACTGTTCCGGATTATCCGAAAAAAGGGATTATGTTCCGCGATATCACCCCTCTTCTTGGGGACGCAAAAGCCCTAAAGAGTGCCTGCCAACGGATGGCCGAACCTTATCTATCGAGCCCTCCCCACTTTGTGGCCGGGATCGAGGCACGAGGATTTATTTTAGGCGGGATTGTCGCTCATCTTCTCGGGGCCGGCTTCATCCCCATCCGCAAACCGGGAAAACTCCCCTACAAATCGATCCAGCGCGAATACGCCCTTGAATATGG
>CAMDXQ010000071.1 GCA_945878585.1 Akkermansia muciniphila
GGACCGACCTAAAATCGATTCTCATCATCGGCTCCGGACCCATCATCATCGGCCAAGCCTGCGAGTTCGATTACTCGGGCGTCCAAGCCTGCAAAGCCCTGCGCGAAGAGGGTTACAAGGTCATCCTCGTGAACAGCAACCCGGCAACGATCATGACCGATCCCGAGTTTGCCGACCGCACCTATATCGAACCCATTACCCCGGAAGTCGTTGAAAAGATCCTCGCCAAGGAAAAACCCGACGCACTACTCCCCACGCTTGGTGGCCAGACCGCCCTGAATACCGCCATGGCTCTGCATGAATCGGGAGCGCTGACCAAACACGGGGTGAAGCTCATCGGGGCCCAAGTCGAAGCCATCCGCAAAGGGGAGGATCGTCAGCTCTTCAAGGAGTGTATGGCAAAAATCGGTCTCGAGTGCGCTCGGTCCGTCACCGCCCACACGATGGAAGAGTCCCGATCAGCGATGCAAAAGATCGGCACTTTCCCCCTGATCATTCGTCCCGCCTTTACTCTGGGAGGCACCGGCGGGGGCATCGCCTACAACCGCGAAGAGTTCGAAAAGTTTGCCGCTTCAGGTCTCGACGCCTCCCCCACCTCGGAAATCCTGGTTGAGGAGTCCCTCCTCGGATGGAAAGAGTACGAAATGGAGGTTATGCGGGATCACGCGGACAACTGCGTCATTATCTGCTCCATTGAAAACTTTGATCCGATGGGAGTCCATACGGGCGACAGCATCACCGTTGCTCCAGCCCAAACTCTTACGGATCGAGAGTATCAACGGATGCGCGATGCCTCCTTTGCCGTCATTCGGGAAATCGGGGTCGAAACGGGTGGCTCCAACATTCAGTTTGCTGTTTGCCCCCGGACAGGACGGATGATCGTCATTGAAATGAATCCACGCGTCTCCCGTTCTTCTGCCCTCGCCTCAAAAGCCACGGGTTATCCTATTGCCAAAATCGCCGCAAAACTGGCCGTCGGCTACACCCTCGACGAACTAAAAAACGACATCACCCGCAACACCCCGGCATCCTTCGAACCCACCCTCGACTATGTCGTAACAAAAATCCCACGTTTCACCTTTGAAAAGTTCCCTGGAGCAGAAGCAGTTCTGACCACCTCGATGAAGAGCGTCGGCGAAGCCATGGGAATCGGCCGAACCTTCCAAGAATCATTCATGAAAGCCCTTCGATCTCTGGACATTAAAGGCCTGGAAGGTCGCCTCGATCTCGGCACCCGAACTCCCCATGTTCCGGAAGATACTTTAACAGTCCAACTGCGCACTCCCCATCCTGCAAGGCTCTGGTATCTCAGCCATGCATTCAACCAAGGCTGGTCGGTCGAGCGAATCCATGAAATCACCCGCATCGATCCGTGGTTCCTGGATAACCTAAAACAGATCACAGAAGTTGCCCAGGCGATCGAAAAGGAGAGCTGGCTCGGCAACCCTACTTCTCTCCCCCTCCTCCAACAGGCCCGACAGGCAGGTCTGTCGGATATCGACCTCGCCCGCATTCTTCCCGGTCCTACTGAAGAGCTAGTTACCCGAACCCGTGCGGTTCGGGCGTGGCGCGAAAAAATGAAGGTTCATCCCTCCTATCGCTTAGTAGACACCTGCGCCGCTGAATTTGAGGCCTATACTCCCTACTACTACTCCACCTACGACGTGGAAGATGACGAATCCCGTCCGACTAAGAAACCGAAGATCCTTATCCTCGGAGGAGGCCCGAACCGAATCGGCCAAGGAATCGAGTTCGACTACTGCTGCGTCCACGCCAGCTTCGCCCTCCGAGAAGACGGGTATGAGACGATCATGGTCAACTCCAACCCAGAGACCGTCTCCACCGATTACGACACTTCCGACAAACTATATTTCGAACCTCTCACAGCCGAAGATGTCATCCATATCTACCGAGCAGAAAACAAAGAAGATCTGGTCAAGGGAGTCATCGTTCAGTTCGGCGGACAAACCCCTTTAAACCTTTCCGCTGAACTTCAGGCCGCTGGAGTCCGCATCCTAGGAACCTCTGTGGAATCGATCGAGCGCGCCGAAGACCGAAAACTCTTTTCCTCCATGCTAGACAAGCTGGGACTTCGCCAACCCCCTAACGGCACCGCCACCACCACGGAGGAAGCATTGGTGGCTGCCAAAAAGATCGGTTTCCCGCTACTCCTTCGCCCCTCCTTCGTCTTGGGCGGCCGTGCCATGCGGATCGTCTACTCGGAAGACGAAATCCGAAGCTATATGAAGGAGTGCACCGAAGTTGCCCCAGGTAGACCCATCTTGCTCGATCGCTTCCTCGAGGACGCTACCGAGGTCGACGTCGATTGTGTTTCGGACGGTAAAGATGCCGTCATCGGTGCTGTTATGGAGCATATCGAGCAGGCTGGGATCCACTCCGGTGACAGTGCCTGCGTTATCCCTAGCCGTTCCCTTTCCAAAAAAGTTCTTGAGGAGATCCGTTCCGCTACCCTGTCACTTGCTAGAGAACTTGGGGTCAAAGGCCTGATGAATATCCAGTTCGCTGTTCAGAAGGACTCAATCTATGTCCTCGAGGTAAACCCACGCGCCTCCCGCACAGTTCCTTTTGTAAGCAAAGCGATCGGGAAGCCCCTCGCCAAGATCGCCTCTCGCGTCATGTCAGGCAAAACCCTAAAGGAACTCGGATTCACCTCAGAAATCCTCCCCAGTTACTTTTCCGTCAAGGAAGCCGTCTTCCCCTTCGCCCGTTTCCCAGGAACCGATATCCTTCTTGGTCCGGAAATGAAATCCACCGGAGAAGTGATGGGAATCGACCGATCCTTTGGCCTCGCTTATGCCAAAGCCCAAATGGCTGCCCAACCCCCTCTTCCCACCTCAGGTACAGTCTTCCTTAGTGTCCGGGACATCGATAAGGACGCCGCCGTTCGGATCGGAAAAGGGCTGCATGAACTTGGTTTCAAGGTCCTCTCCAGCGCGGGAACAGCCCGTAAGCTAGCAGATGCCAAAGTTCCTGTGACTCCCCTCCTCAAACTCTCAGAAGGACGCCCCAACGTGGTCGACTTGATCAAGAACAAGGAGATTACCCTCGTCATCAACACCCCAGCTGGTGCGGTCGCCCGACACGAGGAGGTTCTCATCCGTACCTCAGCGCTCCAGAACAGGATTCCTGTTATGACTACGGTTGCCGCTGCCGAAGCCAGTGTTGAGGGTATAAAATCGATTCGCGCCCATGGCCTTTCCGTACAGGCCCTCCAAGATTACCACGCTTAAAGATTCTCTTTTCTCCGACTCTCACCTTGATCCGAAATCTCATCTTCGACTGGTCCGGTACTCTAGTCGACGACCTCACGCCTGTCCTTACAGCCACTAATCACGTCTTCGGACTGCACGGAAAGCCCCTGTTTGATCGGGAATCCTTTCGGGAAAAGTTCTACCTTCCCTATCAAGGCTTTTACGAAGAACACCTCCCTGGTGTTGCCCTGGAAGGGCTCGAAAAGATATTCCGCAAGGTCTTCCGCGAGCACCACCACACGGTTTCCCTCCTGCCTGGAGCCAAAGAGATTCTTCAATACTGTCACGACAACCAGCTTCCAACTTTTCTTTTGAGCAGTGTCTCTGCTGAGGATTTTCTCCATCAGGCCAAACGCCTTGGGGTCGACCACTATTTCCACAAGTCGTACGCCGGAATCGTCGACAAGCGGGAAGCCATCCATTCGATCTTGGCCGATCACCATCTTCGAGCCGACGAAACCCTATTTGTGGGGGACATGGAGCACGATATTGAAACCGCCCGTTACGGCAATATCCGCTCCTGTGCCGTCCTCACAGGCTACGACTCGCTCAAAAAACTACAGCGAGCCCTTCCTGACCATGTCGCTCCCGACATGTTTGGGGTCATGGAGATCCTTCGCCGCCACTCCGAAACGGAGGCAATCCCTCCCACTCCAACCGTAGGAGCGCTGATCATTGGTCCGGACAAGAAGTTGCTGATGGTGCATACCCTGAAATGGTCGGGCTTATGGGGAATTCCTGGAGGAAAGATTAAAGCTGGGGAATCATCCGAAGACGCTTTACGACGCGAGATTTTAGAAGAGACAGGGCTTCCAATAACAGATGTCCGCTTTGCACTGGTGCAGGACTGCATTCGTTCCAAAGAGTTCTATAAGCCGGCTCATTTCGTTCTCCTTAACTACATCGCTCATACCACAAAAACTCAGGTAACCCTGAATGCTGAAGCCGACGAGTATCGCTGGTGCACTTTGGAAGAGTGCTATCAACTGCCCCTGAATATACCAACCCGCATCCTTCTCGATTGGTATAAGAAGAATCGGTAAGACACGCCCTCCCTTCTTCCACCTCCCGCAGTTTGCACTTCCATTATCCAATGGCTGTTCAATGATGAACTCATGAGCTGGCAATCCTCTCCTTACAAAATCGAAGTGAAATCCGGTCAAACCCTCGCTTTTTGCACCTGCGGGCAAAGCAAGAACCCTCCGTACTGCGACGGCTCCCACAAAGGGTCAGGCAAAGCTCCTAAAGTGATTACGATAGAAAAAGACGGTCCGATCTGGGCCTGCGGATGTGGCAAAACAAAGAATTCACCCTTCTGCGACGGTTCACACAAGGGCTGAGCTTTTCCAACTGAACCCTTCGTAGGGCGGGTTGTCCCGAACCCGCCTTGCCCTCTTTTAAGGGCTCTAAATCAGACAAGTTACCCTGATGAAGGTCTCCTTACTTAGACTTCAAATTGAAATTCCTACTGGAACGCGCTTCAGCGCGTCCCCATCCCAACACCCTGCACGGTCTGGAACAACTTACCCTCCGTCTTGATCGAAGGGGCGATGATGATCTCAGTCTCCTGAAACTCCTTCAAGGTCTTAGCTCCGACGTTGCCCATGCATGTGACGATCGCTCCGACGAGATTCTGTGACCCGTCATCCAAAGTCGCCGGACCAAAGAGAATCTGCTTCAAGCTTCCGGTCACTCCTACCTTGATCCGCGTTCCCCGCGGCAGGTTGGCATGCGGTGTGGCCATCCCCCAATGATTCCCGTTCCCCGGGGCTTCCTGAGCACGAGCAAAGGCACTTCCAATCATCACCGCATCTGCCCCACAGGCGAACGCTTTGCAAATATCCCCGCCCTTGTTCATACCGCCATCCGTGATGATCGGGACATATCGGCCGCTTTTTTTGAAGTAGGCATCCCGTGCAGCAGCACAATCCACTGTCGCCGTGACCTGAGGGACTCCTAAACCCAGCACTCCCCGGGTCGTACAGGCTGCACCAGGCCCCACTCCGACTAACAATCCGGAAATCCCAGCCTCCATCAGCTCTAAACTCACCCCGTAGGTGACGGTGTTCCCGACCATAACAGGGATCTTCATCGTTTTACAGAACTTCGCCAAATCGAGCGTCTTGTATTCCGAAGAAACGTGGCGGACGGTCGAAACGGTGGACTGAATCACAAAGATGTCCGCTCCAGCCTTCTGGGCAATCGCCCCATACTTCTCAGCCTTCTGGGGAATGGAGGAAACGGCGACCACGATGCCCGCCCTCTTCATCTCCTTGATCCTTTTAGCAATCAGCTCTTCGCGAATCGGCGGAACATACATCTTCTGGATGAGATGAGTGCATGCGTCCTTGTCCGCCTTTGCAATCTGTTCCAGAACGCTAGCTGGATTCTCGTATCGGGTCTGGACACCTTCCAGATTCAGGACGGCCAAGCCACCCAGCTTCCCCATCGCGACAGCAAACTTTACATCGACGACCCCGTCCATAGCCGAGGCCAGGATCGGAACTTTGAAGGTATGTTCTCCAATCGAAAAATCACAGTTCACCTCATTCGGGTTGACGGTGACGTCACCCGGGACAAGCGC
>CAMDXQ010000072.1 GCA_945878585.1 Akkermansia muciniphila
AAAACCTCCTCTGCTGTTTTCTTTACCGCCTCCAAAAGAATGGGGCGCGCGTCACTCGACGCCGTAATATCGAGAAAAACCAGCTCATCCGCCCCCTGCTCGTTGTAGGCCCGAGCACACTCCGCCGGATCTCCTGCGTCCCGAATCGAGACAAACTGCACTCCTTTCACCACCCGCCCTCGATCCACATCCAAACAAGGGATAATTCGTTTCGTATTCATCATTCCTCAAAAGTCAGTGGTGTGTGGGATCTCATTTTACGGAAGAGAAGATTGTGGATTTTGCCGTGAAATCAGCGAAAATCCGAGACTTGTTTTAGGCTCCCCTCTCTTCATGAAGAAAACCCCCCGAAGCAGAAAGAAAAGTTCAACCCCCAAGCCCCGACCCGGCAAGAAAACCACAACTCCCCGCCCCAAAAAAAGCCCCTCTCCTCGGTCGAAAAACAAATCTCCCCGTCCCCGTTTGGGAAAAACCGCCCTACCAATCTCTCCCGCCAACCACCCCTTCACCCTCCCCTCTTTCCTCCCTCAGAAACCCACCTCCTTTCCGCCTGCATTTGAATTTCTGGGAGACCTGCCCGAATCCTACGGAACCCGCCGCCTCTTCCTTACCGCCCGCGATCCCCACACTCTTTTTGCCTACTGGGACTTCACTAGGGAACAGATCCAAGAAGCTGAAAAGGAAGCCTCCGATGGTCGCATCTACCTCCAAATCTTTGTTCCAGACCAAGAGCGGGTTCACCAAATTCCTGTCGCTCCCGGATCCCGAGAATGGTTCTTCCCTACCCACCGCCCTGCCACTCTCTTTCAAGCTGAACTGGGCTACTACCGATCCTCGGGTTCATTTCATCAACTCGCCGTCTCTCCCACAATCATAACCCCACCCGACGCTCCTTCCGCCAATCATCAGATCCAGTTTGTTACCATCCCTTTCCACTACTCTTTCCGCCAATTATGGGATCTCATCCGAAACTATCTCCTCCCGGGGGAAGCTCTTGCCCAAGCTCTAGCACGTCTGCAACTCGCGGGTCACCCTCTTCCCTTCTCGTACGCCATTCGCCGGTTGGTCTCCTCCCGATTGACCGAGAAGATCTTTTTTTATCTCAGCGGTGATTTTCTTCGTCATCGCAGCTTCGGTTCCTTTGAAATGACCGAGCTCCTTCGTCGCCGAATCGAGACCTGCCCGAAACCCGGCTCCAGCCACCTCCACGGAACCTCCCCCGGCAACCCCCCTCGCTCCACCTAACCCGAATCCTATCCTATGTCCCTAGGTTACGTAGCTCCCGTCCTCCACGCCCACCTTCCCTTCGTGCGCCATCCCGAATATCCCGAATTCCTCGAGGAGGATTGGCTGTACGAAGCGATCACCGAAACTTATCTCCCCCTCCTTGATATGATGGAAGGGCTCGTCCTGGACGGTGTGTGCTTCCGACTCACGATGTCGATGACTCCGCCCCTCTGCGCCATGCTCCGGGATCCATTGCTTCAAGATCGCTATGTTCACGGGCTAGAAAAACAGATCGAACTCACCAATAAAGAGCTCCACCGCACGCGGCACGATCCAGCCTTCCAATCCCTCGCCCGCTTTTATCACGATCGCCTTCATCACTGCCGGCATCTTTTTTGTGATCGCTACAAACGGAACCTAGTCGCCGCCTTTCGAAAATTTCAAGATGCCGGCGTCCTAGAAATTATCACCTGCGGAGCCACCCACGGCTTCCTTCCTCTGATGAAGGATTTTCCCCAGGCGGTTCGGGCCCAAATTCAGGTCGCCCGAAACGATTACCGAAACTGCTTTGGTCGCGATCCTCGCGGGATTTGGCTCCCCGAATGTGCCTATTTTCCGGGAGTCGAAAACTATCTCCAAGAAGCCGAAATTCGCTGGTTCATTGTCGACGCTCACGGCGTTCTCTATGCCGAACCTCGTCCCGCTTACGGTGTTTTCGCCCCCCTCTTTACCCCCGCCGGCCCAGCTGCCTTTGGCCGCGATATCGAATCCAGCAAGCAGGTTTGGAGCGCCGAGGAAGGCTACCCCGGAGACCCCGAATACCGGGACTTCTATCGAGACTGCGGCTTCGATCTCGACCACGACTACATACGCCCGTACATCCAGCCCAACGGAGTCCGAAAGTTTACAGGCCTTAAATATCACCGCATCACTGGCCGTACCCAGCACAAAGAACCGTACCGCCCGTCCCTGGCCCGCCAACGCGCCGATCAACATGCCGCCAACTTCATGTTCAACCGGGAAAAACAGATCGAGCATCTCCACGGCATCATGGGAGTTGAACCCATCGTTGTTTGCCCTTACGACGCTGAACTGTACGGACACTGGTGGTACGAGGGCCCCCTATTCCTCGACGCCCTCTTTCGCAAGGCCGCCTACGACCAAAAAACATTCACCATGATTACTCCTTCCGAGTTCCTCACTCGGCACGACACCCACCAAATTGGCAATCCCAGCGCCTCCTCATGGGGGAACGAGGGCCACTGGTCAGTTTGGCTCGAAGGATCGAACTCTTGGATCTATCCCCACCTCCACTTCGCCACCGCTCGAATGATTGAACTAGCGGGAAAATCCAAAAATGCTCATCCCTATCCGCTGAAGGACCGCGCCCTCCGCCAGGCTGCCCGGGAGCTCCTTCTCGCCCAGTCCAGTGACTGGGCCTTTATCATGAAGACAGGAACCATGGTCCCCTACGCCGTGAAACGCACCAAAGACCACCTCCTCCGTTTCCAAAAGCTCTACGAGCAGATCCAATCCGACCGAGTCGACGAGTCGTTCCTCGGAAACTGTGAGTGGCGAAACCCGATCTTTCTCGACCTCGACTGGCGCATCTACGCCTAGCCTACTTCTTTTTAGTTTTTTTTGATCCTGACAGCGGAGCAGGCTTCCTCTTCTCCTCTAACGCCTTCAAACGCTTCGCCAATTGTGGCAGCTGCTGGATGTGAGCCTCCATCGCCATCTGCTCCTTGATCGGGCGCGCTGGTGCACCCCTCCAAGTCTGTCCGTTCGGCACATCCTTGGTCACCCCTGATTTCGCCGTGATGATTACCCCGTCTCCCAAATGAACATGTCCGACCGTTCCTACATGACCCGCGATCACCACGTGATGGCCTGTTGTCGTGCTTCCAGAAAGCCCACTCTGAGCCACAATCACGCTGTGCGGCCCGACCACGCAGTTGTGGGCAATCATCACCAAATTATCGATTTTCGCCCCTTCCCCAATATGCGTCCTCGCAAAACGCCCTCGGTCAATCGTCGTGTTCGCCCCAATCTCCGCATCGTTGTCGATTTGGACAATGCCCAATTGGGGAATCTTCACATGCTTCCCTTCCTTCATCTCGTACCCAAACCCATCTGCTCCGACCACCGCTCCCGCATGCAACACAACCCGATCCCCGATCCGACACCGCTCGCCGACGTAAACCCGGGGATGCAAAACACAGGCTGATCCAATCTTCACATTTCGCCCAATATAGGATCCCGCACCAATTTGGCTCCCATCCCCGATCTCCGCTCCATCCTCAATCACCACATACGGTCCAATCCCCAAATCCTGCCCCATTCTGGCACCTGACGAAACCACCGCTGTTGGATGAACCCCTTTCAGCAGCGGAGCCGGAGGCGGCGCAAAAAGAG
Source organism: Akkermansia muciniphila (assembly GCA_945878585.1). Lineage (GTDB taxonomy): Bacteria > Verrucomicrobiota > Verrucomicrobiia > Methylacidiphilales > Verrucolacustridaceae > Verrucolacustris. Next base: position 3,643 of record CAMDXQ010000072.1, read on the forward strand.
CCGCAATTTTGCTGAACGCTCCCGAAGGATTAGCAACTCGGATCTGATTTCTTCCTAAATCCTTCGGCGTTTGAGGATCGACCACCAAAGCCCCGGCCCGCGTCTGTCGTGCCGCACTCTCATACCGGGAATGCGCAAAAAAAGAAATTTCGCTAGGTCCAGCCCCATGCAGATCTGCCACCCCTTGAATCAAGGCATCCGGATCTCCGTGACAAATACCGCCCACCAGTTCGGCGAGCTCACCTACGCTCCTCGAGGAGCTCATCCGTGCAATCCCTCGGCGTGGATTACTTCTTATCCTCTTTCTTGTCGTCTTTTTTCCCTGCGGGGGCGTCCTTGTTCAGGATTCCAAGAATCTGGGATGTAATATCATCCATACCTTCGGAAAAGATCAGGGCTCCCGGACTTGGAACCTGGGGTTTCACAAAAACCATGTTGTACTTGTTCTTGGCAATCTGCCCGAGAGCTTTGTTTACCTCTTCCGTCAGCTCGGTTGTCAATCGCTGCCGCTTGTCTTCCAAGATCTTCGAAGCCGTCTGACCGAAAGCCATCATTTCCCGCTGCTTCACCTGTCCCTCTTCCCCCTTCGATTTGAGCTGGGTTTCCTTCTCTTTCTTTTTTGCATCGGAAATGGCTGGATCCTGCATCTCTTTTTGAAGGGCATTGATCGACTCCACCAAGGTCTTGAGCCCGGCCTCACGCTCATTCCGTTCCTTCTGATACCCGGCGGCCAAATCTTCCATCTGCTTCTGCGAATCCTTCGCCTTGTAGTACTCCTTCAGGATTGTGTTGTAGTCGACCACCGCAACTTTGGAAAAGTCTTGGGCCTGAGCAATCGTGCCGAGGGAAAAAATCGCTAGGGCAAGCGCCCCTTGCATAAGTTTAGATGAGGTTAATGTCATAAGAGTTTAGGATAGTTAGAACTGGTACCCGCCGTCAAAGTACATTTTGAAGGCACCCAATCCGCCTCCGTTGTTCGGATCCCCCGTCATCACAGGAAAACCGACGTCAAATTTCATCGGTCCGATACCAATATCCATTCGAATCCCCACACCTGCTCCTATTTGGAAGCCTCCGTTGATCGCGTTGTAGCTTGTCGGCGTCCCATTCACCATCATGCTCTGAGTATTGTTGTACGTCTTGGGCTGGAAATCGAAAACATTCTCATTCACGAACCCCCCGTCACAAAATACTGCCCACCGCACCCGATTTTCAAGAATTGGAAAAGGAGCCGTAACCTCAACCTGATACACTCCCTGAGTGCCTCCACCCACTGGCTGAGCATTCTGCTTCGGACCCACCGATCCTCCGTTCACTGTACTACCCAACGATGGATCGAACCCTCGGATCGACCCGGAACCACCCGCAAAAAGCTGATCCCACACCGGGACATAGTCGGTCGTGCTATAACTATCGACCAAACCCACCAATGCTCGGGCGGAAAGAATTACATCCTTCTCCTTCCAAATGGTGTGATAAGTCTTAAATTCCGCTTTTATCTTCCATATATTTTCACTTCCAAGCAAAGGCCCACCCGCCCCCTCCGCTCCAAATTCAAAGTACTGCCCAGAATGGGCCAGCATGTAGCTATCCCGACCGTCATACGTTACTGAACCCCTCAAGGAAGACTTGAAGGTGTCACCCGTCGAAGCCTGAAAATAGGGGGGAGCATCCGATTGCAGATCGGAAATATCATAGTATTCAGGGCGATAAGTGACTCCAGTGGACCAACGGTTCAGCGGAAAATCATCCCCCAACCTTCGACTTAGCCCAGTAAACGCACCGTAGTTTTTCTGATTGTAAAACTCACTCAAATACGAAGCCCCGTTGTAGTAACCCCCCGCATCCAACCGGATCGGTTTATCCAAAAACCACGGCTCCGTGAAGGATAGGTTGATGTTTTGGGATCGAAATCCGATCGAAGCCTGGAACCGCACTTTTTGCCCTGCTCCACGAGGGGGGAAGCTTTGGAAGATTTTTTGTAGATCGAAGTTCTTTTCCCCCACGGTGATATTTCCCGTAAGCAACTCGACCGAGCTGAACCCCGCTCCAAAACTCACTTCTCCCGTCCCCTTTTCCTCGACCTTCACGATTAACTTCTGTCGGTTCGGAACGTCCGTCTCCTCCGCATAGGTCTCTACTTTCGAGAAGTAGTTCAACCCTTCCAGTCGCCTCTTGCTCGCTTTTTCGCGGAC
>CAMDXQ010000073.1 GCA_945878585.1 Akkermansia muciniphila
GGGGTTCGTTTGGGGTTAACTCTGCCGTCATTCTTGATAGCAATGATTACAAAGGAGGAAATGCACAGGGAGTGGGCATGCCTCTTGCTATGATTCCAACCCCTTCGCAAAAAGTCATCGTCTGTAGTGCCATTGAGGGAAGTTGGGCTGGTAGCTGGGGTTTTAATGGAAATGTCTTTGTACAAAAAGGCTTTGATCCGACGTATGGGCCAGACCCTCGTCATGGAGGTAAGGCCGGAGCCCTCTTTGCCGACGGGCATGTGGAAAGACTGGACGTGAAAAATATGGATCCGACCACCCGCAGGAAATACTTCACCCTCAATCCCTAATTGTCTGGGGTTTTCTGATTAGACATCGATGAGGTTTACTCGGTTCTTTCTTCTTTTGTGTTTAGCTTGGGCCACCCTGGGTCCACTCAGGGCGGAAAACGGGCCCGCTTTAAAAAAGCTTCCTACCGTGGCTTGGTCGAAAGTCATTCCCGCCGAGAAGAATCTTTCCCCGGAATGGGAGCGGTCGCTAATCGAGCGTGGTCAGCCCAGGAGTTATACTGGCGATGCCCTAATGAACATCGGCATGCCGGTGGGGGGCATCACCACGGGTGCCTTAGTCTATCTCGGCGGGGATGGAAAACTATGGAACTGGGATATCTTCAACCGCCCCCTGAATGGCGTTATGCCCCGAATGATCCAGTATAAGGATCGTTCCTGGCACGAACGTCCCAAGGGTATAGAAGTGTGGCAAGGGGGAAATTACATCGATCCAATTCGGAACCAGCCTTCCCCTTTTGTTCAGGGATTTGCTCTGAAAGTGACTGTAGATGGAAAAGACCAGGTTCGAACCTTGGACCGGAAGGGTTGGAAAAACATCTCGTTCACCGGTGCCTATCCCTTCGGAACGGTGACTTATTCGGATCCGGACTGTCCGGTAAATGTGAATTTGGAAGCCTACTCGCCCTTTTGTCCTCTCAACTTCGAAGACTCTAGTTATCCCGCGACCGTCCTGAGTTACCGGGTGGAAAATACATCCACCCAGCCGATCGAGGTGCAAATCGGTGGCTGGCTGCAAAACCCGGTGCTCATCGACACGATCGAAATCTACCCAGGGGTTCTACGCACCAATTCGGTAATTTCAGGAAAGGGGCTCGTCATGATGGTGAGCGAGGCAGTGGATCAATCCGGGGGAAAATCGGTTCGCCCTGATGTTGTCTTCGAGGATTTTGAAAAGCCAACCTATGAAGGTTGGGAAGTGGAGGGGACGGCGTTTGGAAATGGACCGGTTTCGAAAAAGGATGTCCCTGCCCATGTCGGCGAAACCGCGATGAGGGGTGAGCGTGCCGTTAACTCGCACGCCTCGGCACCGGGGCATCTGGCAACGCCTCCGGACCCGGCGAAGGACTCGGTGACTCGCGATGCCGCTAAGGGCAAGTTGACGAGCAAGCCCTTCACTATCGAACGCAACTTCATCACCTTTCTCATCGGTGGAGGTCCGCATGCGGAGACTGCCGTGCTCCTTTTGGTGGATGGGCAGGTGGTGCAAAGTGTCTCTGGTCCAACCAGTAGTGCCATGCGTGAGGCCACCTTTGATGTCAAGGCGCTGGCGGGAAAGACGGCAAGACTCGAGATCGTCGATCAATTCGACGGCGGAGTTTGGGGCCATGTCAGCGTAGACCAGATTATCTTTCGCGACATGGTGACCCCGATGGAAAAGCAACGTGATTGGGGCAGCATGGCATTGGCGGCCATTGGCGGGACCTCCAGCGGTGGCAGTGCGCAACTATCCGCACCACCGGAGCAATCGGTGTTCCGTGCGGCCGGTCCGGCGTCCGCCTCCTCCCCGAGGGACAAGCCGCTCGTCGGTGGAGTTACCCAGTCTCTGAGCCTTGCGCCGAAGGCGGTCGGCACGTTGCCTTTTGTCATTTCCTGGCATTTCGCCAACACGATCGAAACCGCGAAAGGAGCCGAGACTGGTCACCAGTACGCCAAACGTTTTAAGAATGCGGCCGAGGTGGCCTCCCAGATTGCGAAAAATTATGAACGCCTGAATGTAGAGACCCGGCTATGGAATACCACATGGTACGACTCTACCCTTCCGTACTGGTTCCTTGATCGGACTTTTATTCCGCTGGGTTCCTTGGCTTCACCGACCAGTTATCGTTTTGCCGATGGACGCTTCTACACCTACGAGGGGATCCGTAGCTGTGCGGGGCATCCTAACCACGTTTGGCACTACGCCCAAGCTCATGCCAGGACGTTTCCGGAACTGGAGCAGGACGTGATCGAACGTGTCTGGTACGGATTCGGATTCAAGCCAGACGGATCGATGGCGTACCGCGGCGAGGTCGGTGGAGATAGCGCGATCGACGGCCACTGTGGCGTGATCCTCGCGGTTTTGCGCGCTCATCAGACGAATCCCGATAACCAGATGCTCCAGCGCCTTTGGCCGCGCATTAAAAAATCCATCGACTACGCCAACACTCGAGATCGTGATGGTGACGGTCTCTTGGACACGCCGATGCTCACTACCCTTGATGAGCCGTGGCATGGGGTGATTCCATGGATCAGCAGTCTTTACATTGCCGCACTCAAAGCCGGTGAACAGATGGCTTTAGAAATGGGAGATCAGGAGTTTGCGACGGATTGCCACCAACGGGCGGAAAAAGGGAGAGCCGCGATGGATACCAAACTCTTCAACGGTGAGTGGTTTATTCAGAATCCAGATCCTGCAAACCCAAAGAAACTTGGTGCCTATGAGACGGTCCACATTGATCAAGTGATGGGGCAGGGATGGGCTTGGCAAGTTGGACTGGGTCGGGTGCTGAACGAGGAGACCACACATTCAGCCCTGCGTTCGTTGTGGAAATACAACTTTGCGCGTAATCTGGATGCCTTCGATGCCCAAGCTGATCCCAAGGGACGTCCGTACTATGCTGATGGAGAGGGAGGTCTGGTCATGACGGCCAATGCTTTGGGCCGAGAGACACCTTACGGAATTTATTCCGGCTTTGCATGTTATCTCAACGAGACCATGAACGGCTTTGAATCCCAAGTGGCCGCCCACATGATCGCCGAAGGAATGGTGAAGGAGGGCATGGCTGTGATGAAGACACTCGATGAGCGCTACGACGGCAACAAGCGCAACCCGTTCAACGAAGTGGAGTGCGGCGATCACTACGGTCGTTCGATGGCCAGCTACGGAGCCTTTATCGCCATCACCGGTTTCACGTACCACGGTCCAAAGCGGCACATTGGTTTTGCACCCAAACTGACACCGGAAAACTTCAAAGCTGCCTTCACCGCGGCAGAGGGATGGGGTAGTTACAGTCAAAAAATTTCGGGGGGGGAGCTGAGGGCGGAGTTGACGGTGAAATATGGGCAGGTTCCGATTCAGACGATGTCATTGGTGCCCCCCGGCGGAAAGGGGGCGCGGAAAGTTTCAGCCATGGTGGATGGAAAATCTCTTGCTGCATCCGTTAAGGAAAAGGACGGCTCGGCGGAGGTGATTTTCCCATCGAATCTGATTTTAAGGGCCGAGCAGAAACTTGAAGTCACACTATCCGAGGGTAGCTGACCTGGCATGGATGCAGTGCTTGCTGTTGGCACCCTCACGGAAAGTCTTGGCACACCGACCAAGGCTGGTTTGCGGCCCTGAAAGGCATTATAAGAAAATCATGAAAACCATCTTATTTTCCATCCTATTGATGTTCGTTGGCGGAATCGGATCTTGCTCTTGCCAAGCCCAGTTGAAAGATCGGCAGGAGGATTTTTCCATCCCCGCACAATGGGGCCCTGGTTCCTTTGTGATGCAGTGGGGAGTGAATCCAGAAACCCTCCGCAGCCGTGGAGAGGGGGGGATGTCGGACAAAAGTGGTAAACATTTTGGAATCATTCCCGCTGGAGAGTGGCAAGCCGGAGTAGGGGACCCTTACTCCCGCAGCATTGTCAGCCGGGTGATCTGGCCGATAGGAACCGTCGTAGAAAAAGATGTGGGGAGAACGATAACGTTCACTGGTATGTTCGGTTGGTACGGTGGCCAACCAGATCGAAACAAGGATCTTTTCCTAGCTAAGGAGAGCGGTTTTTGGTTCGGGGAAGTGCCAGTCCAAGGGCTCAAGGGAATGCAGGATTTTGAGTTTGGCTCGATTCCGGAAAAATCCTGGGAGCAGGTGTCGATTAGTTATCGCATCCGGCGTGAAGACGTCGGCAAAGACCTGCATTTAATGATTCAGACCCATAGTCGGAAGGAAAATCCCGGGCTTCCCACCCTCGCCACTTCAGATTGGAATGTGAAAGTCTCACCCTAGAGCGATTTTTGGATCCTTTGTAAAAAAGCCATTTGGCACTTAAACAGTAGGCCTTGGCATTGGGCTGAAGGCTGAATTAGCAATCTAGTGCCATTTTTCGGTGGTGTGGCTGATCCTATCTTTGTTATCTGCTTACGTCCCGATCGCGATACTGGAAGGCTTGCCTCAAATCGGAGATTTCTATTAGGTCTATGGTTCGTATGCGTACTGACAACGTTCAACCACGCCGCCATCAAAATTCCCGCCTAAGGGTTCTGCACTGGTCGGATCTTCCAAAGAAGCATGCCCGCCCTCTTGCGGTCGTTCGGGCCACGAATCATCCCGCCTATCCGTGCCACCGACACGAGTTTTGGGAGATTGTCATCGTTTACCGCGGTTCGGGTTTGATGTCCTTTGGCCGGCGGACGCTCCCAATCCGTGTGGGAGATGTATTCGTCCTGAGTCGTGGGCAGAGGCATGCCTATCTCGAAACCCGCTCGCTGGATGTCATTAACATTGTGTTCGATCCGGCTCACGTTGGTTCCGTCCACCCAGACCTGGCCGACTGGATGCGGCATGAAAGCCTCGTGTCTGTCGGGCCTCGCTGGAAGCCCGGTGAGACGGAGGGGGAGTGCCTGCATTTAGGCTCCTCCGATTTTGCCCTACTTTTGGACAAGGTGTGCCGGATGGAGACGGAGTTAGAGGGGCAAATGACAGAAAGTCGGATCGCGGCCCTAGCCTATTTTCTCCTGATCATCACCTTCCTGCGCCGCCACCGCCGGCCCTGGGAATCCTCGGGTAGCACTGCTGCCGGGCACAGGGTGAGCCGAGCTATGGAGTTTATTGAAGAACATTTTTCCGACCCTATCACCATCGAGGACATCGTCAGCCACAGTCAGGTTTCTCGGCGTCATTTCTTTCGGCTGTTTGAGCAGGCGGTCGGGGTGTCCCCAATGGAATATCTTAAAAAACTTAGGTTGCAGAAGGCCGCTTCCATGTTGCTGGCAACTAATGCCTCCGTCACCCAGATCGCTTTTGCCTGCGGTTTCAACGACAGCAACTATTTCAGTTCTCTGTATCACAAGGAGTTTGGTATGTCTCCAAGTCGCTTTAAAAAGGATCGTCAGCGGGGCTAAGGCTTGGAGTTTTGGGATAAAGATCCGGCCTTTTCATCCACGTTAAGAAGAGTCGGGCTATTGGAGGTTAACCCCAACCATGCAACAAAGTAACAGCACTCCAAACAGGGATAAGAGAAAGTAAAAGTCCTGAACCTGTATCGGTTGCTCTCGCCTACCTAGGGAAGGGTGGAAAAGAGATCGAAATCGGCAGGTGATAATTCACGCCGCCGCTTCAGTTGTCGTATCTGTGGAAAGTGCCGCTAATTTTAGGAGAGGTGAAAAACTTCGCGCAGGGGCAGGGCCTTAGGGGAGTGATCCAGATTCGAGGGCATGACATCACTCATATGTCGCCACCACTTTTGGCACTCGGGGGTTTGGGCAATGGCCTGCCACCGCGCCTCGTCTTCGATTTCCGCATAGGCGAAGAGTTG
>CAMDXQ010000074.1 GCA_945878585.1 Akkermansia muciniphila
ACTGCCGCAACGATCGACCCCAAAATTGTAAAAGATCTGCGTGACCGCACCCATGCGGGCATGATGGATTGTAAGAAAGCCCTGACCGAAGCCAACGGGAACCCTGAGGAAGCCGAAAAAATCCTCCGGAAGAAATTCAACTTGGCCGCTGGGAAAAAAGCCGGACGGGAAACCCGGGAAGGGGTGATCGCCTCCTACATTCATTTGGGAGGGAAGGTGGGAGTGTTGGTGGAAGTAAACTGTGAAACCGATTTCGTTGCGAAGAACGAACATTTCCGCGAACTGGTGAAAGACATCACACTGCAGATCGCCGCCGCTAGCCCCCTTTATGTGGGTCGGGAAGAAGTTCCTGAAAAAGCGCTGAAGGACGAGAGGGAAGTCGCCGCCGCGCAGATCAAGGGGAAGCCCGAAGCAGTTGTTGAGAAAATCGTCGCGGGCAAAGTGGAGAAGTACTACAGCACCGTTTGTTTGATGGAGCAGGCATTCGTCAAGGACGCCAACTTAACGATGAAAGATATCATCTCCTCGAAAATTGGGGAGCTGGGCGAAAACATTGTTGTCCGTCGATTCACCCGCTTCGCTGTAGGCGAAGGTGAGGCCGCGACGCCTGCACCCGAACAACCCTAAACCGCCAGCCATAGGGTAGTGGGAGTGAAATCGTGGATTTGGGCAGGGGTCTTGGCCGTAGGACTCTCTCTTCCTGTTTCAAACATCGTCTGTGCGGGCACGCCCGCTCCCACATTGGAGCAGAGGGTGGCAGGTCTTGAGGCCTATCTGACGAATGGCGATCCGGCTGCGACCCTTACAACAACTTCGGGAAATCCGCAGGAGCGACCCACCACCGCCTCGGTGGGCGTGGCGGGTCCGGGTCACAACGCGTGGATGATGATCTCTGCGGCGCTGGTTCTGTTTATGACACTTCCTGGGCTGGCACTATTTTACGGGGGGCTGGTTCGTTCTAAAAACGTTCTTTCGATCATGGCCCAATGTCTCGGAATCACGGGCCTTGTCACTATTCTCTGGTGGGCTGCGGGGTATAGCCTCGTTTTCGGGAAAAGCTTTCAAAGCCCTTTCCTGGGCGGGTTGGAGTTCACATTTCTTCGGGGTGTAACGTCGGCCCCCAACACCGATTATGCCTACTGGGTTTCACAAAACGTTTTCAGCATGTACCAGCTGATGTTCGCTATCATCACTCCCGTGGTTTTGATCGGAGGGGTGGCGGAAAGGATGAAGTTTTCAGCCGTTCTATTCTTCACCGGCGCGTGGATGTTCGTCGTCTACTTCCCACTGGCGCACATGGTCTGGGGGAGCACCGGCTGGATGAATGGGGTGTGGAATCCTGCGGCAGGAATCCGGGCGATCGATTTTGCCGGCGGGTTCGTCGTGGAAATGGCGTCGGGGTGGTCCGCTTTGACCGCCTGTATCATTCTTGGAAAACGAATCGGGTGGAATAAAGAGTCCATGCCTCCGCACAGCATGGTGCTATGTATGGTGGGCACGGGAATGCTTTGGGTCGGGTGGTATGGATTTAACGCCGGTTCCGCTCTTGCCGCAGACGGGGTTGCAGCAAATGCATTTCTCACCACCACCCTGGCGGCAAGCGTGGCGTCGTTTGTTTGGGCGGTGGCTGAGTATTTCGACAAGGGAAAAGCCAGCGTTCTGGGTTTCTGTTCTGGCGCGGTGGCAGGGCTGGTCACGATCACCCCAGCGGCTGGGTTTGTGGATGCAACCGGTGCGGTTGTGCTGGGCTTGGCGGGAGGACTTGTTCCGTGGTTTTTCTGTACTCGCGTGAAGCGGTGGTTTGGCTACGACGACACCTTGGACGTGTTCGGGGTTCATGCCATCGGGGGAACGATTGGCTCTTTCCTGACCGGAATTTTCGCTACGGCACAGGTGAATCCAAACCTCCACCTTCATCTTAAGGAGATCATCGGCTCGGCCCTTCTGATCGAGCAGTCGAAAGCGATTGTGGTGACTCTGCTGATTTCGGTCGTTGGTACCGCAGCTGTGGCGTGGGGCGTCAAATTCGTTATGGGCTTGCGGCCATCAACCGAGGCGGAGCGCGAAGGTTTGGATGTCAGCGATCACGAGGAAAAAGGCTACATCTACTAGTCGGCTCGATTGAGGTAAGGCGAAAAATAGCCACCTGCGGGTGAGCTGGGGCGAAGAATCTAAAAATAATTGCCTTTTTAAATATATATCCATCAACGGCTTGCATTTTTTTTGTTAAACCCAGCCTTTTGGCACGCCATCTGCTCAATAAGGTCTGATCTCTTGAAGGGAGTCTGCTTCAGAGGTCCGTCCTTAGGACGATAAAAACCAGACCAAAAAAAGGAGATGGAAGTATGACGATACAAAACGTGTTGGGATGGCGCCCCATGCTGGTGCTGTCAGTATTATGGATGTCGCTGGCGGGAGTCCGTGCGGACGCCCCGGCGCCGACCTTGGAGCAGAGGGTGGCTGGTCTCGAGGCCTATATCGGCAACGGAGATCCCACGGCTCCCCTGAAAGACGAAAAAGGAAATATTCCTGATGGGCTGACTACAGCTTCGGTAGGCGTGGCGGGGCCCGGGCATAACGCCTGGATGATGACCTCGGCCGCCCTCGTGCTGTTCATGACCCTCCCTGGATTGGCCCTTTTTTACGGCGGACTTGTTCGCTCGAAAAACGTTCTCTCCATCTTGGCTCAATGCTTGGGAATCACCGGCTTGGTCACCATCCTCTGGTGGGCGGTAGGCTACAGTCTAGTTTTTGGAAAGGGCTTCAACAGCCCGATCCTTGGCGGACTCGAGTTCGCCTTTCTGAAGGGAGTGACATCGGCTCCGAACACCGATTACGCCTACTGGGTTTCGCAGAATGTTTTCAGCATGTATCAGATGATGTTCGCCATCATTACTCCCGCACTGATCATCGGGGCGATCGCGGAAAGAATTAAATTCTCCGCCCTGCTTCTTTTTGTCGGCGCGTGGATGTTCATCGTCTACTTCCCCCTCGCTCATATGGTTTGGGGCGTCAACGGTTTGATGAACGGAGTTTGGAACGCTGGCGCAGGGATCAAAGCCATCGACTTTGCGGGTGGAACCGTTGTTCACATGTCATCCGGATGGTCAGCCTTGATTCTCTGTATGATCCTCGGCAAGCGCCTGGGCTTTGGCAAAGAGCCGATGCCCCCACACAGCATGGTGCTTTGCATGGTCGGCACCGGAATGCTCTGGGTCGGCTGGTACGGATTTAACGCAGGATCGGCCGTAGCAGCGGACGGCGTGGCTGCGAACGCCTTCATGACCACCACATTGGCGACCGGAGTGGCCGCGTTCGTCTGGGCGGTGGCGGAATATTTCGATAAGGGGAAGGCGAGTGTTCTCGGCTTCTGCTCGGGGGCGGTTGCAGGTCTGGTCGTGGTGACTCCCGCTACCGGCTTCATCGATGCCTCCGGATCGATCATCATCGGAGTAGCCGCGGGGCTGGTTCCCTGGTTCTTCTGCACACGTGTGAAAAGATGGTTCGGTTACGATGACGCGCTCGACACCTTCGGGGTACACGCTGTAGGGGGAACTCTTGGGGCATTCTTGACGGGTGTTCTCGCAACGGCCGACGTGAATGCGAACCTCAACCTGAATCTGAAGGAGATTGTTGGCAAAACGCTAGTGGCTGAGCAGTGCAAGGCGATCGCTTTAACGTTGGTTCTTTCGATCGTTGGAACAACCGTGATTGCATTCGTCATCAAAGCGTTGATGGGATTGCGACCTGCTGGGGAAGCCGAGCGGGAAGGTTTGGACGTAAGCGATCACGAAGAAAAGGGCTACATTTACTAATCCGGGGCTTACCCCAGAAAGAAGGCAACTCTTATGGCTCTGAAAAAAATCGAAGCAATTATCAAACCCTTCAAGCTGGAGGAAGTGAAGGAAGCCCTTCATGAAGCCGGCGTCGAGGGGATGACCGTAACCGAAGTAAAAGGGTTTGGGCGCCAAAAGGGCCACACCGAAATCTACCGTGGCAGCGAGTACACGGTGGATTTTCTGCCCAAGGTTAAGCTGGAGATCGTTTTGGACTCCTCCTCCGTTGAGAAAGCCTCGGCCGCCATCATCAAGGCGGCGAAAACAGGCAAAATCGGCGACGGAAAGATCTTTGTTCTTCCTGTGGATGAGGCAATCCGCATCCGCACCGAGGACAAGGGCGCGAAAGCGATCTAACGGATCGATTTCGGGCGTGACGAGGCCCACGGTGGGGAGGTATGACAATCCTTCCCCCGTGGGCTTGCCTCACGTAGGGATAACCAAGAAAGAACTATAAATTATGGCACTGAAAAAAATCGAAGCGATTATCAAGCCCTTCAAGCTTGAAGAGGTAAAGGAAGCTCTGACCGAGGCGGGGATCGAGGGAATGACAGCCACCGAAGTCAAAGGGTTCGGCCGCCAAAAAGGGCATACCGAAATTTATCGTGGAAGCGAATACACCGTGGACTTCCTTCCCAAGGTAAAGCTGGAGATCGTCCTGCCTGAGGCTTCCGTTCAAAAAGCGATTACGGCGATTCTCAAAGCCGCGAAGACGGGGAAAATCGGGGATGGTAAAATTTTTGTCCTCCCGCTGGATGAGGTGATCCGCATCCGCACGGAGGATAAGGGAGAAAAGGCGGTCTGAGATGCCTTAAGGCAAATCTCGACCAACCAATAAAGGAGTAAAAACAATGAGCGAAAAACATCTAAATGCAAAATCGGGCAAAGAAGTCTTGGCCTTCGCCAAGGCGAACAACTGCCGCCTCGTGGACTACAAATTCTGCGATATCCCCGGAACCTGGCAGCACTTCACGACGACTCTGGCGGAACTTGAGGAGTCAACGTTCAAGGAAGGGTTGGGCTTCGACGGCTCCTCCATCCGCGGCTGGAAGTCGATCAACTCCTCCGACATGTTGGTTCTGCCGGACCCAGCAACGGCCATGATCGATCCGTTCAATGCGGAACCGACACTCAGTCTCGTTTGTACCGTGATCGATCCGATCACCATGCAAACCTATGAGCGGGATCCTCGCAGCATCGCCATTCGTGCGGAAAAATATCTGCAGAGCACCAAGATTGGAGACACCGCCTTCTTCGGACCAGAAGCCGAATTCTTCATCTTTGATGATGTTCGCTACGACTCCTCATCTCGCGGGGCTTTCTACCAGGTGGACTCCGCCGAGGGCATCTTCAATAGCGGTCGCGAAGAAATGCCGAACACCGGATACAAGATTCGCCACAAGGAGGGATACTTCCCGGTTCCTCCGGCCGACACGCAGCAGGATATCCGTAACGAGATCACCCTAATGCTTGAAGATCTCGGAGTGCAGATTGAGCGGCAACACCACGAAGTGGCCACCGCTGGCCAAGCAGAAATCGACATCCGTTTCGACACGCTTGTTCGCACTGGCGACAAGATGAACCTCTATAAGTATGTGGTTCGCAATGTCGCACGGCGCCACGGCAAGACCGCCACCTTCATGCCGAAACCTCTCTTCGGGGACAACGGCTCGGGGATGCACTGCCACCAGAGTATCTGGAAAGACGGCAAGCCCCTCTTTGCAGGGAAGGGGTACGCCAACTTGAGCGAACTCGCGCTCTACTACATCGGTGGAATCATCAAGCACGCACGTGCCCTCACAGCGATCACCAACCCCACAACCAACAGCTTCAAGCGTCTGGTTCCAGGGTACGAGGCGCCCGTTAACTTTGCCTACAGTGCGC
>CAMDXQ010000075.1 GCA_945878585.1 Akkermansia muciniphila
TTCACCGACTCCATCTTTGGGTTTTGAATGTGCAAAAGATTGTGATCGAACGTGACTTTCTTGGCCTCTCCCCACGCCAAGAAGCTGACCCCGGCGGCAATCACCAAAACGATATACGGATGCGACGTAATGGTCCGATCCAGATTCCCTCCATAACCGAACTTCAACATTTTCCCAACAGCCACATTCCCTTTCCGATCCCGCCAAAGCAACAAGGCTGGAAGAATCGAGAGGCTAGCCAACAAGGAGAGCAAAACGCCTGCCCCCGCAATCCAACCCAACTCGGTCAACCCGATGAAATCGTTATAACACATCGCGTAGAACGCTACTGCCGTTGTGCCACCCCCCGTGAGCAAGGCCTTCCCGGTGCTCATCATAGTGATCTCCACCGCCTCAGCAGAGCTCTTCCCGATACTCATCTCCTCCTCATACCGACCGAGAAACTGAATTCCGAAATCGATCCCCAGTCCCAAGATCATGACAATGAAAGCTTGGGAAATGATGTTCAGATGCCCAATCGTCAATGCTGTCACCCCGAGACAAATCACAATGCTGGCCAGGAGCGCAACCAAGGCGAGGAGAGGACGAGAGAATTCACCGTACGCAAAAAAGAACATGATCGCGATCAGTGCAATCGTGATTACAGTCGCAATCTTCATGTCGTCCTCGCTTTGACGCAGTTCATCATCCAAAAGAACAGGTTCTCCCGTCACTCCCATGGTGACTTGAGGGAAAAGAGGCCGACTTTCCTTCACTAGTTTTTTCACCCTGTGAATGACCCCGGTATAGGGGGTGGCACTAGCCTCTTCTTTTTTTGAGGGACGAAGAAGCATCATGACCGTCTTGCCGTCTTCCCCAAGACTGAGGTACTCGTTCTTGAGAAGATCGGTTTCAAATTCAGAAAGTTCCCCAAGATTTCCCTTTTCCAAAACCTCCGCTGGTGTTTCGAGATCCTTCGCCAAACGCTTAAGATTGCGGACAAACTCTTCGATAAATGGGATGAACTCCTGCCAACTGGAAGACTTTCGAAGGTAAGGATCATTAAATTTTGCGGAAGCTTCACCCAAAATTCCATTCAGGTTCAGCGCCTGTTTGTTGCCTTTAACCAAAGTGGCCAACTCCTCCATCTGGCGTCGGATCCCTGTGAGCTGCTCTTCATTCGCGAGAAGTAGAAGACGATCCGCCATCGGCGTGAAATCATGACGATAGTAGATCCGATCGATGCCACTTTCCGTTTTCAGCTTTTCCGCCAAGGCATTCGCCGCTGCCCGACTGGATTTTAGGTCATCACTTTTCAAGACCACCACGATCTCGTCTCGTACATCAAACTCATCTGCGTAGCTGAGATACTTCTTAAAAACCGGGGACTCCTTGCGGATCAGATCCATCGTGCTGTTTCTCACGACCAAACGTGTTCCGGCAATCACCCCGGAAACCACCACCAAGGCCAAACTTACCCAAAGAACCTTGTGCTGGCTCCGAATCAGCGTCTTCGCCCAACGCAGAAGAATGCGCTCCACCCTTCCCTTCGGCTCTGGAATCGGTCCCATCAGATTAGTGTGCCGAACGTGCCTGCTCTTTTTTTCGATCCCACTCTTCCCGAATGCCACGCAAATCCCGCGCCAACTCTTCCTGAAGAATAACCGCTTCCTCATGGGCGCCACCAGCACGAGCTCCGGCAATCTTGGCCCCGAGAAACGTTTCTCTTTCGGCAATTTTCGCACGATACGTGGAGTCGATTTCTGCCAAAGCCATCTTCTGGGAGTCGGTCAACTTCCGGGTTGGTTCTTTGGATGTTAGACGCTCCATCGCAAGCTCATACGCCGTCTTCATGAATAAATCAGCCTAAAAACAACTACTCCCTGCGTCCATCGTATTGTCTCCCGCTTGCTCACCCCCCTCCTCATGGACTAGGATATCGAGTGGATTTTGCCTCTCTCGGACTTTCTTCTTCTGTCCTTCAAGCCATTCAGGATCTTGGGTTCAAGGAACCCACCCCGATCCAGGCGCAGGCGATTCCGATAGCCCTTTCTGGAAAAGACATCATCGGTTCCGCCCAAACGGGCACCGGAAAAACCGCAGCTTTTGCTCTTCCTATCCTTCAGCACCTTCAAAAACCGGGAAAACTTCGGGCTCTCATCCTCGAACCCACACGGGAATTGGCCGACCAGGTTTCCGAAGCCCTCCAGAAGTTTTCAAAACACACCGACCTCCGGATCGGATTAATTTATGGCGGTGTTGGATATGGAGCCCAAAGGGAGCAGATTCAACGTGGCATCGACATCCTCGTCGCCACCCCGGGTCGCCTCCTCGATCTTGCTAGCCAGGGAGATCTGCAATTTGCAGACCTGACCCATCTCGTGCTCGATGAGGTGGATCGTATGCTCGATATGGGATTTCTTCCCGATGTGAAGCGAATCGTCTCTCTGTGCCCAGAAAAGCGCCAAACTCTCTTTTTCTCTGCCACCATCCCTCCCGAAATCGAACGACTCACCCAGTGGGCCCTCAAGGAACCGGTCACCGTCGAAATCGGCCTCCGCCAATCGGCCGCAGAAACGGTCACTCACGCCCTCTACCCTGTCGCAGCCGACCAAAAACATGAACTCCTTCTCGGCCTACTCGAAAAGACCCACTACGAAAGCGTCATCGTTTTTTGTCGCACCCGGATGGGGTCCGATCGCGTAGCTGGAAGTCTTTCCAACCTGCCTCATCCCGTGGGTGTTTTGCACTCCGATCGATCTCAAACAGAACGCACCGAAGCCTTGGCCGGATTTCGTTCAGGCAAATATCCCATCCTCGTGGCAACCGATATCGCCGCCCGTGGACTCGATATCGCAGGGGTGACCCATGTGATCAACTACGATGTACCCCAACATCCCGAGGATTATGTCCACCGAATCGGTCGAACTGGCCGTGCTGCAAAGGAGGGGGATGCTCTAACTCTTTTTGTTGCTGAAGAACTTCCCCACGTTGAAGCGATTGAGCGCATGCTGGGTCAAAAGTTGCCCCGCAAGAAACTGGAAAACTTCCCCTACCGCTTCACCGCACTGTTTGAAGAGGGCCATACCGTGGCCCAAACCCGCATGAGGGGAGTCCGCACCCACCGCGGATACACGTTCGGCGCACGTCGACGCTGATTTACTTCTTTTTTACCTTCGCGGCGACTTTGAGTCGCAATCCATTCAACCGAATAAATCCCGTCGCATCATCCTGATTGTAGGCCTTGGTCGGATCCGCCTCCATCGTTGCAATTTCAGGATTGTAGAGACTCAACCGGGACTTGCGTCCAGCTGCGTAAATCCCTCCCTTATACAGTTTCACTCGGACAGTTCCCGTCACATTCTTCTGGCTCTCTTCCACCAAAGCCTGCAATGCCAGCCGTTCAGGTGCGAACCAGAAACCGTAATACACCAACTCGCTATACTTCGGGATCAAACTGTCCCGGAGATGCATCACTTCCCGATCCATCGTCAGACTTTCCATCTGCCGATGGGCAAAATGAAGAATTGCGCCGCCTGGGGTCTCGTAGACGCCCCGACTCTTCATTCCCACAAATCGGTTCTCCACCATATCCACCCGGCCCACCCCATGTTTTCCACCTAGTTTGTTCAGCGCTCTCATGATGCCGAGCGGAGTCAATTTTTTCCCATTCACCGCGATGCAATCGCCCTTCCGGAACTCCAAGGTCACATACTCCGGTCGGTTCGGCGCTTCCTCAGGCGAAACCGAAAGTGTGAACATCTTCTTGTTCGCCGGCGCAAATGCATCAAACCACGGGTCCTCAAGAATCCCTGCCTCATAGGAGATATGGAGGAGATTCCGATCCATCGAATACGGTTTTTTGGCAGTCGCTTGAACAGGAATATTCCTCTGCTCACAGTACCGGATCATCTCCGCCCTTCCGGGGAACCGTTTCCGGAACCGTTCGTCCCGCCAAGGAGCAATCACTTCCACATCCGGTGCTAGAGCCGCCGAAGTCAGCTCAAACCGAACCTGATCATTCCCTTTTCCAGTCGCTCCATGCGCGATTGCCTGAGCTTTTTCCCTTCGTGCAATCTCCACCATCCGCTTGGCGATCAAAGGACGGGCGATGGAAGTGCCCAAGAAATATTGCCCCTCATAAATCGCTCCCGCCCGCATCATCGGAAAAATAAAATCCTTCGCAAACTCCTCCTGTAAATTATCGATATAGATTTTCGAAGCACCCGTTTTCGCAGCTTTTGCCTTCAGCCCCTTTAACTCCTCGTCCTGTCCGATATCGGCGCAAAAGGCGATCACCTCTGCCCGATAAGTTTCCTTTAACCAGGCCAAAAGGACGGAGGTATCCAGACCTCCGGAGTAAGCGAGTACGATTTTCATAAAAGAAGAAGAGCGAAGATCCCCTCCGGGATCAAGCCGCGACGGGCTGGGACTTGCGGGCCGTCCCTTTGATTTTCGCAAGATGCGGCAACAATTTTTCCTTCGCTGCCTTCACGCTTAACCCATATCTCACCCGGAGATCATCCGGTTTCCCGTGATCGACAAACTCGTCCGGCCATCCGATCCGCACAACAGGGGTCGTCATTCCAAGGTTGGAAACCTCTTCCAAAATAGCACTTCCAAAGCCCCCCTTGATCACGTGATCCTCAAACGTCACGATCACATCTGCACTTTGACCGAAGAGCTGGAGCAAAGCCGTATCGATCGGCTTCGCAAAACGTGCATTAATCACCGCCGCATCGATTCCCTCCTCCTTCTTTAACTCATCCGAAAGCTGAATCGCCATCGGCAACATCTGCCCATACGAAAAGATCACAACCTTCTGCCCGTGCCGAATCACCTCCGCCTTGCCGATCGGCAACGCCAACGGGGTCTTCTTGATTGCCGCATTCGGACCGATTCCCCGGGGATAACGGATCGCCACCGGCCCCGGATGGAGGCTGGCCGTGTAAAGCATGTCCACAAACTCATCCTCATCCTTGGGAGACATATGAACGAGATTCGGAACTCCCCGGAGGTAAGAAATATCAAAGAGCCCGTGATGGGTCGGACCATCGTCTCCTGAAAGTCCTCCCCGATCCATACAGAACACCACAGGAAGATTCTGCAGACACACGTCGTGTACAATCTGATCGTAAGCTCTTTGGAGGAAGGTGGAGTAAATCGCACAGAAAGGCTTAAAGCCCTTGGTCGCCATTCCTGCGGCAAAAAGAACGGCATGCTCCTCGGCGATTCCAACGTCGAAATACCGATCCAAATGCTTCGGCTGGAAACGATCCAGCCCCGTCCCATTCGGCATAGCTCCCGTAATGGCAACAATCCTCGGATCGTTATCTGCCATTTTGGAAAGATGATCCGCAAACACTTCGCTGTAGGTCGGCTGACCCAAAGCTTTCGTTTCACCCGTTTCAGGATCGTACGGTCCTAACCCGTGGAACTTTTTCTGCTTCGCCATCGCCGGCTCATATCCCTTCCCTTTTGTTGTCACCACGTGAAGGATGACTGGGAAATTCTGGGTCTTCAGAAATTCAAACATTTTGATCAAGTTCGGGATGTCGTGGCCATCGACTGGCCCGTAATACGTCACCCCGAGCTCTTCGAAAATGACGCTTGGGAAAATCAT
>CAMDXQ010000076.1 GCA_945878585.1 Akkermansia muciniphila
TCGATGCCGCCTGTGGCCAGTTAAGACTCCGCCAGGAAATGAAACAGCCGGAACCGACCTAACCCCACGATGTACGCTCTGGAAAGCCGTCGCCGCCTCACGATTCCTACCCACCTTCCCCACGCTCTCATCGAGCGACTCGGCCATCCGCCAGTTCTTCAGATTTACTCCGCAAAAGTCGTTCCCCTTCGCAAGCTCCAAAACATCTACCCAGGAAAGATTAGGAAAATCACCCTCCGCTCGTCTTCTCCTTTTCAACTCCGAATCGGTCAACGACTCCTTATCACTAGTGATCACCGGATCGTATCTTTAAGGGATCGATCCATTCCCCGACTCAAGATTCGAGCAGGCCCCGCCTTTGGCTCCGGCGAACACGCCACAACTCATCTCTGCTTGCGCTATCTCACTCAATTCCTGTTGCAATATAGGAAATCCAACCCAACGGTACTCGATCTAGGTTGTGGGTCGGGAATTCTTGCACTCGCCTCTGCAAGGCTTGGCGTGCAAGCACTCGGTTGGGATCTTGATCCCACCGCCATTCAAGAAGCCCAAAGCAACGCAAAGGTGAATCGCCTCACTTCCCGGCTCCTATTTCAGATCAAGGACGCTCTACGCGCTCCTCTACCAAAGGCAGATCTCATTGTCGCCAATCTTTACGACTCTCTCCTCCTTTATCTCTTGCCTCGCTTGGAAAAACACCGAAAAACCGGAACCACCATCATTCTTTCCGGAATTCTCCAGGGCCAAGAAATTGCCGTCATCCGGACAGCCCGAAAACTGGGCTGGAAACTTCAGCACCGGGGCCGCCTCGGTCGCTGGCACTGCTTACAGTTCCAGCCGTAAAATCAATATCTCAGCACTTCTCTTAATCCTGCCGCGATCCGCACTGCCGTTGGCCGATGCGCCGCCCAAAGATTCGGATGATACGGAATCGGCGTGTCCTTCGCATTCAGTCGCTTGGGAGGGGCATCCAAGAGTTCAAAACCCTCCGACGCGACCCGAGCCACCACCTCCGCCGAGGCCCCGCCCCACGGCCACGACTCGCCCACAGCCAACAACCTACCCGTCCGTGCGACGCTGGCCAAAACGGTATCCGTATCCAACGGTTTGACCGTTCTTAAATCTACCACCTCCACCTCATATCCCTCCTCAGCTAACTCCTCTGCCGCCGCTACCGCCTCATGCACCATCGCACTATACGTCACGCACGTGATGTCACGCCCCGCACGGACCACTCGAGCGCGAAATGCGGGAACCGCACTTTCTGGTAAAGCTTCCGACTTTAAATGGTAATACAGAAGTTTGTGCTCACAGAAGACAACAGGATCAGGCAACTCAATCGCCTCTAAAAGCATTGTGTAAGCATCTTCAACCGTCGCAGGCGTCATCACTACGATGCCTGGATAGTGGGAGTAAATCGCCTCCATCGATTGACTATGAAAAGGACCACTTCCAGGCGTCCCTCCCGACGGCAACCTCAACACCATCGGACACGGCTTACCGGTCCGCCAAAAGGTCGTCGCCGCATGATTTAACATCTGATTCAGCCCGACCGTCGAAAAATCTGCGAACTGCATCTCCACAATCGGCCTCATTCCTTCCATTGCCGCACCCACTGCCATTCCCACCATCGCATCTTCAGAAATTGGGGAATCCATCACCCTCCCAGGAAACTTTTCGGCCAGATTCTTGGTGGCCTTAAAAGCACCCCCAAATCTTCCGACATCCTGTCCATAAATAAAAACCCTAGGGTCATCCCGCAATGCCTTTTCTTGGGCAGAACGGATCGCATCCAAATAAGTCACACTCAAGATGCCACCATGACTTCCGCCATCCCGGCCGATTGGGTAGCTCGCCAATCTTCCTCAAACGGATCTGGGACTGGCTCCGCCGAAACCTTCGCCACCGCTTCCTCCACTTCCCGTTGCGCCTCCTCCCGCCAACCTTGCCACTCCTTCTCCTGACCTCTCTTTTTCATTCCCTCTTCCATCACCTTCAAGCAATCCCGACCCCTCTCCGAACTCTTCATCTTTTTCTCTACATAGGAACCATCGTCATGCTCCCCATGTCCGCACAACCTCAGCAACTTGCCCACCACCAGTTGCGGCCCAGCTCCCTCTCGTGCCCTTTCCACCGCATGATGCAAAACTCTCCAGCAAGCCATTGGATCTGTCCCATCCACTCCGTGTCCCTCGACCCCGTATCCCTTCGCACGATCTACGAGATCTTCGCACGCAAATTGCCTATCCCTAGATGTTGAGTAGGCGTATCCGTTATCCGCAACGACCACGACCAAAGGAAGTCTTTCCACAGCCGCCAGATTCAACCCCTCGTGAAAAGAACCCGTAGAGGTGGCTCCGTCTCCCGCACAGGTCAGCCCTACTCTTCCTTTTTCCCCCTTCATTCGCTTTGCCACTAACACTCCCGCTACTGTCGAAAGCATCGCCCCCAGATGGCTGATCATCGGTAAAATCCCTCTCGTGAGATCTCCACGATGAATATTCCCATCTCTCCCCTTCATCGGACCTAGCCTCGACCCCAAATACGCTCGAAGCGCATCGACCATAGGTTCGCCAAATCCCAACCTCCCCGCCATATCCCGGATCAAAGGAGCAAAAATATCCCCCTTCCGCAACGCCAAGCCCCCAGCACCACTCAACGCCTCCTGTCCCTTACCAAGATAAACTCCTCCAACGATTCGTCCCGCCCGATACAAATTGCCCAATTTATCCTCTAATACTCGCGCCCGCAAAATAGTCCGACCCAATGACTCGATCGGGTCTACAACACCTTTTTTGGGTTTACTTTCAAGGGCACCAGCCACGCGGATTGCCATTCTCTTAAATTACCCGCTTCATCCCCCCCGCCAAGCCTTCGTCTGTCTTTAGCTAGACCGAAGCACTATACCGCCCAGCCTGCATACATCTTCTCCAATGCCGATCGAACCCCCGCCGCTGTCCTTGGCTCCCTCCATACCCCTTGATACATCGGCAACTGCTCCAATAATCGCACCAATCTTCTTGCTAACGACTCCATCAGTTGACGCTGAAACTTCCCCCTCACCCCAGCTCCTGAACCCAATAGGCTCTTCACTTTCCCCGCCGGAACAATCAAAGCCGTTACTACTCCCTCCGCCACCACCGATGCCGACCTTCGTCTGCCCGTCAAAATCGAAAGTTCCCCTAAAATCTCCCCTGTGCCCAATCGGGCCAATACCAGAGGGTCCCGACCTCGAATCCGCTTCTCCACCCTCGCCTTTCCGGATAAAATCACTAACAATTCACGCGCCAAACCCCCTTCCACCACCATGATCTCCCCCTTGCGAAAAATCCTTTTTTTCTCCCTCGGAAAAATCCGCTTCCACTCTGCTACTCCTAATTTCATTCCCCTTTACTAACCGACTTTTTGTCTTCCCGCCAGCCTCACCAATGACCCCCGCCTCCTCCCCTGGGACACGCGAACGTAGCCTCCAGATTGCGCTCTTCTTCTGCCTACTCGATGTCGTTCTTATGGGTACGGCCGCATACCTCTCCAACTCTCTCACCATCCTCACCGATCTTCTCAAGGAATCCACCGACCTCCTCTCCATCCTTGCCGCTTTTCTAACCATCCGCGCCGTTCGACGATCCCCCGATCACCATTTCACTTACGGAATCGGGAAACTTGAAAATCTCGTCAGCCTCAGCATCGGTCTGGTCATGCTCGGCTCCGCTCTTTGGATCACTTGGCGCTCCGCCCATCATCTCGCCTCTCCGCAAATGGCCGAGGGAACGCTTCCCGGAATTTGCATCTTCGCCCTCTACACTTTCATCGGTTACCGGATCTATTTTCGTACTCGTCGCGTATCCCAACAGCAACCTTCGGCCATTATGGAGTCCCAAGCTCGCCTCTGGTTCTCAAAAGCCAGCTTCGATGCAGTCATGTTCTCTGCTCTCCTGCTCGCGTATCTCTTTCGAAATCAAACATGGAGCTGGTACCTGGATCCACTCGCCTCGCTCGTCGGGGTCCTTTTCATGCTCCATGCCGCTTGGGCCATGACCTCCTCCTCCGTGAACGATCTCCTCGACGCTACGATCGAAGAGACCACCCAACTCCGCATCCTTCGCCAACTTGTCCAACACTTGGACGACTACGATCGACTCCATAAAATCCGTACCCGCCGCTCAGGTCCGCGCATCTATGTCGAAATCTTCCTCGAGTTCGATCCTCTCCTTCTCATGGGTGAAGTCCAAAAACGGATCCATAAACTCCAACAATCGATCGGGGAAATTATCCCCGGCGCCGATGTCTCGATCCGACCCTGTACCGAAGAGCCGAAATAACCCGTCCACTCCACCGCTCTTTATCCACACCCTTTTCCCCGAACGATTGCCATCCCTGCCGTTTCAATTCTAAGCTCTTCGATCTCCATGTCCCTATTTCAAACTCTCTTCCGAACTAAACAGATCGATCACCTCCAACACGAGGCCAAACACGAGACCGGCTTCGTCAAAGCCCTCGGCCCCTGGCAACTCACCTTCCTCGGCATCGGCGCCATCATCGGCACCGGAATTTTCGTACTCACCGGCACCACCGCCGCAAATCACACCGGACCCGCCCTCGTTCTCTCCTTCACCATCTCGGGCATTGGCTGCCTCTTTGCCGGCCTCTGCTACGCCGAGTACGCCGCCATGATTCCCACCGCCGGCAGCGCCTACACCTACGCCTACGCCAGCCTTGGCGAATTCCTCGCCTGGATCATCGGCTGGGATCTCATCTTGGAATACCTGTTCGCCTCCGCCACCGTCGCCGTCGGATGGTCCGGCTACGCCGTCAAATTCCTCCACAACTTCGGCGTGAATGTTCCACCCGCCCTCTGCTCCTCCCCCTTGGTCTTCAACCACGGGGTCTGGACCCAAAGCGGTGCCCTCTTCAACCTTCCCGCCGTCCTTGTGTGCCTGGCCGCCACCGTCCTACTCGTGATCGGGATCAGTGAATCCGCTCGCTTCAACAATGTCATCGTCATCATCAAACTCGCCGTCATCGTCCTCTTCATCCTCTGTGGCTCTTCTTACATCGATACCCACAACTGGGTTCCCTTCATTCCGGAAAACACCGGCCGCTTCGGGGAGTTCGGTTGGAGCGGTATCCTCACCGGTGCCGGAGTCATCTTCTTCGCCTACATCGGCTTCGATGCAGTCTCGACTGCAGCCCAAGAGGCCAAAAATCCCCAGCGCGACATGCCCCTCGGGATTCTCGGTTCCCTCCTTCTCTGCACCGTCCTCTACATCCTCGTCTCCCTCGTCCTCACCGGCATCGTCCCCTTTAAGGAACTCGCCGTCCCTGCACCCGTTGCCTTGGCCATCGATCGTGCGGGAGAAGGTCTCCGTTGGCTCGGACCGCTCGTCCAGTTGGGTGCCATCGCCGGTCTCAGCTCCGTGGTCCTCGTTATGATGATGGGTCAACCACGCATCTTCTTCTCCATGGCCAAGGATGGACTTCTCCCAAAAAGCTTTGCCCA
>CAMDXQ010000077.1 GCA_945878585.1 Akkermansia muciniphila
GAGGCAGGAACCTCCATGGCCTACTCCCTCGATAACTTACAGGAACGGGGCACTCTTTTCGTCGGACCTCAGGAAGATATTTATGCGGGCATGATTGTCGGCGAAAACACCCGCCCGGCCGATATGGTCGTGAACCCCTGCAAAGCCAAAAACTTAACCAACATGCGGTCTCAAGGAGACGGCAAAGGAATCACCCTGACTCCTCCCCTGAAGCACAGCTTGGAGCGAGGCTTGGAGTATCTTTCAGAGGACGAATATCTCGAAGTCACCCCAAAAACACTCCGCTTCCGCAAAAAGATTCTCGACCACACCAAGCGCAAACGCTCGTAGTAATTCATTCCGCCTATCAGGCGGATACTTGGTACTGGGAAACTACGACTTACAGTTTCCGTTTGGCTTCCAGCGCTCCAGATATAAGACGGCCCACAATGCACTTCCCAACGGCCAAAGCCATACGGCAAGGAAAGTGCCAAAAAGTAGAACCATAGTTTGCAGGATAAAACAGATCCAGACTCCAAGAGAAGAAGGCGGTAGTATGCTAAAAGAGGTGTAAGGCAGACATTGCACCATTAGCTTGCCAGCACTTGTGAAAAGGACAGGTGCTCCAATCAGCACCGCAACAAGACAAAACAAGAGAAACAGTTGTAAGCGGTATCCGCGGGTAAAGGATAAACTGGAGCGGACAGCCGGCCAAATTCCTGTTTTTTGGTCGAGCATCAATGGGATCACCAGCGAAAGGCCTAGAAGAAACCACTGAAATAGAAGTCCAGCTACCAGACAAAGAATGAGAGGGACGATCAGGATCAAAAGATCAGGGGTAAGTTTTCCGTATAAAATGGGAAGATGATTATATTTCAGTACCCAACCCACCCCAATACCGGACAAAAGGGATCCGTAAAAGATAAGCAACCAAGGGAGTTGACACAAGAGGTCGAGAAGAAAGATGTAGATGCCCACGCCCACCAGATTTCCCTTCCACCTGGCTCGATGTTCTTCGGTAAGAAGGAAAACAGCCAAGGCCCACGTGGAAATAACCAGATGAATGAACCAAAATAAAAAGGACTGCCATGGACCATCGAAGTAGGTTCTTTCTTGAATCAATCTTGCTAAAGCCAAAATAAAATATGCTCCCGCAAACCTCCAGCGGTCGACTAGCGAAATCCCCCGGAAAAGAACCCATGCCTTCTTTAAAAGAGGGAGGATCCGATATCCGGAGAACCCGTTCTCAGGCGAATTCGGCCTAAGTTTTGCAAAGGGCTGAAGCAGTGCCCCCTGACAAGCAAAAGATTTTTTGTTCTTCCACCAGGAGGAGATCATTTTAGTAATTTCTCCTGACTTGAATCCCTCGTGGATTGACCTTGACCATCCTTGAGGCGAGTTTCTTCCACCAAAGTCTTCTCCCATTGCTCTGCCGTGACTTCATTACCTTGAAGTCGACTCCACCGCGCTAAAGCTCGCAGAGCCTCCTTCCGGTAAGAGGGAACCTGCGCGGCAAGAGTTTCGTATACAAATTCCAGTGCAGGACCTCCCCCTAGTTGACTAAATTCAGGTTTCAGAAGTAATTGCTCATAATAGGCTCCCCCGCTGAGAACAAGATCGGTGCGAATGCTTAAAAACAAAGAGAAGAGTCCTTTCTGAATCGGACTGATCAACGAAGAAAATAGGGGCATCGTGACCAGCGATATGCCACTCCTGCCCCCAAGAGCCTGACTAGACATTGTGAATCCAAAGTTAATTTTACCTTCTTCCTTCCACCACTTGGAAGCTATGGGCCCGGGTTCCGCGAGGTCGCGAATTTGCTGAATGATGTCCAAGCCTTTCTCTTTTCTTTTGGATTTTCCATTTTTTTCCAATCCCTCAGCTTTTTCATCTTTCTTTCTCTTCATTTTTCTAGCCTCAATCTTGTTGAGTCGTTCTAGAAGACTCTTCACCGGGGCAGAATTTTCATTCAAGTGCGTGATCAGTAGCGCGCCCGCAACTCCACCCAGCGAGAGCTGCTCCGCCTTTAGATTTTCCACATCTTTCCATGATTCGGTTTGCCGGGTCACTCCATCCTCCAACCATCTAAGATTTACCGGGCGACTCCCTGTTTTCAAAGAGCGGACGAAACTCCCGTACCAACCACTTTCTTCCTCGGCTAAAAGACGTAAAAGCCATTCGATATGGCTGACCCACGACTCCCCCACCCACTTGGGACAAGAGAAACCCGATGTAAGAGTCTTTTTTTCTTGGGTTTCTAGATGTCCGCAATTCAGTGTCAGATTTCCACCGTCGGGTTCACGCAAGTAGGAAATTACCGATTTTCGAAGTGGCTCAAGGAAAGACGGTATTTTCTTTTGCCATGTTTCCGGAACATGCCGATCCGCCATTAAGCGACATACCCCGCGAAAAACTTTTTGGTCGGGCGTGAATGACTGATTTTCAGCTTTTTGCTTAGCCTCCAACATATCCATAAAATCCCCCACCGCCCCAGGTTTACCTCTCTCGATAAGCCAAACCGCAGTCGCCTGGATCGCTGCTCCTCTTTGAGTAGGATTCGGGTTCAGGGCCAGCCAATGATCTAGCCCTCGCTGAAGGTTAGCCCCAGCCCATCGGTCAACCCCTCCCCAATGGAGCTCAACCAAGCTCCATCGTGCAGAGTTTTCTTCTGATGTTCCTACGACTCTTTCAAACAGGGATGCTGCTAAATCAGGATCTCTTTTGACTCCAGCACCCTCCGCGTAACATTCCGCCAAAAGCCTTGTCCCCCAAGAGTTTCCTGCCCAATTAGCCTTTTCAAAACAACGGAGGGCTTCCTGAATATCCGCCGATTTGCTACTTGATTTATAGTGCTGCCCCAAAGCCGCCCATGACCAGGCATGGCCTCCCTCGGCAGATTTTTTGTACCATCGAGCCGCTTCCTCCGAATCAGCTTTTTGCTCCCAACCTTCTTTTATGGCCTTCCCCACCCAACTCTGGGCATAGGCATTACCTTGAGCCGCACTTTTTCGAAACCACTGCAGGGCGATTTTCTTGTCCTTTTTTGTTCCGATTCCTTCAATAAAATATCTTCCAGTCTCCGCTTGTGCCCACGCACTCCCCATTTCAGCAGCTTGCATATTTTTTTCCAAAGCAACTCGCTCGTTTTTTTCCACCCCCAATCCTTGGGCATAGCAACGTCCCAGGTTCTCCAAAGCATTCCTGCTTCCTTGCTCCGCAGCTTTTGTATACCAAGTAAAAGCCTTAGATGGATCACGCTCAACTCCATAGGCGTTGAAATAGCAGTTCCCCAAGGCATTTTCGGCCCAAGTGTAGTTCGCTTCGGCCCCCTTCGAGTAAAATTCAAAGGCCTTGGCAGGATTCTTTTCCGTTCCCTTTCCCTCTTCATAAAAGATTGCGCACTGCCCCATAGACCACGTCTGACCCGCCTCAGCTGCCTTCAGGTACCACAGCAAAGCCTCCTTCTCATCCGCCTTAACCCCAAACCCCTTTTCATAGCACCACCCGATCTGCTCCATCGCCCAGCCCGACTTTAGATCCGCCGCCTTGCGATAACATTCCAGTGCCTTCGCATAATCCTTCTCTACCCCCAAGCCATTAAAATAAAACCTACCCAGATTCTCCCACACCCACGCCTCGTTCTTCTTGGTTTCCTCCTCTAACTTGGCACGAACTTTGCCATACCACCTGACCGCCTCTTCCGGATTCTTTGGAGTCCCGATTCCGTTGGCATGACAACGTGCCACGTTTTCTGGTGCCCAGAAATCGCCTTTTTCTGCTTGGTTGTTCCACCATCGAAAAGCCTCGGCAGGATTCTTTTCCGTTCCCTTCCCGTCTTCATAAAAGATCGCACACTGTCCCATGGACCATGTCTGCCCCGCCCCAGCTGCCTTCGTATACCACTTCAAAGCCTCCTTCTCATCTTTTGCAACCCCAGCTCCATTTGCATAACACCAGCCTAGATTTTGTTGCCCTGACGCATCCCCCTGCTCAGCCGACTTCGTATACCACTTCACAGCCTCCTTCTCATCTTTTGCAACCCCAACTCCATTCGCATAAGACCAGCCTAGATGCGATTGTCCTAACGCATCCCCCTGCTCTGCCGACTTCGTATACCACTTCACAGCCTCCTTCTCATCTTTCGTAACCCCAATGCCATCATAAAGAAACGAACCCAAAGCCTCCCAATCACTTGCTTTGCCGTTTATGGCATTTTTCTTGGCTAATTCAAAAGCCTCCTGACCACGGGTTTTCGGATCCATTGTGGCCATAGTTCGGCAGAGACTCCCCAACGCATCATTCTCTTTTTTCGATCCCATCTCACGTAGTCGAGGCTCTATCTCTTGAAATATTTTCCGCGCCTCTACCTCATTCTTGGAAAACCCACGAACTCCCAAAAATATACATCTAGCCTTCCATGCCAAAGCTCGGGGATCTCCCAAATCAGCCGCTTTTCGGTATAGCTCCCTCGCTCGAATCATGTCGATCTGACACCCCTCCCCTACTGCCAACTTTCGGGCTTCTAAATACAACGCCCCCGCATCCTGAGACTGATTATCTGCCAGAAGGGGAAATGTAAAAACCGTGAACCACGTCCAGAAACTAATCAAACGAATCATCCTTGAAATTATCCCCTACTCATCACCGCGCACAAGCCAACACCCAGCTTATGGAACATTAGTTATCGCTAGTGCGCCCAGGCTTTCCTATGAGTTACGGTGATTAATTACCCAGTTTGTTCTGCACCCAATTCCCCACGTCAGACGGAGGAATCATCTCCATACCTCCAGTGCGACGACACTTCACCTCCACCCCACCCTTTGCGACCGACTTCGCCCCGATCGTTACTCTCCAGGGAAATCCAAGCAGATCTGCGTCCTTGAACTTTACTCCCGGACGCTCGTCCCGGTCGTCCCACAAATAGTCGATCCCAGCCTTGTCCAAGGAAGCGATCACCGCCTCGGTCGCCGCCTTCACTGCCGGATCCGCTAAATCCAGCGTCACCAGCATCACGGTGTAAGGGGCCACCGCAGCCGGCCACTTGATCCCATCCTTGTCTTGATGCACCTCAATCACCGCTTGCAAGGTCCGCGTCACCCCAATCCCATAACAACCCATCACCGCCGCCTGCTGCTTGCCCTGCGGATCCAAAAACTTTGCATCCAGAGCCTCACTATACTTCGTTCCCAATAAAAACGCATGGCCCACCTCGATCCCTCGACTCACCTTCAACCTCTTTCCACCCCCAGACAAATCCCCATCCCGAACTTTTCTCACATCCACCCACTGATCAACCTTCAGATCTTTCTCCACATCCACTCCTTT
>CAMDXQ010000078.1 GCA_945878585.1 Akkermansia muciniphila
GTCAGAATAACGAATTTGGGTTGGAGATGAAGATTAAGATTCGGGTTGGGTAGGAGGGAGAAGTGAAATGGGGGTAGGCCCATTCGGGAGGGTGCGCCATCGGTCCCATAGGGGAGCCATGTCGCAAGAGCGGAATGTTTTCGAGTAGAGGGTATAGAGGTCATGGATGAGGGAGCGTATGAGAGAGGCGGGGACAAAGGATTCGTTTTCGCAACCGACTCGGCGGAGGATAAGAGCCATCGGGATGGGTTGCGGCGTGCCCGAAGCGTCGATCTGGCTCGGGTCACGAAAATCAGGTTGGAGATAAGGCACGCTACGGGGGTCGACTTTGAGGAATCCGGCTTTTTCGTAAGCGAGGAGGCGGAGGTTTCGGTCCTCATCTTTTCCATTCGGAAGTTCCATTTCAGCGATCAGAGTCATCGGGGCATCAGGAGAGTGGTGGGCTTGGGCGAGGAGGGTACGACCCGTTTCCAAAGGGAGCGCACGCATCCAGCCCGCGATTCCCGTTCTTCGGTGGGTGGGGTGAATCCAGAGATGGGATAGGTGTAGGGTGACACGCGGGGGTTCGGAAGCAGGGGGAACAATCGCGCTGTAGTCCCGAACTGCAGCAACGTTTTTTTTGGAATCGAGGGCAAGGATCATGGAGTAGTGGAGGAGGGGTTGATTGGGGAGAAGAAGTTCGGCGTTCCAGGCGAAACGTTGCTCGAGAACAGAGCGGGTCTCCATTTCCCCTCTGGCCCCGAAAAACTCGGTCAGCGTATTGAACGCGGTTTCGAAAAGGGGATCTTGAGTCGATTCAACCGAATGAAAGGCAATGTTCTCGGTTGTGAATGAGGTCGACTTGTGATCCCCAGGGGCGAGATCGCAAAGGATTCGTTTAAAAGAAGAGCTCAATGAATCCGGGGGCGATGGGAGGGAGGCCGAGTTAATGGAGCTTCGCGATGGCGGACATGACTTCGTCAGCAAACTTTTGAAAATCTTCCCTGTTTTTTGGGTCTCCGGAAAACCGCATCGGGGAGCCGTAGACTACTCGGATCGGTCGGAAGGGGTGCCACCCTCCATTTCTAGGCATGGCTTCCCGGCTTCCAATGATGTGGACGGGAACTACTGGAGTATTCGACCGTGCGGCGATCAATCCGATGCCAGGTTCGGCTTTGGCAAGGTTTCCGTCGAATGTACGACCTCCTTCGGGGAAGAGTACAAGGGTTCCTTTGTTCTTCAGGACCTCAAAAATATTTTTGAGGGAGGAAGGCCCGGGTGAATTCTGATTCACCGGGATAGAGCCGATCGAAGGAAGAAGCCAGGATCCCACGGGAGGTGCAAAAAGAGTGTGGCGGGCGAGGTAGTAGGTGACTCGGCGCACGCTGCAACCGACGGCGGGTGGATCGAGATAACTGGCGTGATTGGGAGCTAGGATAAGAGGGCCTTCGGGAATCGAATCGACCCCTTGGGTGCGAATGCCGTGAAACAATTTGAAAAAGGTAAGGGAAATGAGTCGGCAGAGATGAAACCAGAAAGGGCGAACTTTCATGGAACGGTCGGGGCGGGAGTTTGGCGTGCTCGAACTTCACGAACAATGCGGTCGGCCAGAGAGCGGGCATCGTTTTCTCCGCTGTCGAGTAGGACGGCGTCGGCGGCCCGGAGGAGGGGTGCGGAAGCACGGGAGGAGTCGAGCTTGTCGCGGGCGGCGAGATTGTCTTTCTCCCCTTGTTTGCGGCGTCGTTCGGCCCGGACTTTCGGGCAGGCATCGATGAAATATTTGAAGGGGCTGTCGGAACAGACGACGGTGCCTATATCACGACCTTCCATGACGAGGGGAGCGGAGAGACGGAGTTTGCGTTGGAGATTGACGAGATATTCGCGGAGTTCGGGCAAAGCGGAAACGATCGAGACGGCCGCATTCACCTCGGGAAGACGGGTGTGAGGGGCCAAGTCGCGGGTCCCTTCCCGTAGCGTGATTTCTCCGTTATGGATTTCGGCATGGAAATCCACTTTTTCGAGAAGTTGTTTTAGGCGGGTGCGGGAGGCGGGATCGTGACCGGCGTCGAGGGTCAAAAAAGTGAAGGCCCGGTACATTGCACCGGTGTCGACGTACACGTACCCAAGATCGTGGGCGACGAGGCGGGCGACAGTGCTTTTTCCTGAAGCGGCAGGGCCGTCGAGGCAGATCACCGGGTGGAGCATGGATTAGCGACCCAATTCCTGAAGGGCAGCGATCTGCTTAGCGAAACCGGGATAGCTGGTCTCGATGCAGGCGGTATCTCTGACGACGGTTTTTCCTTTCGCAAGAAGGCCTAGGATGGCGGCAGACATGGCGATTCGATGGTCTCCATGGCTTTCAACCTCGGCTCCGACGAGCGGACAACCCCCTTCGATTAGCAACCCATCGGGTTTTTCTTCCACTGGCACACCAAAAAGGCGGAGATTCTTTGTCACGACGGCGAGGCGATCGCTCTCTTTGTGGCGAAGTTCTTCCGCATCGCGGATTTCGGTCGTTCCCTCGGCCAGGGCTGCGGCGACGGCGAGAATGGGGATTTCGTCGATGAGGTTGGGAATTTCCTTTCCTGCCACAGGAGTGGCTTTCAGGCGACTCCCGCCAAGAATGGTAATAGTGCCCAGAGGTTCCGGAGTCGGCTGCTCCACTTTCTCCATGATGCCTGCCCCCATCCTGAGAAGAGCGGAGATAAGAGCCGTCCGAGTGGGATTGAGTCCGACGTGGCGGAGGGTCAGTTTCGATCCGGGCAGGCCGGCCGCGAGAACCATCCAAAAAGCGGCAGAGGAAAAATCACCCGGCACATCCAGTTCGGTTGCTTCGAGAAGTTGGGGGCCGTGGAGGATGAGAGATTTATTTTCATTTCGGAGGCTGGCGCCGAAGGCAGGGAAGAGGCGTTCCGTGTGGTCGCGGGACAGGGTGGGTTCGGTGAAGATGGTTTTTCCAGAGGCTTGGAGGGCGGCGAGGAGAACACAGGATTTCACCTGAGCACTGGCGACTTGGCTGGTGAAGTTGATTGCTTTGAGGTTGGTTCCACGAATGGTGAGAGGAGGCCGGTCTCCTGCGCCTTCACAAATCAGTTCGGCGCCAAATTGGCGGAGAGGTTCGGCAATTCGTTTCATGGGGCGACGGGTGAGGGAGGCATCACCAAAAAGGCGGGTGGTAAAAGGGAAGCCGGCGACAACACCGGAGAGGAGACGCATGGTGGTGCCGCTGTTTCCACAGTCAATCGGTTCTGCGGGCGCGAGGAGTTTTCCTCCCCGGCCTTCGATCAAGACTTCGTCCGGAGCAACCCGGTCAACGCGGCAACCCAAAGCTTGGAGGGCATGGAGAGTAGAGAGGCAATCTTCTCCGGGCAGAAAGCCGCGGAGTCGGGTGGTGCCGGAGGCGAGGCCGCCGAGCATGATCCCCCGATGGGAAATGCTTTTGTCTCCAGGGACTGCAAATTCGGCATCGAGTTTGCGAATGGGGCGGATTTCGAGATGGCTCATGAGGAGGGAAGTGTGCGCCGAATTTGTGCGGCTTCCTGTAAAATATTTGTGAGGGCGGTGGCATCGCTCTTTTCGATGGCGGAGGTGAGTTGGGCAAGCGAGGTGCCAAACGTTTTTAGGGAGGCGAGAATTTCGGTACGGTTCGCGAGAAGGATTTCCGACCAGAGGGACGAGGGGCCGGCAGCGATGCGGGTGGTGTCGCGGTAGCCGGAGCCAGCTAAAGGAAGGGAGGAGGTGCCTGCCGCCAAGACCAGCGTGGTGGCGATGCAGTGGGGAAGATGGCTGATCCGGGCGACTTGGGCATCGTGTTCGGAGGGACTCATCGTGAGGATTCGGGCGCCGAGGGCTTTCCAAAAAGTGGTGGCGTCACGGACCGTTTCGGGCGACGTGGAGGAGGTGGGAGTAAGAATCACGGGGGCTTTCTGAAAAAGATTCGCTCGGGCGGCGGTCAGACCGGACTCTTCGGAACCTGCCATGGGGTGGGATCCGATCCAGTGGGCTTTTCCTTGGAGAAGAGGAGCGATCGATTTTTCGACCGACTCTTTGATGCTGGAAACATCGGTCACGAGAGTGGTGGGGGAGAGATGGGGAAGAATGGATTGAACCAGTGACGGGAGAGCGGACGGAGGAGCTCCGAGCAGAACGAGATCGGATCCACGAACGAGGGCTGGATCCGTTCCGATTTCGGCATTTGGGAAAAGGTGGCGGATGGCCGGAATCGATTCGGTGCGGCGAGTCCAGATGACCAGTTTTGCTTTGGGGAAGGCCTGCGAGGTGGCGAGGGCGGCAGAACCTCCGATGAGGCCGGGGGCGAGGATGGCGATTCGGGAAAAACTCATTTTTTGGCGGGGAGGACCTGGGGAAGGACTTTTTCCAGTCGGGCCATCTGTTCGGGTGTGCCGATGGAGATTCGAATCCAGGTGGGCAGGCGGTAACTGCGAAGAGGACGGACGATGATGCCTTTCTTTTGTAAGCCGAGAAAGACGGCGTCTCCATCGCCGACTTCGACCATGACAAAGTTTGCGGTGCCTGGAATAAAGCGAAGATTGAGTTTCTTGAGAAAGGAGTGGAGGCGATCTCGGCCTGCATCGGTCATGGAGACGGTTTTTTTAACGTGATCCGTATCGGCCAGTCCGGCGAGGGCGGCGACTTGGGCGGGAGCGGAGGTGTTGAAGGGCTGGCGAGATTTTTGGAGGACGGCAGCGATGTCGGGGCGGGCGAGGCCGTAGCCGATGCGAAGGGCGGCAAGGCCTTGGACTTTGGAGAAGGTGCGAAGAACGACGAGGGGGCGACCTTCTTTTACCCACTGGACGGAGGGGGGAGGTTCAGGAATGAATTCGTAGTAGGCTTCATCGAGGACGAGAAGGGGGCCGGCGGGAAATTTTTCCACGAAAGCGGTAAGCTCAGCATTCGGAATACGGGTACCGGTGGGGTTGTTGGGGGAGGCGATGAATACGAGCCGAACATCTGGGGTGAGGCACGCCGAGAAGCCTGCGAGGTCGTGATGAAAATTCCGATCAGGAACCTCCTCGAAGGGAATGCCAAAGAGGCGAGCCATCAGTCCGTAGACGGCGAAGGCGTAGGTTGAGGCGAGGACTTTGCCTTGTCCGGGCAGAGTGTAGGCGTGGTAGCAGAATTCGATGATTTCGTTGGAGCCACATCCGAGGACGACGTGGTCTGGGGTGAGTCCGTGGGCGTGTGCGATGGCTTCGCGGAGGGCGATTCCCGCGCCGTCAGGATAGAGGTGGGTATGTTCGAGGGAGTCTCGGAT
>CAMDXQ010000079.1 GCA_945878585.1 Akkermansia muciniphila
ATGAACCGATCCTCGGATTTCGAGTGGTCCGGGTCATCGATCAACAAGGCGTACTCATCGTGGAACACCGTCTTCGCCTCCTCGAAAGTGATTCCGTGCTTCAGGGCGTTGATCGCCGCCTTGCCCGGATCCCACTCAAAGGAGAGCTCGGTCATATGTATAATAGCAATACACTATATTTACAGTATAGCAAGGCGCCATTGCTCCATTTCAGATAGGCAATCCCTCCCCTTCCCATCCCCGTCGTGGTCACAAATCCAACAAGAGCTGCGGCGCTTCCACTTTGGGATGGGTGGGGCGTTTTTTAGAAATCTTTCGGCTACGCGGGCCCGATCGTGAGCCGTGCCGCAAATAAACTCCCTGCGCCTCCGCTCGGGCTACGGCCAATTTTCGACGGCCAAAAATCTCGTCTTTGGCCTGCTTGCTCGCTGTCTTGTGATCGACGAAGGGCTGCGGGTAATCGGGGCATAGAGTCAGGCGTAATACCTGCATCTGCCATGGCTCGTGCACCATCGAGCCAGCAACGCCCGCTAGCTCTGGCACCCAAGCACGAATAAAGTCGCCGCTCGGGTCTTGATCGTGACTTTGCTTAATCGGCGAGTACACGCGGATGGTGTTGATCCCCGTTTCACCTGCTTGCATCTGGCACTGCGACCAGTGGATACCAGGCTCGAAATCGACAAATTTACGGGCCAGAACCAACCCCGCCTCCTGCCAAGGTAACCACAGGTCGTAAGTAGCAAACGACATCAACATCGCCCGCATCCGGAAGTTGATCCATCCGTGGGCATTGAGGTACCGCATGGCAGCATCAATAAAAGGATAGCCAGTGCGGCCCTCACTCCAGGCCTTTAGATAGGCAGGGTTTCCAGGTCGCGGTCGCATCCCGATATAGATTTTAGCAAACGGCTCCCATTCGATTTCAGGTTCACTCTCCAGTTTCTGGATGAAGTGACAGTGCCAATGGAGTCGCGCCGTAAAGGAACGGATGGAGCGAGACCAAACACTGTGACCAGCGGGCCGTTCTCTTGAGATTTGCGAGGCGCGCTCTTCAGCCGCTTGATACACTTCCCGCATCGAAAGCGCCCCATAGGCGAGATAAGGCGAAAGTCGCGAGCAAGCACTCTCCGCAGTGACTGGGGACGACATTTCACGGGAGTACGCCATCCCGCGCTCATGAAGGAATGTTTTCAGCAAAGCGAGGCCTGCCACCCGTCCTGAGCGCTGGGGATGAAGTAAAACATCAGGGGCAAGGCTAAGTTCATTCGCAGTCGGCAGAGCGTCCGAGGGCACGGTCTTGGCCCACTCGATGACAGGTGTTGCCGTGATGGGCTGCCGCATCATTTGATCCCAGCGCTTAGCCCAATGATCGCGGTCCTGCGTTCGTCCACGCGTAACTCCAAACTGTCGCCGCTCCCTCCAAGAGATGTCATGACCCCTCGCCCAAGCTTTGACGGCAAGGTCCCGACGGTAGGTCCAATGGTTCCCTGTCTCCTCATGAGACCAAAGATCGAAAGAGCCCATACGGCTGTGCAAATCCTCAAAAATATCGGTGGCCGATCCCGTGCGGATCATTAACCGACCCCCTTGTGCAGCAATTTCTCTGCCCAGCTCAACAATACAGCCGCGCCAGAATTCCCACTGCCGAGCGGAGGTATCCGGCAATTGCCAATACTCAGGCTCTACCATGATCAAAGGGAGGACAGGTCCTAGCTTTGCGGCCTCTGCCAGTGCCGTGTGATCGAATAACCGCAAATCACGCTTAAACCAGACGACTTGAGTCTTCATACGGTTCACACACTGCCCATAAAATCAAAACAGCCCTCTGTCACTTTATTGGGCTCTGCTGTTTTCACCAAAAAATCTTCGGGGGCCGACCTCAGTAAATCCTGCCTACCTGCCTCCAGCCAAACCTCTCCCTCGTCCTGAGATAAGATCACGGGCATACGGTCATGGACCGACCTAACGAGTTCATTGGGTGATGTGGTGATTATCGTAAAAGTTTCTAAAACGCCTTCGGGACTATTCCAAGCTTCCCAAAGTCCAGCCATGCAAAACTCTTCCCCATCGGGTCGGGTAAATTTCCACGGAATCTTTTTTTTGCCAATCGTCTCCCATTCCCAAAAACCATCGGCAGGAACCAGACAGCGCCTTTTCTGGAAAGCTTCTCGGAACGACGGCTTCTCCGAGATTGTTTCCGCCCGGGCGTTGATGCACTGAACCCCGATCTTGGGATCCTTGGCCCAGGAAGGAATCAGCCCCCAGCGAAGATTTGCCTCCTCCAGTCCTCCGGACCCCTTGCGAATCACCGAAGCTCTGTCTGTGGGGCGTATAATCGCTTGGGGCGGGGCTTTAATCGCAACTTTAGTCTTACCGACCTGCACCTGCCCCTTAGTCCGCGAATATCGGCTGCACATCCCCTTTCAATAGGGCTCAAAGGAAGGTTTTACAGAGAGAATTCCACTCACCCCTGGCCCAATCACATTCCGCCTCCGGCTTGATTGGCTTTTCCCCGTCCTCGCAGACTCGGAACCCGATCGGAAATTCAGGGTGGGATTTGCGCCCCCGCAGACCTGCCCCCGCGCTAATCAAATATCGCCTCTGGCGAATTGGAACTTACCCCGTCCTCGCAGACTCGGAGACAACCCCGAAATGAAAGGGGCGGGATTTGCGCCCCCCGCAGACCTGCCCCCGCGCTAATCAAATATCGCCTCTGGCGAGTTGGAACTTACCCCGTCCTCGCAGACTCGGACGGGGTGGGATTTGAAACTATTCGCTACTACTTGATTATCAACACTATCAAGGACTTATATTGCGCCGTTTTGCGAGAAATAGCCACGACTTGTAACCTTGCTGTCACGAACTGTCACGAGATCCACTTCCCTCATTTCCAATCCGAAATACTACCAAAATTGCTAAGCCCCTTCGAGATTAAAATCATATCAATCAGACCACCGAGTTTTCTTCTGGATTCGGAGTGGACTGATTATCTTTTGAAGATTCGTGAATGAATCATTTATCCCACAAACAAATGACTCGTTTCCAAAATATTCCTTACATATTCCTAAAAGGGTGAAAGCCAGCAGCAATTCTCGTTATTTATCGTCGTGCCTTCTTCAAGCGGTGGCCGGGCTTCTCTTTGCGGTTCTGTGGATCCCTTCCCTGCATGCTTCGTCGCCACCTATCCTCTTGAGTGGCGGATCGGTT
Source organism: Akkermansia muciniphila (assembly GCA_945878585.1). Lineage (GTDB taxonomy): Bacteria > Verrucomicrobiota > Verrucomicrobiia > Methylacidiphilales > Verrucolacustridaceae > Verrucolacustris. The sequence continues at coordinate 3,208 of CAMDXQ010000079.1, forward strand.
TTCACCATGAACCCAAAACAACCCTGGGCCCAGGCTTTAGTCATTCAGGGCAACCGGATTGTGATGGTGGGAACCGAAGCCGAGGCGCGTTCCGTTGCAGGAGACAAGGCCGAAGAGATCGATCTCAAGGGGGGAATGTGTCTGCCCGGCTTGATTGACGCCCACAACCACTTGGCGATGGGAGGGATCACCAAACGAGGGGTTTCAGTAGCCGGTTTAAAAGGGAAGGCTGCGATCGTAGCAAAAATCCGCTCGTGGGTTGCCGAACAACCTTCGAAAGGTCTTCTACTTGGATATGGATGGATGCCGGACTCGTTCGAGACAGGTAGCCCGCGTCGGGAGTGGCTAGATCAGATAACTGGGGATCGTCCGATGATTTTACTTTCCGCCGACGCACACGACATGTGGTTCAACACAGCCGCGATGAAAGCCTGCGATCTAACCGACCAGACCCCGGACCCCGAACCAGGGAAACAGTATTACCGTCGGGATGCCCAAGGCTGGCCCACAGGCCACGCCGTAGAGGGGGCGGCGAGTCTGCCCATGCTTGTCCGGTTGGGTGCCTTCGGCCCAGAAGCGGCGCGTGATTCTCAGAAGCTAACGCTGGCGAAGGCCCCTTCTGAAGGCATCACCACCTACTTTGAGGCGGGTGTTTTGATCGGAAAAACCAGTGATGATGCCGCCCCGGTATACGAACAGCTGATGCAGGATGACCGGGCCGGAAAGCTGCCGGTGCGCATCGTGGGGACGGTTTGGACCCGCAGCCCCGAGGATGATCCGCGACAGATCGCGGCACGGTTGAAGGATTGGAACCGCAAGTATGCCTCCGAGCATCTGCGGATCAGCGTCTGCAAGCTGTGGTCGGATGGCACCCTAATGAGCCGGGGGGCATTGCTGCTGGAGCCTTTTTGCGACCATCCGGAAACCTCAGGCACCATGACGTTTCCTTCAGAAAAAATCGAGGCGGTGGTGGACGCCGTACAGCAGGCGGGTTTTGACATGCACATTCACACGGATGCCGACGGCTCAGTCCGCACGATCCTCGACGTTCTGGAGCGGGTCCGCCAACGGAGAGGCGGCGGATTCCGGCACACCATCGCTCACAACAGCCTGGTGCATCCGGACGACATTCGTCGTTTTGCGGCCCTGGAAGTCATCGCCAACGTGACGCCATTGTGGGGGACCGACTACAACGGCATTTACCGATCCATTTACACCAAGCTCCTCGGGACTGCACGAATGGAGGAACGTCTTTTCCCATACGGAGATCTAGTGCGTTCAGGAGCGATGGTCACCTATGGGGCGGACATTCCTGGGGTGGACATCGACGAGATCCCTCCATTGATTCAGATCGAGGCAGCGGTGACGCGCAAGCGTCCCGGATTCCCTAAAGATATTCCCCTGGTGGCTCGGCAGCGGGTCTCCGTGGAGGATGCCCTGCGCGCCTACACGGTGAACGGAGCTTACCAACTCAGGATGGAAAAGGAGGTCGGTTCCTTGGAGAAAGGTAAGAAGGCGGATTTGGTTATCCTAGGAAGAAACATTTTTGAGGAAACCCCCGAAACCATCCACACCATCCCTGTCGTACTTACGATGATGGATGGGCGGCTGACACACGACACCAGGCCCCATCCATAGGCTGCATGACTTTTTCGGAGTCCGATTTAAGTCAGAAAGAGCATCAGCCTCTAAATCATCCTTCCTGCCTCCCACGCAGACTGACTCACTCGCCATTTCCATTTTATCGACATACATCCCCACCATCAACTTCGCTAAACTACGGGCCTGAGATCATTACGGGACCCCAATAACCCTCCCTTTAGCGTATTCATTACTCTTCGCTGCGAATGAGTTATCTCCCCACTGCCCCTAAGCCAGATCGATACGGGAATACGGGACTACGGGTTTTGTTGGAGATTGGCGGAGGACTGAAATTACGAACGACGACGACGCACTAACGCCAATCCGCCTAAAGCAACGGCGAGAAGCGAAAGAGCGGAAGGTTCGGGAACAGAAGTAATAGTGGAACTGATGGCTTCGTTTGCC
>CAMDXQ010000080.1 GCA_945878585.1 Akkermansia muciniphila
CCCAGCTTCCCCATCGCGACAGCAAACTTTACATCGACGACCCCGTCCATAGCCGAGGCCAGGATCGGAACTTTGAAGGTATGTTCTCCAATCGAAAAATCACAGTTCACCTCATTCGGGTTGACGGTGACGTCACCCGGGACAAGCGCGATTTCATCAAACCCGTAGGTCACTCTTGCTTTTCGGTTTCTGCCAATCCACATGCCCATAATCAGCTCCTTTCAGATTCCTCGGGGTTGAGGGGTCGACGTGCCCCACACTTCTGACAACGCAGGGAGTGCCAAGCATGTTCCCGAGGGGTTCGTGCCCCGCAGACAGGACAGAGTACCGTCTTCATGGTCTTGCGATGGGCGCGGGATGCTTTCCATCCTCCAAACATCCACAAAACAAAAACGATGCCAAGAAAAAGACACAGGTAGAGAAGAAGAAGTTGTGAACCAGTTAGGGTCATGGGGATTGCCCCTCGGGAGCTTCCACTGCCCAAAGAACCCGTACTCTGCCCCAATCCACCCAATGGCCGGGAGAAGGCTCAAAACGCCACGTCCTCATCAGGGTCGAAGCCTCCCGATCCACCGCCGGATCCCCTGTCGAACCTTCCAAAAAGACGTACCGCACCGCCCCATCCTCATCGACACCAATCCTAGCCGTCGTTGGCTCCAGAGCATTTGCACTTTTCATCGAAGGGAGTTGAATCGATTTGGTCGGTTTTCTCTTCCGTAAATCCCCTGTGAGCTCCCACCACGTCTTCGCCCCTCCCTTTCCCTTATCTTGGGATTTCACGGCCTGACTCCGACCTTTATAGAAACTGCCCGATGCCGTGGCCTTAACCGCTAACGGGGCATCTTGCCCAATTTGCTGGGGACGATACTGGGGGGCCTGTGTGATTTCCCGCTCCGGCCACGACATTCCCTGCCAAGGCATGGTCACCTTACCCGCCAATCGGACTGGCCCCACAGAAGGGAGAACAATCGCCGATGGATCGAAAAGTTCAGCCATCCCGCCCTCCCCGCCTGCTGTGCTCGAAAGAATCACTCGACCGGAACCCAACGGAGGAATCGGAGTGAGGACTCCAGGATCCCGAAAAAGGGAAAAAGCGACCGCATGGGCCCCCAGCGAAAGGACAAGAAAGACCGCCAACCTCCGGCCCATTCGGGACGGCACTCTCCAGCTCATGGCTGGGAGTCGCCTGATCGCGACGCCAATACTGCCGAAAGTCCATTCTGCACCACGCAATCCAAAAGCTGTGCGACGACCCCATGCCGTAGGTCACGATCGGCTCGGATCACCACCACCGCCCTCGGCTCCGATTTCGCCAACCGACCCATCTCAACCCGCAACTTCGCAAGATCGGTGGTGCGGTCATTAAAAAAGATCTGCGGGGTCGCTCCCGCCGTTGCCGTAATCACATACCGGGTATCGCTCACCCCACCTTTCGACTGACCTGGAGAAGGTGGATCGACCACGATCCCAGGCTGAAAAACAAAAGAGGAAGTCAAAAGAAAGAAGATCAGCAAAAGAAGAATCACATCCACCAAGGGGGCCACATCAAGAGGCCCTCGGAGAACCCGGACCGAAGTCCGGATTTTCATGGCTTGGGTTTCTCCGCCCGAAGTTCCGTCGTTACAGGGGTGCTCACCGCCGCAGAAGTAACGATCCGTCCCCCTTCCTTCAAAATCTGAATCATCTCAATCCCTGCTCTTTCCATGTCATTGACTTCCCCTGCCATCCGAGAGGCCAAATAGTTATAAGCCACGTACGCAGGAATCGCCACAACCAGTCCCCCGGCCGTCGTCAGCAACGCCTCCCAAACGCCCCCCGCTAACTCCCCGACAGGCACCGTGCCCTTAGCGCCACTGATCGTTTGAAAGACGTGGATCATTCCTGTCACCGTTCCCAACAGTCCAAGCAAAGGGGAAATATAACCCACCGTCGCCAAAATCGTTAAATTCTTCTCCAACCTCGGAACTTGGAGTTGGGCAACCTCCTGCAAGGATTCCCGCAAGTCTGCCAACGGAATGTCCCTTTTCAGCAATCCTGCCTGAATTACCCGAATCGCAGGGCCATGCGCCTCATCACACCGCTCCAACGCCTCTTGGTACCGCTTTTCCTTCACCAAAGAGGCAATCCCATCCAAAAACGGATCCAGAGGCACCCCCATCCTCCGATACTCCAATATTCTTTCTGCAAAAACCGCAACCGCAACAATGCTCGCTCCAAGGATGACCCACATGATGGGTCCACCCAAACGCATCAGCTCCAAAAGGGTCGAAGGCATGACTCTTTTCTAACTCTTTCCCGTTCCCAAAGCCACCCTTCGGGCGATCTCTTTTGCCATTTCCTGAGTCCCCACCTTTTTCTCCCCGGACGCTGCAATATCCGCTGTTCTCCATCCATCCCGGATCGCCCCTGCCACCGCGTGACGAATCGTTTGGGCAGCCTCCGGTTGTCCTAAACTCATCTCAAACAACAGAGCAAGGGAAAGAATCTGCGCGATCGGGTTGGCGATTCCTTTCCCTGCAATGTCAGGAGCCGATCCCCCCGCTGGCTCATACAAACCGAAGCTCCCTTCCCCCAACGAAGCACTCGGCAGCATTCCCAACGAACCCGCCACCGCCGCTGCCTCATCACTCAACATGTCTCCAAATAAGTTCTCACAGAGAAGAACATCGAATCTCCCCGGATCCCGCACCAACTGCATCGCCGCATTGTCGGCATACATAAAGTCCAATGTGATATTTGGATGCTTGGCAGCCACCTGCTTGACCACTTTTCGCCAAAGCAAGCTCGTCTCCAAAACATTCGCCTTATCCGCCAAGGTCACCCTTTTTTTGCGGAACGCTGCCGCCCGAAATGCCACCTCCGTTACCCGCTCTATCTCGTGTGTCTCATACACCATCGTATCGACCGACCGCTCCCCCTTCGCCGTTTTGGTTGTCTCCTTTGGCTGACCGAAATAGAGACCTCCCGTCAACTCCCGAACCACCAGCACATCAAATCCTCCCGCCACACGATCCGGCCGCAAAGGGGAGCATCCGACCAACTCGGGATACAAAACCGCAGGTCGGAGATTTGCGTAAAGGCCGAAGATTTTCCTCAAAGGAAGCAGAGCGGCCCGCTCTGGCTGCTCGTTCGGGGGCAAGGTCTCCCACTTCGGTCCACCCACACTTCCGAAAAGAACCGCCTTGGCCGACCGACACAGTTCGACCGTTTCCTCGGGAAGGGCCTTCCCCTTCGCATCAATCGCCGCACCCCCCACCAACCCCTCTTTCCACTCCACAGCCAGCCCATGCCTCTTTTCGACCTCTTTCGCGACCTGCAACGTCGCACCCATTACCTCAGGTCCAATCCCATCCCCTGCCAAAACAGCGATCCGATTCATCTTTTCAGCCATCCTCTATTCCTAAATCGTTGTCCGCGCCGACTCAAGCATTCGACACCACAACCTCACCTCCTCTATCCTCAGTAATGGCCCTTTCCGAAAAGGAAAATCTGATCCTTCAAGCACTCCAACAGTACCTTTTGGCTGTTTCGGCCCAAAAACAGCCCAACCCTCCCGATCTCATCCCCCACTGCCTGCGGCTCGAACAGCTGGAAGCTGAACACGCCTACCAGATCAACCCACGCGTTCACCACTTTCTCGAATCCAAAAGCTATCGAAAAGCTCACGACTTCCTCACCGCCCTCTCCAGTTCCCCTCTAGCCAATTCAAAAGATTCCGCTCAATCTTGTGCCCGATGAGCGCCCCCTCCCGGTACTACTACGTCGACGCTCAGAACCAGGCCGCTGGTCCTATCGCCCTACCCGATCTGCAAAATCTCCGTGCTTACGGCACAATCCAAGGCTCCACTCTTGTCATTCTCGAAGGCGGCCAAGATTGGGTTGCGTACTCCACACTCGCCCCTGCCCCGCTGTCTGCCCCCGTAAAACCAGCCGCTGAAATCTCACAAGCTACTTCCTCCCCCCAATCTTCCGATCCGAAGTGGGCCCAAGAACTTCTTCAGAAAGTCGATCAGTTGACACGTACCGTCGAAAAAATGGCGGTTGCTTTGGAAAGAAGTGTCGCCACCCGCACTCCACCAATCGCCGCACCCGCTACTGCAACTCTGCATGCCGAAAAGTTTAACCCCAACCTCGCTCCAAAAATGGGAATCGCCGCTACCCTCGGGACCAACCCCTCGACGAGAATTGCCGCTCCCGCCGGCTCACCCCCCAACAGCTCCACTATTCTTAGCCCCATGGCTGTCCCTGCAAATGCGGTCAAATCCCCCCTCCCCCTTCCATCCCTGAATGTGACGCCCGGAACAGCTCCCACCGCACAGCCAGGAGCTGCCCCAGTGAAATCCGGAAATCTCTTCAGCAAGTTTCTTAAAAAATAAATATTCCCACAATGCAGCCGCAGGGGCCGCCGTGGCTCGATTGATCGATACTTACACAACTGATCAGGATCAGGGATTTACGCTCATTCCGGTTTTTTTGAGTTCTAACAAGCAAAACCGAACCCTTTTTTCCTGACCTCAGTTTAATCCTATATGAAACCACAACTCACCTATCGTGGCGCGCTCGCCCTTGGCTTGCTCGCCTTCACCATACTCAACCCCACTGAACGTCTCCTTGCTGAAGCCTGCCAAGACGGAGACAAAAGCGCAAAACTGCTCAAACGCTTCGATGCGAACCAAAATGGTCAACTCGATCCCGAAGAGCAAAAAGCCGCTGATCAGTCCCGCCAAGAGCTCTTCCAAAGACTCCACGGGAAGTATGACACCGACCAAGACGGCAAATTAAGCGAATCGGAGAAAACCGCCCGTCGGTCTGATCTGGCGAACCAAAAGCAAACCATGGTCGCCAAATTCGACAAAGACGGGGATGGTCGCCTCAACCCTGAGGAAAAGAAAGCCGCTCAAGCAGAGCGTCATACAAAGAAAGCAGACAGCACACCTAAGAAATCTGGGGTCTAATCCACGAAGGCTGCCGTCCGTAACCGGATACGGGCGGCGGCTTTCGTTTGTTCCCACTTACCTATTTTCACCATTTTCTCCACCCTGGTGAGCTGCTTGAAAAACACCTCCGCACGCCTCGCCTCCGGAGCACTTCGTTTTCTCCACGCTGCAATCAGACCAACCGGTAAGCGACTTCGCGTGTATTTACCGCCTCGCCCCATTTGATGGGTTTGAACACGCTTCTCAAGTTGGTTAGTCCAGCCCGTATAAAGCGACCCATCCCGACAGCGCAAAACGTA
>CAMDXQ010000081.1 GCA_945878585.1 Akkermansia muciniphila
GATCCGGTAGCGGTGAGGGAAAAAAGGCGGGAGATAACGCATCGTGATGTAACAATATTTGTCGATGCCGCAGGCCAAGACGGCGCCCCCATGTTTGCGGAACCAGCCAGGATAATCGGTGCCCCCCCCAAAGAAGGACACGCGAAAAGGAGTGCGAGTAATTACCATTCTGAATTATTAACGAATTAATCCCCGTTTCCCATCCAAAAAGTCAATCACCGGCTCCCATGCGGCCTGCAAAAAATTTTCCCGTGGGGGCAGGGTTTGCCGATCAAACCAAGCCAGTTCCACGCTCTCCTGCGAAAGGCAAACCTTGGCGTTTTGAGAAACGCGCGCCACCAGAACAACGTCGACGATCTGTCGTTCATCGCCCGAAGGTTCAAAACGAATCATGCGGCCTTCGGGATGGCTGTACACTCCCAGAAGATAATCGATTTCGGCTTTTAGACCTGTTTCCTCAAGACACTCCCGCAATGCGGAAACGGACACCGACTCCCCCGGGTCCACGCGACCGCCGACGAGACCCCAGAGAGCACAATCTTTCCGAAGTTCCAACAAAAAGGTTCCATCCGGCCGGACGGGAATGACTGCAGCTCCAGCACGGACAATCATGCCGGGGCCTGGCTCTCCCACGACGCAAAGTCGGTCCATCATCAGCTCAAGTGAAGGCGGGCAAATTCGTTTGCGCTCGCAAGTGATTCAGGGGTGCCGATGTCGAGAAATGCTCCTGTCTCCCGAACGACCGTGACTTCCTTCCCTTCCTGCAACCAGGCCGGAAAAAGATCTGTCTCCATGCTAACGCGGGACCCATCCGCCAAAACGTCGAGCCACCCCGAGGGGATTCGGTAGATGCCGGCGTTGATTAATCCCGCCCCCCCGCCCGTCTTTTCTGAAAAGCGGACAAGTTTTCCCGCTCGCTCCTCCAGCCTGCCAAACCTCCCAGTGTCAGACACCTCCCGAGCCACAAGAGCCGCCCCCTGGATACAGGGAATTTTTCGGGGCCAGGTGCCGGCAAGATAGGAATCCCCGTTCATGACCAGCCAAGTTTCCGGTCTCCATCCGCTTTGCTTGGCAGCCCAAGCCGACCCTCCCCCCGTACCCAGAGGAATTTCTTCAGCGACCCATCGAATCTCCATCCCTGCAGGAATAAACGGCTCCACCTGCCGAAGAAGTTCCGCCGAACGGTAACCCGAGGAGATCACGGCTTGCCGAAATTCCGCTTTCGCCAACTGAGCCAAGATCCAACCTAAAAAGGGTTTTCCGGCGACCGGTACGGCCGGTTTGGGCAAATCCGGGTACAGATGGCCTATGCGCGTCCCCCTGCCTCCGGCTAAGATAAGCGGAATAAGGCCGTTCGGGTTAGTAGACAATCAGACGTTCGCGTATTTGGACTGGCGCAGGATGGTAAAGACCTTGATCAGTTCGCGAATACCTCGGTCGAGATCCCACTCCGTCCGAAATCCGGTGGAGAGAATGCGCTGGTTCGAGACAATATAATCCCGCTTGTCAGGATCCTCACCGATGGGGGCCTCGACAAAGACAAATTTTGGAAGGTGCTCGCGGATCTTGGCGCAAAGCTCGAGCTTGGAAAGATTGGCCTCCTCCAAACCGACATTGTAAGGCTTGCCCTGCATCGAGGAGAAATTCGCAATGGCATGGATGAATGCGCTGGCGACATCTTGGATATGAATAAAGTTCCTTTTGAAGTGCCCTTCGAAAATGAGAACCGCACGATCATGGACGGCACGATAGACAAAATCGTTGACGAGAAGATCGATCCGCATTCGGGGAGAAGCCCCGAAAACGGTGGCCAGGCGAAAGGTCAGGCTGTTTCCACGATTCAGCACCGCCTCCTCCGCACGAACTTTGGTGGTGCCATAAAGCGAGATGGGACGGAGAGGAGTTTCTTCGGTACAAAACTTGCCCTTTTCTCCCACGCCGTAACCACTGTTCGTGGTGGGGTACATGACGACCTGATTTTTAGATGCCAAACGGCAAAGCAGCTCCACCGAGCTCTGATTTGTAGAAACCGCACCGCTCTGATCCTGATTGCAAAGCGGGGCGCCGACCAGCGCAGCCAGCGGGATCACGATGTCCTGACTCTGCAGCGCCTCCTTGAGGGTGCGTTCATCCCGACAATCTCCCCGTATGATACGAAATGCATCTGATGGACAAGCATCCATCAGAGAGTTTTGTCCAAAAATGAAGCTTTCGAGTACGGTGACCTGGAATCCCCCGCGCAGAAGGCGTGGAACCAATACAGAACCAAGGTAACCGCCGCCGCCGGTAACAAGAATTTTAGTGGTCATGATAGATGAATCCTTTCTGAGAGTAGTTTTATACCTTATCCGTTGCTGAATTCCAAATTAGAATTTCAAGTCCTTCAAATATGCTGCCGCCCTTGGCCGATCGGACTCGCTCTCGCGGATCCAAAGCCAATCGGAGTCTGATAGTTTCTATTTTTCGATTGGCGGGCTTGAAAAGAGTTTTTCGATTCTTAAAGCAGAAATTTGCCGCTAAAGATCACCTTCCATGGTATTTCGACCGGCTAACAGATGAAAGTCTTATCCGAGAGAACGCCGATCCCTCGGCTACGATCCTCGTTCATTCATAATCTGGCCGAAAGGATCATTGTGGGCCCGGGCTTGGCCGCTTGATCCCGAAGGCTTTGATCTCGCCCCTGATTTTTAATCAGTGATCTAAACTTCAAGTTTAGCGGACGCCTCCAAACTCGAGATCCATTACCGACCTCAAATGGGACTGAATCTTGAATCGCAGAACAACGGGTTACCCGCTAGCTTCTAGTGGTGCAGGAACTGAAAAAAATCTGGGCGTTCGGAATTCCCTACCTCAAGCCGTACCGATTCCGATTTGTCCTCGGAATTGCCTTAAGCATCTTTTTTGGTGTTTCCAACGGTTTGTTTGTTTTGTCGATCAATACCTTATTCAATCGTCTGACCCCAGCCCCAGCTCAAACTCCGCCGGTGGCCCAGATCGAATCGATCCCAGCCACCGGAACCGTTTCCTTCGAAAAAAGGATTAAGGCCACTCTGAAAGAAAAAACCGCGCCCATTGGCAAGGCCTTCCAAGCTGCTTCGGACGAGTGGCTTCCGCGGATGGGACAAAAAATCACCTGGAAACAGATGCTCGGCGGCTTTTCTCTTCTTCCGCTCGTCATGGGGCTCCGAGCTATGGCCAGCTACTTCAGCACCTACTGCCTGACTTGGGTCAGTGCTCGAGTCATCCGAGACATGCAAGTCGCCGCCCTGCGTAAGGCTCAGGAACTTTCCATGGCCTTTTTTCAAAAAATGTCGGTCGCGGATCTTTATGCAAGGATTACTGCCGACACCAGTGCCATCTATGCCGCCATGACCAATGGATTTATCGACACGATCCGCGAACCTTTTGCTGTTTTGAGCATACTGATCAGCATGCTGATCATCGACTGGAAGCTGACCCTCATTTCCGTCTGTATGCTGCCTCTGGTCGCTGTTCCTGTTGTCTCAAGTGGCCGGCGGCTGAAGGCTCTCACTAAGAAGTTTACCAGCTTAACCGTTACCCAAAGTGGCGGACTTTTAGAAGCTCTCGCTGCAGTCCGTATCGTAAAGGCCTATGCGATGGAGGCTCTCCAACTGCGATCCTTTCGTGAGCAAGCGAATCTCGGGGTAGAGATGAGCGTGAAGACAGCCCAGACCCGAAATTTGCTGAATCCCTTGATCGAGATTTTGGCGATGCTCGGGATCGGATTTCTTCTTATTTTCGTTTTCTCCACCAGCGCTAAGCCAGGTAATCTCGTTGCTTTCCTCAGCGCTCTCCTTCTCGCTCCTCTATCAATTAAGCGGATTGCCAACCTTCATCTCACCCTGCAGATGACCACGGTTAGCACTCAAAGACTTGAGGAGCTGTTTTCGGAAAAACCTACGGTGGTCGAGCCCGCCAACCCGCGCCCCTTACATTCCTTCCGAGAGGGGATCCTCTTGGAAAATGTAACCTTTTCTTACGGACATACCGATGTTCTCCACGATATTAACTTGGAGATTCCGAAAGGGAAAAAGGTAGGCCTGGCAGGAGAAAGTGGTTCAGGCAAAAGCACCCTGATCAACCTGCTAATGCGTTTCTACGATCCGACGAAGGGCAGGCTGCTTTTCGATGGCCACGACTTGCGCGATTACGCGACAAAAGATTTACTCCACCAGATGGCTCTAGTCAGCCAGGACGTCGTCCTCTTTAACTTGCCGGTTGGCATCAACATTGGTTTTGGCAAAGAGAATCCAACCCAGCAGGAGATCGAGCAGGCGGCCAAACATGCTTATGCTCACGATTTTATCATGCAGATGCCCGCCGGTTACGATTCTCCATGCGGGGAGCGTGGGCAGCTTCTTTCTGGTGGGCAAAAGGCTCGCGTCGCAATTGCCAGGGCATTCGTCCGTAACGCTCCGATCCTAGTTCTAGACGAACCGACCGCTGCCTTGGATTCCCGTGCAGAAAAAGAAATCCAAACTGCCATCGATTCTCTTGAGGAAGGGAGAACCGTCATCTGTATCGCCCACCGCCTCAACCCTAGCGAATATGGATGAAATTATAGTCTTGGACCATGGCCGGATTGTGGAACGCGGAACGTTTGAGGAGCTCCTCAAGGCCAAGGGCCATTTTGCGAAGATGGCGGAACAACAACGGCTCACGGCCGCCAGCTAAAAAGCGCCCGCGGAAAGTGATTTTGAAAGTCGGAATTCGAAATTCGGAAAGCGAAAAGCGCCCCGCGGTTGCGGGACACGCTCACGCGTGGAATTCGGAAAGCGAAAAGCGGGAATTTAGAGAAGCCAAAAGCACACAATAAAAATGAAGGCTGAGTTGGAAAAGCGGACAAAAGGTCCTCTCATCCGTGTACGATCAATTGCCGTTGATTAATCTCCACAAACGAACTTTCACAAAAAGCCTTCTTCAAGGCCAGATCATGTTGCCGGAACAGCCGGATCAGCACCGAATTTTCAATATTTCCAGTGTTAATCTGCAAAAGTTTGCCCGGCGAGCCTACGATCAGGTGGCCCACCACAAAATCGCTGTCCTTGGATACGACGATTCGACTCTCCAGATCCGCTAATCTGCTGACTTCGG
>CAMDXQ010000082.1 GCA_945878585.1 Akkermansia muciniphila
CCCAAGCCACCACCCCCAACGCCCCCGCTCCCACCAAGGCAATTAGCCCCCAACCCACCCGACCCCAGATTCCCATCGTTCGCTTCATCATCCTTGGATTAGCAGAAGAGTTGTTCACGACCAGCCCTTCATCAATCTTGCCCGCCTAACCATTTCCGTTAATTAGAAATAATGAAAAAACTAACCTCGCTTTTCTCTCTGGTATTTCTCGTTCTCCTTGTCGCCACCTTCTCAGTCAATGAAGCTTCGGCCCAAACCTCATCCCGCACCTCCACCTCACAGAAAAAAACAAAGAAATCTAGTTCTGAGTCTGAGCCTTGGAGCGACGTCACTCTTCTTCTGGATCGTCCCGAAAAACCCTACGAAGTTATCGGCCTAGTCAGCGCTCCTCAGATCTTCCTTTGGGATGACGAGGAATCGATGAAAGAGTCCCTGCAGAAACAAGCTTGGAAGATGAAGGCGGATGCCGTGATTCTCGACCGCGTCGACACCAGTTTCCGTTTCACCGGACCTGCAGGTGGCGCCAACGGTCGAGCGATCCGTTACAAGTAATCCGACTTCCCAACCCTACGCCACCAACCCGGTGGCTGGTGAGTCGACCAATTGGTAATCGTTGTTTCTCTGTCTGGGCTCATATCCCGCCTGAACGATCAATCGTCGCATCTCCTCTAAACTGAGCCGGAAACTCGTCCCTGCACTCGAAACCACATTCTCCTCCATCATCAAACTCCCAAAATCGTTCGCCCCAAATTGTAACGCTACCTGACCCATTGCCGGTCCTTGGGTCACCCAGCTCGACTGCACATTCGGTATATTATCGAGAAAGATCCGGGACAACGCCTGCATCCGGAGATACTCATGAGATCCCGTCTTTTCCGCCTTGAGGACGGTGTGCTCCGGCTGAAATGTCCAGCAGATGAATGCGGTGAATCCCCCCGTCCGATCCTGCAGATCCCTCAACCGCCCCAAATGCTCAATTCTTTCCTCCGGAGTTTCCACATGCCCAAACATCATCGTCGCACTGGATCTCATTCCCATTCCGTGGGCGATTTCCATCACCTTGAGCCAAGCGTCTGTTCCGCATTTCCTCGGGGCAATTTTTTGCCTCACCCGATCCACCAGAATCTCCGCCCCACCTCCCGGAATGCTGCCCAATCCCGCTTCCCTAAACTTCTCGATCACTTTCTCCAGACTCATTCCAAACACTTCGGCAAAATGATTGAACTCAGGCGGGGAAAACCCGTGCACATTCACCTGGGGATATTTTCTGCGTAGATGCCGTAAAAGATCCAGATACCACTCCAGACCCAGTTTGGGATGATGCCCTCCCTGGAGAAGGATTTGGTTCCCTCCCACCGCTACCAACTCATCAATCTTGCGATCGATCTGCTCCTGACTCAGCACATAGTGATCCGCATCCTTTTCTGTCCGATAGAATGCACAGAACTTGCAGTACACATCACAAACGTTCGTGTAGTTGATGTTTCGATCGACCATATAGGTCACCACCTCTTTTCCTTTTCCGTCGTAATCTTTTCCCTTCGCTAAATTCCTTCGCGCATTCGCAGCTTCCCCCAGTTTGGCTAAAGGCCATCGGTAAATTTCTGCCGCTTCCTCCGATGTGATTCTCTCCCCACCCAAAATCTTGGCTTCGAATCCACTCATCCGAAGGCCAAACTACCTCGAGATATCGCCTTGCCCCAGCAACGTAAATCCGCCCCGCCCCAATACTTGGGCTCCCAGCTCATTGTCATCCAGATTCAGGCACAGCGCCGGCCTCGCTTCTGGGCGCACCAAAAAAGCATACGTCGTCAGAATGTTAATTTCCGCTTCAAGAAGGGAGGAGAGCACCTTCGGCAGTTCGGTCGCAGCCCCTAATTCCACCGCCACCACCGTCGATTCGGTGTGCGCCACCGCCTGCTCGTGAAAAATGGCTCGTGCCTGATCCGGATCATCCACCACCATCCTCACAATCGAACTATCTGTGGTATCAAGGATTGTTAAAGCCACGACGTGCACCTGTCGGCTGTGCAAAATCCGAATCAGCTCCAACAACCGCCCTGCTTTGTTCGCTAAAAAGATCGAGAATTGGCGGACAGGATCCGCTTGGTTTTTTTGCGTGGCCACGCTCATACAAGGATCCTACTCCCTCTCCTCAGCCCCGCCAACCCAGGATCACTTTCGCCGTGTTTCGCCCACTGGCCCCAAAAACCCCTCCTCCGGGATGGGTACTTGCACCCGTCAGATACAAATTCTTCATCGGAGCCCGATAACAGGAAATTTCCGGTAAAGGACGGAACATGAACATCTGATCCAAGCTCATCTCAAAATGCATGACGTTCCCTCTTAACAGCCCCAAATCCCGCTCCAGGTCCAGCGGCGTCTGAATATATCTTCCGATCATCTTTCCCTTCATGTTTGGCGCATATTGGCACACCAGATCGTACAACTTGTCCGCCTCCCGCTCCCGAATCTCGTCCCACTTCTCCCCATTCCGCAGTTCGTAACTGTGATACTGCGCCCAAGTAAATAACGTGTGCTTTCCCTTCGGCGCCAAAGTCGAATCGATCGCAGAAAAGGTCATCGCCACCACGCTCGGATTCGTCGGAGGCTGATACCCCAGATAATCCCGATAGCTGCTCTCCAACATCGCGCGGTTCCGGCACAGCAGCTGCATTCCCGAATGGTACTCCCGTGCCTGAAGCCCGCTTTCCACCTCCCGCCCGTACACCGGTAACTCCTCCACCGCATGCCTCACCACCATCCCAAATCCATTTCCGATCCGTGCTTTCTCCATCCGCCCCGCCAACTCCTTCGGTCCGTCTTTCAGGAGATTGCAGAAAAAGGTTTTTAAGTGGCATGCCGCCACCACTTTCTCCGTCTGGAAAACCACCCCTCCCGCCTCCACCTCCCAGCCTCCCCCGCTTTTTCTCACCTCCTCCACCGCCTTGCCTAAAAAGAGCTCTCCTCCATGCCTCTGCAGACACTTTACCAAAGCTGTCGCGAGGGAACCGCTGCCACCCTTCGCCCGTTTTGCTCCGCACTTATGAATCATCGCATTCCACCCGAACATATCCCCGCTCGCCACCTCCGCTGGAGCCGGTCCACTCTGTGCAGAAAGCCAAAGCATCGCCGTCCGCACATGATCGTTTTCAAAAGTCTCCTGAATCACCTCCCCATACGGCGCCATCAACTGCCGGGCCGTGTCCAAACTGGACCAGAGCCGACGCGACTTCGGCCGGAACAGATTTCTCTTCAAAATTGTTCCAAACAGCCGGCCAGGTGAAGGCGGTGCCAAAAAAGTCTCGAAAACCCCCTCATTCAACTCCGTCCAACGCTCCACATACCGTCGGTAGGCCTCCGCATCCCTTGTACTGAATGCCGCGATACTGGCACAGGTCTTTTCGACATCCCGATGAAAACAAATCCCCCTCCCCGTTCCTTCCACAGGATAGTAGGCCCACGGATCCATCTCGATATACTCCAGCCCTTCCCTCGCCAAATTCAGCTCCGCAAGAATCGGAGTCAGATGAATCATGATGTGGACCGAAGAACCCACATCGAAGCGAAACCCTCGCACCAAATCCTCCCGCGTACATACCGCGCCTCCGGGCAAGTCCCGACGCTCCACTACCGCGACCTTCAATCCCGCCTTTGCCAGATAGCAGGCGCAGATCAGGCCATTGTGCCCCGCCCCCACCACCACCACGTCGTAGGGCAAAACTGGATTACCTCGCCGCCGCCAACTGCGGTTGACCTTGCCGAAGCTTTTTTACAAACCGACTAATCCTCTCCGCTGCCACCTCAATCCGGTCCAACGCCGTCGAATAACTGCATCGGACGAATCCCTCTCCGCCCGTTCCGAATGCTTCCCCCGGCACCACAGCCACCTTCTCCTCCTCCAACAGCTGCAGGGCAAACTCCCTCGATGTCAGGCCCGTGCTCCGCACATCCACAAAAAGATAAAAAGCTCCCGCAGGATTCGTCGGCTTCAATCCAGCCTCCTCCAGTTTCCTCCGCAGAAAATCCCTCCGGATTCGGTAGCTCTCCCTCGCCTCGTGAGTCGTCCCCTCCGCACCCCGTAACGCCTCCACCGCAGCCTCCTGACTCAGGGTCGAAGCACACAGAATTGCATATTGATGAATCTTCATCATCGCCTCAATCAAGGGAGCCGGAGCACATGCATACCCGATTCGAAACCCGGTCATCGCAAATGCCTTGCTCAAACCGTGCAGAAGAATCGTCCGCTCCCTCATCCCCGGCCGCGTGACGATCGATTCGTGGGCCCCCTCGTAACTCAACTCCGCATAAATCTCGTCACTGATCACCAGCAGGTTCTTTTCCACACACACCTTAGCCAAGGCATCCAACTCCCGACCCCGCAAGACCGCGCCTGTCGGATTCGTCGGAAAATTCAAAAGAAGAACCTTCGCTCCCTCCGCCGCTTCCGCCACCGCCTTCGCATCCAAACGAAATCCATCCTCCGCCTTGGTCCGGATCGCCTTCCCCCGCCCGTGAGCCAATGTGATCGACGGAGCGTACGAAACGTAACAAGGCTCGTGATACAGCACCGTCTCCCCCGGATTCAGCACCGCTCGTAACGCAAGATCGATCGCCTCACTCACCCCCACCGTCACCAAAATCTCACTCTCGGGAATGTACCGCTGACCGAAAATCTTTTCGATGTAGGCCGATATCTCGTTCCGCAACTTCAGTGTTCCGGAATTCGAGGTGTACCCCGTCCGCCCATGCTCCAGCGAATAGATAGCCGCTTCCCGCACCGCCCAAGGAGCCGAAATGTCCGGCTCTCCGATTCCCAGCGAAATTACATCTCCCCGCTTTTGGACGATTTCAAAGAAATCCCGGATCCCCGATCGCGGAATTCCTTTTACATGCTCCGCTAAAAAGTCATTCGCCTTTTTCATGGCGAAACCGAAAGACGTTCCGCCTTGTCGTCCTGAAGAAAGAGCACCCCTGCCTCCTTGTAAGTCTTCAGCTGAAAATGGGTCGCCGTCGAGATCACCCCCTGAATGGTGGATAGTTTCTCCGAAACAAAACCTGCCACCCGCTTCAGATCCGGCCCCTCTACCAC
>CAMDXQ010000083.1 GCA_945878585.1 Akkermansia muciniphila
CTCTCTCCGTCCGATCCGTTCCGTGAGACCCGACGGAAGTTTAAAAACACCAGTTACCTCATCAATGACGAAGTAGATGAGGGAGGATCCCTTTGTCGCTCCCAACGAATTGAAAACTCTTCGCGACGAGTTCTCCTATTTCTGGCTTCGGATTCGAAGAATCCGCGCGGTCAAGAGGATCATATTCATGGGGCTTATTTACGCAGTTGGTCGCGTTTGTTGGGTGAAATTAAGCCCGATGCGTATCGCGGAAAGAAATCAGACCGTACTTTTGGTTCCTCGCCCTATTTGTTCACGGATGGTCATGTGGAAATGGTATCTGCAAATCGCATCAAGCAGTTAGCGGATGCCGGAACGAATATTGCCAAGCAAGCCTTCTAAACACCAACCCAGAAAGAAAATACATATGAAATACACAAACACAAAACTCACGCCATGGATGTTGCTCGGATTGCTGTTAGCCCTTTCGTGTTACGATGTGGCCCGTGCGACGACAACGATTTCGAGCGGGCACACCGATATTTTTGAGGCCGAGTATATTACGGAGGATGAAGACACTGGTGTTGCACTGACTACTCCGCAGTTGCATCTGGGAGTACACACCGATAGTGGTCACTACGAGCCGGCGGATGTTCTGCTAGAGGTTGGCAATGCTGCCTATAGGAGCTCCGATGGATTTTCAGCAGATATCACTACGCTTCTTGGGGCAAATGCTTGGATACTTCCGGTAGATTTGGAGCAGGCGGCTAATTTAGGCCTCCTTGAGGCAGGTGTGGCAAAGGCTGGTTTTCCTGCAGGTTCTGTAACTTTCACCATGGTAGGTGCAGGCCCAGCGAATCCAGGTAACTTTGCACTTTTCACCGCTGGCAGTTCAATTCGTCTTTCGGCAACTGGATCTGAAGTGGGGACCAGTGGTTTTTCTATCACGACAGGGCATATCCACTACAACTGGGGCTTCTCCGCTCCCGGAACTTACACCTTTGATCTGAAGGCCAGTTATACGGATGCCAATTTCGGGGTGCTGGAGAGCGCTACGGAAACATACACATTCAACGTAATTCCCGAGCCGTCCAGTAGCACCTTATTGCTCATCGGGTTGGTGGGTTGGGTGGCGACTCGTAAGCGAATTATATCGAAGGGGTAAATTATTCTTTCATTCCTTGGCCGATAGGCGACGCGTAGCCGGTCAGTTCGGTATAGCCGCGACCTGAGATGGCTTTTCCCGAGCGAGCACCGGTAAATCGGCATGCCCCTTCCCAGTAGCGGATCTTTGCGGTGCGTTTGAGTTGAAGTTCCTGATCGAGAAGGAGGGGCTGGACCTCTCCCGAAAGCTGGAGGCAGGAAACTGAGATTTTCCAACCGGAAGGGTACGTGGCCCCACTGGCGGTTTTCCACTCGTCGAGGGGAGTGATGGTGAAGTCGGATGACTTGAGAGGGAGGGAGGGGCCATGGGCAGGGATCCAGGTTCCGGAGGACGCGGGATCGGTTCGATTCCCCGGGTTGCGCATCCGATAGAGCATCAGCTCCTCCCCGGAATCGAACTGGAGGCAAAACCAGTCCCAACCTTCCTGATCTTCGCCCAGAGCAGAGGTGGAGAATTCGTGATCGAACCAGGAGAGTCCCTTGACTGGAATCTTTTTACCACCGAGTTCGAGTTGGCCCGTGGTTTGGAGGCGGGTGAAGGAGTAGTAGTGGCTGGCGTTGCCGGGAGTGGCGGATTTTCGGCTTAAGCCTTTTTCACCTTGGAAGGTGAGAGGTTTCAGGGGGGTAGCTGAAAGATCGAGTCCGATCCCTGTGGTGGAGTCGGATGCGCTCATCGTGAGGGTGGAATCCGGATGGCGTTGCAGATTCCAATCGGCGATCCGGACCTGCATGTCTTTTTGGGAAATTTCTACGTCCCCGAGAGCGCCTCGGCTGAGTTTTTCGGAAAAAAGAAAGCGGCGAGCACGAACATCCGTGATGGCGAGATGGGCAAAGGAGATGTCACGAATCGACCAAGCGGAGTCAGGTTGGGTGGCGACGGGTTGAAGCCCATGGCGAAAGAAGGTGAGTTCGTAGCCGTAGGGGTTTCCGTTTTCATCATCGAGGTTCCCAGTTAGGTACCACCATTCGGTTTTGAATTCGGGGTGAGCTCCGTGATCGCGTGGGAAAGACCAGGACCATGGCTTCATTGCACGAGCCCAAGGATCTGCCGCATGGAGTCCTGAGGTTGCGAGGAATAAGAGGAGAATGAGTAGAAGTTTTTTCATTCGGAGCGGAGGGCTTCGGCGGGGGAGAGACGGGAGGCGCGCCATGCGGGTGGAAGAGAGGCGATGAGACAGGCAATCATCATCCCGCCGACAATTCCCAAGAGGGAAGGGAATGGAGTGTGCCAGTCGATGGTCCATCCGAAGAAAGCGCGATTAATGACCTGCATCAAGATGAGGGCAACAGCAAAACCGGTGACGAGTCCGAGGAGAATCCCGGTGGTGCCGAGATAGGCCGACTCGGTCATGATCGTCCGAAGAATTTGTCCCCGGGAAGCGCCCGTGGCACGAAGGATTCCGATTTCGCGGGTGCGCTCGATTCCGAGGGCAGTGAGGGAGAGAGTGACGCCGAGGGCGGCGACCGCAATGGCCAGAGTGCGGAGGAGAGCGGTGACAGCAAAAGAGCGATCGAAGATCCGGAGAGCTTCGTCCCGAAGTCCGGCTTGTGAGTAGACAAGAAATTCGCCACGGGGGCGGAGCTGTTCCCGGAGCGAGTCCCCGACGGTTTGGGGAGAAACGCCAGGTTCGAGATGAATGGCGAGGCTGGTCAGGCCTTGGTCTTGGGTCAATCGGCGGTAGGTGGAGCGGTCGAGAAGAAGGAGTCCGGACTCGGAAGTGTAGTCCCGGAAGATGGCGGCGACTTGGAGCGGATGAGTTCCTGTGGGAGTGGGGAGGGAGACCGTATCGCCGGCTTTGAGTCGGCGACGGCGGGCGAAGTTTTCCGAGATGATGGCATAGTCGCCCTTTTGGCAAAGTTCGTAAGGATCGCCCGAAAGGGTGGAGAGAAAGGTCAAAGGATTATAGACGCGAAGGATTTCGAGTCGGCAAGCGGCGAGTTTGGCGGGGGTTCCATCGAGAAAGAGGCGAATTTCACGGTAGGTGCCGACGGCACGGACTCCGGGGGTGGAGAGGGCGAGGGTTTCGGCTTGGGGATCGAGGGGTTCGAGAGCACCGGCGATCAGGTTGGTGGAGGGGGCGATGAAGAGATCGGCTTTAATACTTTCTCCGATCCACTGATCGACGGTGGCACGAAAACTGTGGACCATGATGGTGACGCCGATAGCCATGGCGACGGCGACGGAGAGCGCGGCGGCAGCGAGGCCGTGTCGGTGAAGACCACGGGAGAAGGTGGAGCGGGCAAGGATCGTGAAGGAGAAGGGCAGAGAAGGAGCGAGAGACAGAAGTCGCGCGAGGGCGGGAGCGAGGAAGGCGGCGGCGAGAAGAATGCTAAGTGCGGCAAGAAACCCGGTCCGTGGAATCCGGGCATAAAGGGCGGTGGCAGAAAAGAGGAGGGTGAGGAAAAAACAGAGAAGTGAGGCTCTAAGGAAGTGGGATTGTGGGGAGGAAGCGCGATCGGCGGAGTTCCCGGGTAGAAGGGCATCGACGGGAGAGACGAGAGAGGCTTGGCGGGCGGGCCACCAGGCGGCGAGGGCTGCGGCGAGAAGGCCCGCGAGGCCGGCAGCGAGAAGACTCCATGGGTTCACCACGATTTCCTGCATGGAGAGAAGAACGTAGTGGGAGGTGACGGTGGAGGCGACCGATTGAAGGAGAGTGCGGGCGACTTGAAGGCCGAGAAAAATCCCGATTGCGGAACCGAGTAAACCGAGGAGAAGGGATTCGGCGACGAGAATAAAGACAACGGAGTTTTGGGTGAGTCCGAGAGAGCGCAGAAGGCCGATTTCGGATCGGCGGCGAACTACATTGGCGGCGACGGTATTGGTTACGAGAAACATGCCGACGACGAGAGCGATGAGAGAGAGTGCTGTAAGGTTGAGTTGAAATGCGCCGAGCATTTTTTCGACTTCTTGGCCTCGGCGTTCGGGGGAGCCGGCTCGGGCGTGGGCGGGGAGGTGGGGTTTAAGGCGTTCGAGAAGGGAAGAGCGAGCTGTGGCAATTTTTCCCGAGGCATCGGGTTGAAGAAGGGCTTCGATGCGGTCGACTTGGCCGAAGAGCCCAAAGGCGGACTGGACGGTGGCGATATCAGCGATCGCGAGGTGATCATCGGCTCCCAGGAGGTCGGGGGAAGGTTCGAGAAGGAAGCGGACCCGGAGATTGGCTTGATGACCGGCGGAGACAGCGCGGATGGAGTCGCCGGGTTGAAGGTGGAGACGGTTGGCGAGGGAGCGAGTGAGGGCGATGGTGTTGGGCTCGGAAACGAAGGCGATGGCGTCGGTGGGGGAGCGGAGGGCGTCTTCGAGGCGGTAGGTCACGAGTTCGCTATTCGAGAAGGGATCAACGCCGATGAGATGAAGGAATTCCCCTGGGTGATTGGGGAGGGAAGCGACAAGAGAGAGTGTGGGGGTAACTTCGCGGACGGCGGGATCGTTCCTGAGTAGAGGGATGAGTTTTTCAGGGAGGCGGAAGCCTTGGCCTTCGATTGTGAAGTCGGGCCGGCCGGCGACGAGGTCGAGAGAGGCTCGGAATGAGCGGAGAGCAGTTTCGTTGACGGTTTGAATCGCGACGATGGCGGCGACGCCAACGGCGAGGGCAAGGAGGTTGAGTAGGGATAGAGTTTTGTGTCGGAAAAAATCGCGGGTCCCGTGGGAAAGGAAGACGCGGAGAGTGGTCAACCAGTTCAAGATCAGGAGTGGATGCGACCGTCGACGAGGGCGATCCGGCGATCGGCGGTTCGGGCAATTTCTTCGCTGTGGGTGACGAGAACGACAGTGGTTTTTTCTTTTCGGGCGAGTTGGGTGATGAGATCGATGACCATGGTGCTGGAGGCGGAGTCGAGATTGCCGGTGGGTTCGTCGGCGAGAAGGA
>CAMDXQ010000084.1 GCA_945878585.1 Akkermansia muciniphila
AGGGCGGCATCTACGATCCGGAAGGAGGCTTTGAACTTGTCTTCGTGGGAAGCATTGCTGTTTTCGTGAGTGGCTTTGGCTAGGTCGATTTTCTCGCGGTGGCCTGAACGCTCGGAAATATGAATGCTCTTTTCCCCGAAATTCCTGCCAAATTCGTTCAGCAAGTTGAGCATATAGGTGTTTTCCTCTTCGCGCTGTTTGATTTCGGCTTTGAGGGAGGATTGATCGAGATTTTTCATGTCTCGGGCACGTTGGGCGAGATCCAGTTCTTTACGGGCAAGGGCGAGGTCGTCCTCGGCAAGGGATAGTTTTTTGCTGAGGGGCAATTTTTCGGAGGAAATCTTCTCCCGTGTAGCGGTCAGCTCCTTTAGGGCGGCGTCCAGATCGACTCGGGCTTTTGTCGATGCGGTCGCGAGAACATCGGTTGCCTTGGGAGGGGCGGTAGGAAGGATTGAGGGGGTGGGGGCAGGCTCGGGGGCTGAAGGCTTGTCCGACGGAGGTGCAACAAACTCCGCTTTGGGCGCACGGGGTTGAACATTCGCATCCGCCTGCTGCTGGCCTATAGCCTGAAAGCTACTCAGGAGCACCAAACCAACGATCGCTGGAAAAGAAAAATCCCAAATCCCAAATCCGAATTCCGCATTCCGAATTCCGAAATTCGAAATCACCCTCGGTTGATAATGTAAGGATGAACGCTGAAAATTTGTACTCATTGGATTTTTACGGGGAGATCAATAAAGGTAGCCCCCTTTTCCTTTCCTTCAAGAATGTGGACCGCGAGGAGGATTTTCTTTCCGTTGGTATTGTCAGGTTTCCAAACCCAGCCGTCGGGTCCGGGGTGACCGATTCCTGCCAGGGTGCCTTCGCGGTTGGTGTAGTACGCTTGGCTGAGGCCAAGATAAACGGTGGTGACCTCGGCACGCGTGCCATCGGGAAAAGTACGGAGCTCCTTCACGCTAGCCACGGTGGAGTTAAAGGCGCTGGCTTGATCAAGAATACCTAACACGTTTTGCAGTCGTTCCGCCATGGAGGCGGTCGATTTTTCCGAGTCTTCGGGGAACCGGGCAATGATCGGCTTGAGCTTTTCACGGAGAGGCTCGGGCAGTTGGGGAAGGAGGGGGCGAAGTTGCTTTTCCGCGGCGATGACCATGGCTTTCGATTTTTCAGCGGTGGCTTTGAGCTTGTCGTTTTGGGCGGCCAGCTCGTCCCGCTTCTTCTGGGCTTCCGCTACGGCAGTAGAGATTTCCTTCAACTTATCGCGGACAGTGGTGGTTTCGGCTTCGGCAAGGCGAACCCGATCTTCCAGGATGTCCTTGCCAGATGCCCATTCCGATTTTTCCTTCGAGATTAGCTGCTTGGTTTCAACCCATTTGGTCAAAGTTTCGCGGGTTGCCTCGATGATGGGGGCAGTCTCACTGGTAACCTTCATCGCGGGGGTGGGTGGGGTAGGAGCATTTGTTGCAACTGGGGCATTCGTTTGGGCAGAAACCCTAGGCGCCAAGTGGAAAAGAGAAAGTGTGAGGAAAAAGATTACAAAATTCATCGTCAAAAACTCCACTTAAGGCCTGAGGAAACGATTTGGTTGGCCATAAAATTATTCGAGGAGTTGGAGCCTCCTGGTTGGTCAACGCTGCTCTCGTTGCCATAAGAAAACTGAACATCCATATAAGCCAGGAATTTGTACTCCACATAGAAACTAAGGTTTTCATAAATATTTCTTTCCAGGCCAACAATCGCCTGAAGTGCTAGGCACACATTGTTGGCGTTACTGATCGTAGTAATGTCCTCTCCCGAAGTGCTGGTGATCTTGTGATTGTAAGAGTAGAGGACAGCAGCACCAACGCCTCCTCCAAAGTAGGGAGTGACGGGGAGGTCCTCAAATTTAATCAGTCCGTTAAGCATGGCGGAGTACGCCGAGAGGTTGTAGCTCTCTGTTCCGGCAGCCACGGTTCCGCTCTGGAGCGGAATCTTTTCATAGGATCCAAGGTAGCCGAACTCGAGTTCCATCGCGGTTCGCATGGGGGTGGGTCCGCCAAAAGCGAGCTGCACATCCCGAACGGCAAAATCATACCCTACTTTTCCTTCAGCATAGAAGCCGAGGTTCCCGCTGTCGGTTTGATCAAGCGGAGGATTCCCAACGGAAGTGGCTGTGCCGCTGCTAATCGTCTGCTGAAGCATAGCTCCTGCGCCACCCGCCACATACCAGCGCCCATCGCGCGGGCCTTTCGGGCCATCGGGGGTCGAAGACTGCGATGGGGTGATGACCTTAGGTTGGTTCGCGACTTCTGGTAGGGGAGCATCCACAACATTCGATGTTGGCTCCGGTGTTTTTGCGGCGGGTGGCTGTGTTGGATTGGGTGCGGGTGAAGTTGCTGGGGCAGGGGAAGAAGCAGGCGCGGTTGCTACGGGTGCCACTGAAAGCCGGCCAGTCGACTCTTGGCTATGGGCGCAAAAAGCCGTCAGAAAATATGTGCTACCTAAAATAAGCATGAAACAACGCATCTGCCTAAGAATGAAATCACTGCATGCCAAGGCGAGATGTCTAGTGTGACAATTCAGAGTTGTTGCGAACTAGCCACGAATAACTCCCAATAAAAACCTTATCACCGGTAGGGCGCATCATCCCTGATGCGCCGGTTCAACACCCCAAACCTCACGCCACGGTCGCCACGGTCGCTACGTAGGTCACTGGCATTTTTTTTCAGCAATCCTTTCCGCCCTTAGCGGCCTTAGCGTGAGCAAACCCGAACTTCACGCCACGGTCGCTACGGACGCTACGTAGGGCACTGGCATTTTCTTTCAGAACATTACCGCCCTTAGCGCCCTTTGCGTGAGCAACTCTGAACTTCACGCACGTTCGCCATGTACGCCACGCAAGTAATTGGTACTCCCCTTAATCCCTTCACCCCTAACCCCTGAATCCCCCTAGTCAAAACCTCCAATTCATCTCAAATTCTGCCGCTTGGGTGTAAAAATTTTGCATCGTGTAGCCTCCAAAATCGGGACTGAGCACCCCATCGACCCGGTAGGCGATCGACACATCGAATCCCGGCGCCACCTGGTACCCGCAACCGATAAACGCTTCCCACGCCCCCATGAAGTTCGACTGATTGAAATCCCCCTGATAGTTGATCGTTCCCGAAATCGTGCTGACAGTGAGCTTTTGAAACATTCCTCCACCGCCTGCACCCACAAAGGGTCGCCAGCCATCCCCGATCGGATAGGAAAACTCAACGTTGACCATCAGCGGCACTTGGAGGAGATAACCTTCCGCATCCAACTTCATCGTTCCGTTTAGATTTGGATTTCCACCAACCCCCGTGAAAGTCCCATTTCCTGTGATCGTGTACGACTCCACCGTGTTATAGATACAGCCAGTTTCAAACTCGAAATTGATCCACTGGTTCAGGCGATAACCTGGGGCAAAATCGAAACGGAAGCCTGGGTTGAAGCCGATCGATTCATAACTGACCGTTCCATTGAACTGCACCTGATTGGAAAAGAGGGGATTGATGTTCGACTGAGGATAATCCCGATTATCCCGCTGAGCAACCGACATGTCGTAGTTCACCGTCCCACCAAGAGCAATACGCAGGCCTGGCCCTGGACCCGTCACTGACTGCGCCTGCACATCGGTCAGGGACAATCTCTGGGCAAAAAGATTCGATCCACAAAAAAAGACGATCAATACCAACCACCACTTAAGAGCCCTCAACCCCTTCAATGCACAATCCAAAGCCCACGCGTCAGCGTGTCCCGCAAGTGCGGGGCCTGAATCTGTAAACCCTGCGAAGCTAAGCGAGCTGGCCGAGACTGAGCGAAGCAGGGCCAAAATCCAATTCGCGCCCTTGGCGACCGTTGCGTGAGGCATCATTTTCACCTTGGGTCAAAAGCGAATGGTTACCGTCCCCATAATCGACATCGACGGGACCGACTGCCCAGCGATCGAATTCAAATAACGAAACTGAACATCGACCATAAGGTCTGGCACTCCTGGGTTGATCTGAACTCCTCCGAACCCTTGGAAGGCGGTAAGGGTTTGACTACGAGTGTTGTCATTTGGGCTGCCCGTAATAAACACTTGGCGAAAAATTCCGCCCATACCACCCCCAGCCACGAGCCGAATTTTTGAATCGGCTAACGGGTCGGTCCGAAAAACAAAATTTCCCATCATGGGCACCTGAAAGAGCTGGATGTTGCTGACCGAGGTCATGTCTGTAGCACCGACCCCATCCAGCTGATTTTGGTATACGGAGTTGTAGAGAAGACCTCCTTCGATCTCGAAAGCAATGTTGTCGTGAAACTGGGTACCCAGCATCACCCCCGTGGCAAAGCCTGGTTGCATCGGAACGTCTCCGTTGATGCCAAAGTCGGGATAATCCACCGTGGTTACGAAACTCAATCCAATTCCCGTTCGCACATAAAAAGGGGTGAGCGTGCCGGCTTCAGCACCAGCTCCAGAGGAAGAGGAAGAGGACGCGTCGCCAGTCTCTCCAGCTTTCGCTCCGGGCAGGGGACGATCGATCAGCTCTGCATTCGGGTCAGTCAAAAGGGAGGGAGGCTTGGAAAGAGGGTGGGGATTGGCTGGATCATCGGCACGCGCAGCCACAGCTGTAAAAAGCCCCATAAAAAGGAATACACCCCATCGGCACATGGGGTAAGGGTGAAATGTAGGAAAGAAGCTTCAAGTCCCTAATAGAGAAACAAAAAAGAACGTGTGAATAGACATCGAAATGTCACACGATCTGATTTCCGTTCGAAAAAATTTAAGTCTTGGGGATGCGAAAGGTATGGAGGGGATCCGCTTTTTCTTTCCAGATCACGAATCCTTCGCCTGCACCCAGTTTTTCCAGATATTCTTGGGGAGAAGCCCATTGATCCAGGCGGGCACTGTTAATCAGTCGCCAACGAACTGGGCCTCTCGGGTTTGCAGAATAAAGAGCATAGCTCTTTCTTTGTGCTCCTTGGCATAGTTCA
>CAMDXQ010000085.1 GCA_945878585.1 Akkermansia muciniphila
AAGCAGGATCCAGTCAGCCGCGTCGCTTGTGAGACCCTTGTTAAATCCAATCTCGTTGTGGTCGCGGGAGAAATTACCACCCGTGCCAAATTCGACTACGACAAGCTGATCCGTTCCGCCATTCGCGGAATCGGATACACCCATGACGACGATGTCTTCCATGCTGATCGCGTCCACATCATGAATGCCCTCACAGGTCAAAGCCCGGATATCGCTCAAGGGGTCGATGCCCGACGCGTGGCTGGAAAAAAAACCGCCGAGCAAGGTGCCGGCGATCAGGGCCTCATGTTCGGCTACGCTTGTCGGGAAACCCCGGAGCTCATGCCTGCCCCCGTCATGTTCTCCCACCGCCTCGGTCGAGAGCTCAGCCGGATCCGCAAATCAGGCAAGGTGCCGTGGCTTCGTCCCGATGCGAAAACCCAGGTCTCCGTCGAATACCGTCACTCAAAACCAGTCCGGATCACCGCCGTGGTCGTCTCCACCCAGCACGCCGCCAACGTCTCTCATCGTCAAATTGAAAAATTCATTACAGAAAAACTGATCCGGCGCGTACTCCCCTCTTCGATGCTCGATCGGAAGACCGAATTCCTCGTGAATCCGACAGGCCGTTTTGTGGTCGGCGGACCGGAGGGAGATAGCGGATTGACCGGACGAAAAATCATCGTCGATACCTATGGTGGGGCGGGTCGTCATGGAGGTGGCGCCTTTAGCGGAAAAGACCCCACCAAAGTAGATCGTAGCGCAGCTTACATGGGCCGATATGTCGCAAAAAATATCGTCGCTGCCGGATTGGCCGACCGAGTCGAAATTCAGTTTGCCTACGCCATCGGCCACCCCCACCCCGTCTCGGTCTGCCTCGACACGTTTGGAACGGAAAAAGTCCCCTTCCGTCGAATTGAAAAAGCAGTCCATAAAACCTTCGACTTCCGCCCAGCGGAAATCATTCGCCAGCTTCGTCTTCGTCGCCCCATTTACTCGAAAACAACCAACTACGGCCACTTCGGCCACCGGGGAAAGCCAGTCTATGCCCCTTGGGAGCACACGGACCGTGTCCGCGAACTCCGTCGTCACGCTGGATTAAAATAAACCCACTAGGAGAACCAAACCATGAGCACCGCCACCCTCGAACCAAAAACAAAACAAATGAAATCTCAAAAAGCCACCTCTGAATACAAGGTAAAGGATATCTCCCTTGCCGAGCTAGGGCGCAAAGAAATCGAAATCGCCGAAAAGGAAATGCCCGGCTTGATAGCCATCCGCGAAAAATATTCCAAGGACAAGCCCCTCGCTGGTGTCCGCGTCACTGGTTCCTTGCACATGACAATTCAAACCGCTGTCCTCATTGAAACCTTTGTGGCTCTCGGAGCCGATGTCCGCTGGGCCAGCTGCAATATCTTTTCCACTCAAGATCAAGCCGCCGCAGCGATTGCCGCTTCAGGTGTTCCCGTTTTCGCCTGGAAGGGCGAAACCCTTGAGGAGTACTGGGACTGTACCTGGAAAGCCATCGTCAATCCCCAAGGCCTCGGCCCGCAACTCGTCATCGATGACGGGGGCGACGTCACTCTCTTCCTTCACAAAGGATATGAACTCGAAAACGGTGATGGTTGGGTCAATACACCCAGCTCCAGCGAAGAGGAAAAGGTCATCAAAAACCTTCTCAAAAAAGTCCATGCTGAACATCCCAATATTTTCCATGCCTTGGTTAAGGAGTGGAAAGGCGTAGCCGAAGAAACGACTACGGGTGTGCACCGCCTCTATAAGCTCCAAGAGCTTAGTAAACTACTCGTCCCAGCATTCAACGTGAATGATGCCGTCACCAAATCAAAGTTCGACAACCTATACGGCTGTCGCCACTCCCTCGTCGACGGACTGAATCGCGCCCTCGACGTTATGATTTCAGGAAAAGTGGCTGTGGTCTGCGGCTACGGGGACGTCGGCAAAGGCTCCGCCCAATCCCTTCGTGGACAAGGTGCCCGCGTCATCGTCACGGAGATCGACCCCATCAATGCCCTCCAGGCTGCAATGGAAGGGTTTGAAGTCACCACCCTCGAGGAAACTCTTGGACGGGCCGACATCTATATCACCACCACCGGCAATAAGGACGTCATTACTCTTGAGCATATGACGAAAATGAAAGACCAAGCCGTGGTCGCTAATATCGGTCACTTCGACAATGAAATCCAAGTCGACAAACTTAACACTCACTCGGGTGTACGCCGGATCAACATCAAACCCCAACTCGATAAATATGTCTTCGCCAACGGCCGGGAACTCTACCTTCTGGCGGAAGGTCGCTTGGTGAATCTGGGTTGTGCCACCGGCCACCCCAGCTTCGTGATGAGTGCGAGCTTTTCTAATCAGACCCTCGCCGCCCTCGACCTATGGAAAAATCGCACCCTCTACAAGCCGGCCGTTTATGTCCTCCCTAAAAACTTGGACGAGGAAGTCGCCCGTCTTCACCTCGGGAAAATTGGGGTTAAATTGACCAAGTTGACCAAGGAACAATCCGAGTATCTCGGCGTTCCAGTCAGCGGCCCCTACAAACCCTCCCACTACCGCTACTAAAAACGCGGAGGAGTCCGCGGGTTGGGGACATTCCACAAATTATCGTAAGGGGAGTACCCGGCAGGGGGCGTGGCACCTACAGTCTTCTTTGGCTCAGGCTGATTGACGAGAGACTGAGGTTTCGCCTGAGCCGTTACTTTCTTTTCACTGCTCGGGGGAGCGGAATACGGATCCTGGGAAATCTGTTTATAGGCACCTGAGGGAACTTGCGGAGCTTGCCCCGCCGCATTCAATCGTGAGTCGTAGCTCCCGCTCGGCGGCATGATCGGCCGTGCCCCAGACTGGTAATCCTTCCCCAAAGGACCACTCCCTTCCGGTCCGGTAAAGGAGTTAAAAGCAGGAGTCACACGCCCATCCCCCGAATTCATCGATCTCGGTTGCACTCCGTCCAGTCCGGTTACCGGAGGCAACTTATTTTCATTCGCACCTTGGACACCCGGCAAACTGCTTTGGGACACCGCAGGAGTTTTCATCGCCTCACTCTCTTTTTTCAGCTCCGCTTTTTCCTTTTTCTCAAGAGCCAACTTCTCTTGAGCTTCCTTAGCCTTTTTCTCTTCGACAACCGCCATCTCTTCCTGCTTCTTTTTGTTAGCATCTTGTAACGCCTTCATATCCGCCCCCCAATCCTTCGATTCTACTTTGGTGGGGTCTGCTGCGGGAGGACGTGGCTGGGGGATCGAACTGGTCGGATTCGGATTCATTCCCGAAAGATCCGGCTTCGGATCCTCCGCCTTTAAATCGGGAAGCTGCACCGAAGCCTTCGCCGAAGGCAAATCTTTCACCGACTCAGCGGTCGCACCCTCAAACTCCTGCGCCCAACTTAATCCAGAAAGGGCAAGACCCGCCATAGCGATCCATTTCATTCGCACATCGGTAAAGTAATTCTCATCCCTCACTCGTCAATCTCGCTCCTCTAAATTTTTCACTCTACTCTCATCACGTGCTTCACCCGATCTACTCTCTTCTCCTGCAAGAGATTCATCATCATGGACCTCTGCGATTTGACCGTTTTATGGAAATTGCACTCTATCAACCCCAGATCGGATACTACTCCTCCGGCGAAACCCGAACCGGACGCCAAGGAGATTTTCTTACACCCGTCTCCCCTGGCCCCCTCCTTGGCCAACTGATCGCCCTCCAAATCGCTGAAATTCACCTAACCCTCAACCACCCCCCCACGCTCCACCTTGTCGAACAAGGAGCCGACCGCGGTCACCTGGCCCACGACATCCTTACTGCTCTTTCTCAACATCATCCCGACCTTCTCCCCAGACTACAGTTACATCTCATCGAACCTTCCCCCTCCCTCGCCCGACAACAGCAAACTCATCTTCACCCTTTCCGTTCTTTGCTACCCCTCCACTGGCATGCCGATCTATCGGCTCTCCCTCCTTCCTCCCACCCAACTTTTTTCTACTCCTGCGAACTGATCGACAGCATTCCTGTTCGACTGATTCGATTTTTCTCAGGCCAGTGGCACGAACGGTTCGTCACTCAAACCGAAAATCAACTCGACTGGATCGATCAACCCGTCTCTGCCGAACTTCTCAACGAGATCAATCGTTGGTCTATCCCTCCCATCGAAGGCTTCACCACAGAAATTCGCCCTAGCATATCTTCTTGGCTCAAACTACTTTCGCAGAAAATTCAAAAGGGAGCTATTCTCACTCTCGATTACGGACTTCCCGCCCACGAACTTTATCACCCCTCCCGTTTCACAGGTACTCTCCGCGCTCTCCGCCAACATTCCCCCTCGGCAAATCCCTTAACCGACCCCGGACAGCAGGACCTCACCGCCCACGTCAATTTTACTGAACTGATCGAAGAAGGAAAAAAGCTGGGCTTCCACAATCATGGCCTGCTCCCCTTCATGACCGCTCTCCCCCGTCAGGCCACCTCACTCCTCCGCGAGTACCCGCCCATGTCAGAAAAATCGACCCGCAACTTTCAGCACCTCGTTCATCCTTCTTTTTTTGGTCAATCCCATCTCGCCCTCCTCCAAACAAAAAATCTTCCCGAATCCTACCAACCCTCCATGTTTTTTTCCTAAACTTTGGTCGGTTTCCTTCGCTCCATCAGTTCCCGAGCCATCGCCCGTGCTGCTTTTCCCTCCCCTCCCAACATCCGGCTCAACTCCTTTTCCCGACTCTCCCCCTCCACTCTCTCCAATCGGGCGAACGTCCTCCCCTTCTCCACCGTCTTCGTCACACAAAAATG
>CAMDXQ010000086.1 GCA_945878585.1 Akkermansia muciniphila
CAAAGGAGCGGAGTGACGTATACGGTGAAGTCGTCGACCGACCTGACGGCAGGGTTCACGGGGACGGTAACTCCTTCTAAGAGTGATCCTCAGCCTGGTGGACTACCCAGCGGATATGAGCAGTGGGAGGCAACTTTGACGGGCGGAGATAAGGGATTCCTCAAGGTTGAAGCGATCGTTCCGTAAGATTGCGGGCCTGAAATCAAACGCCGCGTTTGGGACAAAGAGCCTTGATCTCGCAGTTTGCGCAGTCCGGTTTTCGGGCGTTGCACCTTTTTCTTCCGTGAGAGATGAGGAGATGGGAAACGAGGGTCCAATCTTTTTTTGGTATCAGTCGAACTAAGGCGGATTCCACTTTGACCGGATCGTGATGTCGCGTCAGTCCCATCCTGCGGGAAAGGCGTCCGACGTGGGTATCGACCACAATCCCTTCGGCCAAGTGAAACGCATTTCCTAAAACCACATTCGCAGTTTTACGGCCGACGCCAGCCAAACGGTGAAGGGCCTCCATCGTGCGCGGGACATCTCCCTGGTGGTCGGCGACAAGGGAGGCGGCGCAGGACCGAAGAGAACGGGCCTTGGCACGATAGAATCCGGTGGAGTGAATCATCTTCTCGAGTTCAGCCTGAGAAATGGAGGCGAGGGCAGCGGCGTCGGGGCAGCGGGCAAAGAGAGCAGGGGTGACCTGATTCACTCGTTCATCGGTGCACTGGGCCGAAAGAATGGTTGCGATCAGAAGTTCGAGAGGAGTGGAGAAGTGAAGTGCGCAGTGGGCGTCGGGATAGGTGCGTTTGAGAATGCCCAAGATTCGTGTGGTCCTGTTGCGGAGGACCGGGGATGGGCTCACGGGGTGGGAGGAGTGGAGGCGGCAGGCAGGGACTGAAGGAGCTCGCTCGCCTCGGAAGCAACGGAGGAGGTGGGATATTTGGCTAGGAGAGAAGTGACCAGTTTCCGTGCTTCATCATTTTTCTGCTGAGCGCGGCGGATTTTGGCAGCGCGAAGGAGGCCTTGGCCCGAGAGTTCGGGAAGGTTGTCATAGTAGAGATCGATTTTCTGATAGTAGGTAACGGCCAGATCGAGCGGATCCAGTGGGGGTTTGCCGACCCCTTGATCGAGCTGAGGAGAGGAGATTTTTTTGGAGGCGAGCGTTTCGAGGGTTTGGGCAAAGGCGAGCATCGATTTGGCCTTCATTTCGTTGGAGGCGTTGGGGCTTTCGATGATTCCGATCCACAGTTCGAAGGCGGCGGGATTCTTTTTATTCCCGTCGTATTTGCCGGCCTCGGCCAGGGCTTGGGCACGGAGGTAGTTGGCTTCTTGGACTTTGTCGGACCAAGGATAGTCGCGGGCAAGTTCGGCAAAATATTGTTCCGCTTCGGATTTGCGGTTCGCTTTGAAATCGATCTGGCCGAGACCAAAAAGAGCGGCGGCTTGGGCATGCTGGCGGGGATCTTTCGTGCCGACCTTGGCGGGGAACTCCTTGCGGATCCGCTCAAAGACGGGGCGGGCTTCTTCTCCCTTCCCTGCGGCGAGGAGAGCTTGGGCAAAGCGTTGGAGATCTTTCCAATCGAGAGCGGCTTTCGTGGCCAGCGACTGTTTGTAGGCTTCCTCGTAAAGACGGAGGGCGAGGGTGGTTTGGCCGGCCTCGAACGGGACGCTGGCCTGGGCGAAGAGGATTTGGGCAACGAGAGCGGGTTGATCACTCGCTTGGCCGGCGAGATCTCGGAAAGGTTGGAGACAATCCTCAACAGGAGCCTCCCCCGACTGAAAACGGAGAAGGGAGAGAGTCACAAGTTTGGAGAGAACGGGAGAGACGCGTGCGGAGGAGAGGCCGAGGATCGATTGGCGGAGAAAGTCGATGGAGCGTTGGATCGACTCCTTCCAGCGCTTTTTCCCGTCCTCGGAAAGGGATGCGTAGTTGCCAATGGCTTTCGAGGTCGTCAGTTCGAGGTCGGCCGATTTTTCGAGTGCGGAGTAGGCGAGATCGGAGATGGCGACTGGCGGAGGCGAGGCTTTGGGGTCGGGATAAAGTTCCCGGAACAGTTCGAAGGCTCGGCGATAGGACTGGAGGGCTTGGCTTTCGTCTCGTTCCTCCGTGAAGACCGTTCCGCGGGCGATATAAGCGGCGATATTACGGGGATCTTTTGGGTAAGCGCGAAACTGCTCTTCCTGGTTCGCGAGCATCAGGTCTTTTTTCTTTTCCTTGGCGTAGGTGCGCCAGATGCGTTCGTAGGCATCCAAACCGGCGGGGGATCCGGAAAGTTGGGTGGCAGTGGCTTTCCAAGCGGCGAGTGCCTCTTCCGGTTTTTTATCTTCCAGGAGAGTGTCCCCACGGGCGAGGAGGGCACTCCCGAGGTTGGCGGATTTCGGATAAGTCGACGCAAAGGTGGCAAAGGCAGCTGTGGCTTCAGTGAGTTTTTTCGAGGCGCGGAGGGCATAAGCGAGACGGAGGGAAGCGTCTTCCTGAATGGCGGGGGAGTGGGTGGGAGTGGTGAGTTGGGTCAACTGGGCCATACCTTCGGGGATCTTCTTCTCTCCGATCAGGGCGCTGGCGTAGGCCAACTGGGTTTGTTCCAAGCTTTCCTGAGAGATTTTGCGTTTGCCGGCTTTCACATCGGCTAGGAAGGATTCGTAATATTTGAGGGCTTCCGAGCCTTGGCCTGATTTTTGGTAGGCGGTGGCAATATATCGGGGAATTTCGTCGGCGTAGTGGGGATCGACTCCTTTTTCCTGGGCAGATTTCAGTCGTTGAATGGCAGTGGGGTACTGGGCGTCCTGCAGCATGGCAAATCCGACGAGGTAATCGACAAGAGCGGCTACTCCTTTTTGGTCCGGGAATGTTTTCTGATATTTTTCGACGAGGCGATCGGCTTCCGAGGTTCGGCCTTGGAGGGCGTAGGTGAGGATGACCTGCTGTTCGGCGGATGGGGTAATGTCGGGAGGGCCGTAGCGTGCGATTTGGCGGAATACGATGCGGGCTTCGTCGTATCGGCGGGATTGGAGGAAGGCTTGGCCGAGTTGGAAGAGAGCCTGGCCGGACAGATCGGGCCGATTTTTAATATCCTCGATTTTCTCTTGAGCTTTTTGCACGCGTCGGAGTTTTTCTGGGGCGGGGGTGGCTTGGCCGGTGATTTCGGCTCGAAGAGGGGCGAGTTTTGCCTCGAGCTGGGAGACAAGTTCGTCGCGACCCGGGATGGTCCGGAGGCGGGCGATGGCCTCGGGGAAGCGACCGGCGGCCAAATCGAGATTGGCGAGCTGAAGATTGGCTTCGACGACGAGGGCGGGGTCGGATCCATTGGCGATGCGGGAGTAGATCTGGCCGGCGCGGGCGAGGGCAGCTTCGCCGTCCGCTTTTTTGAAATCGGCGAGGAGTTGGCGGGCGCGTTCGGCTTCCGCGTACCCTTGGAGGTAGTCGATATCTTCGGCGAACTCTTTTGCCTGATCGGCTTTTCGTGCAGCGTCCAGAGCCTGGCTGGCTTCAGCAAAGGCACCCTGCTGGATCTGGAGTTTGGCTTGGAGGAGAAGGATTTCGCCGAGGGATTTGGAATCCGGGAACTCCTTGGGGAAGGCGGCGATGAGAGAGAGGGTTTCTGCAATCAGCTTTTTTCGGTCAGCCGATTTTTCCGGTGCGGCACCGGCCTGGGAGGCGAGGGATTGAAGGATGTAGTAGGAGGCTTCTTCTTTGACGTCTTTTTCTTTGGCGAGGGATTGGAGCTTTCGGTAGGACGCGACCGCCTCCGTCCACTTGCTCAGGTTGTATTGGGACCGGGCCAGGAGAAGGTAGGCACTGGGCAGGTTGGGGGAATTGGGAAAGCCTTGGATGTAGGCCCCGGCCAGTTTCGCAGCTTCCTCAAAGCGTTTGTTATCGTAGGCCTCGACGATTTTTTTGGTGGCGTCGCCAGACTCCTCGGCATGAAGGGGAGGAGTGGGGAGGATGAGAAGAAGGGGGATGAGAACCAGGCGGAACATTCTGATGGGAAGAATAGGGTGTGGGTGGGCAGGCGGGCGAGGAGAACGTGGGGGATTTTTCCCTTGCTCCTAGGGGGTGCCTTGGGGATGATTCTTCCATCGATGATTTGTACTTCACTGATCCAATCCTTGCGGACTGTTTGACCGCTGGTTCCTAATGTTTTCCTACTTTTTCCTTTGAAGTCGCGGATGGTTCAGCGTCCGGTCGTAGGTATGGGCTCCTAATGCAAGAGTTACGGGCAAACCATCGAATCCGTGCCCGGGAGGTATTCCTAGTGGACGCGGCGGGTCAAAAGCGGGGCGTCATGAATTTCAACGATGCGATGAATGCGGCTCGTGCGGCGGGGTTGGATCTGGTCGAGGTGAGTGGAGCCAGCAATCCCCCGGTTTGTAAGATCCTGGATTTTGGAAAGTACCGGTACGAGATGGATAAGCGGGAGAGGGAGTCGAAACGGCACAATCTGGCCGCCAAGGTGAAGGAGATGAAGTTTCACGTGAACATCGATCCGCACGATTACGCGACCAAATTGCGGCAGACGGAGAATTTTCTTTGGAAAGGGATGAAAGTGAAGGTGGTCATGGCCTTCCGGGGTCGGGAAATGCAGCACCAGGACCTGGGACAGGCATTGGTGGTGACGATTCGGGACGATTTGAAGCTGGTGGCGGTGGCGGATGCCAACCCGAAATTGATTGGCAGGAACATCACGATGATGTTAAATCCTCTTCCCGCTAAGAAGCGGGTGCGGCGCTGGACAACCGAGAAAGCCGAGGGGGCTTACGAGGA
>CAMDXQ010000087.1 GCA_945878585.1 Akkermansia muciniphila
GGCTGCTGCTCGGGTGAGCCTTGCGGCTCTGAGAAGTGGAAAATTGGGGTGGGAAGAGAGAGTAGGAAGCAGGGCTTCAATGTATTCACAGAGAATCACATAAAACCATTGACCATGTTTCTCAATTCATTATTAATCAATCATCTGTGAAGGAGTCTCTCCAGCTTGATTGGCAAAAGATAAGGTGCTTCTTTTTGGCTTACCTGTGGGTTGGTTCGAGTGTGATTTTTGCGGGAAGTGTGGATGAGCGGACGGTTCCGATATGGACAAATTACCTGAATTCGAAGTTTAGTATTGATGGGCCTTCGCAGGATGAGTGGAGTCGAAAACGGGGTAATACGCCGGATGATCTGGTTGAGGAGGATTTGCGTATCAGTTATCAGAAGGCGGTGGACTCAGGGGATCTAGCGAGGCAGGAGGCTTTGGTAGCCGATCTGCGGGCGCGTAAGCCGGAGGATTTGCAGTATCGGCAGTGGAAGCTGGATGTTGAGGGGAGGTTTCGTGCGGCGGCCGCAAAAAAAATAGGGAAAAAGGGTACGAGTGAGGCGGGCGGAATGGACATGAAGATTGGGCGTTTGGGGATTTCGGGTCCGCAGGATCTTTATCTTTGGGAGGCGAGTTCGCTTCCCGTGGAGATGCAGGAACCGATTTTGGAAAAAGTGCAGCGACTGAAAAAAGAGCGAGTTTCTTGGGCGGGGGTGAAAGTGGAGGCTACGGCGATGCCCAAAGCGGCAAAACTACGTCGGGTCCGAGTGGATCCGGTGACATTGGATCAGGCGGGAGAGCTGGGAAAGATTTTGAAAGGGCTTGGTCCAGAAGCTCCAGCACCCGACTTGCTCCTTTTGACAGAAAGAAACCGGACGGCGCGAGATGCGGGTGGTAACTTGAGCCGCCTTGCACGGGCGGGAAAGGGGCAGGGTACGGCAGGGACGGAGAGTGAGGCTTCTTACAGTTTTACCGCGAGGGATATGCCGCTGAAGGACGCGTTGGCACTATTTGGCAAACTGAATGGTTTAAATATCCTGCCCGATCCCAATGCGGATGGCCTACTGACGGTTACCTTTCGGGGGCTTTCATTGGAAAAGGCGATGGATGCGATGCTGCTGAACTTTGGTTACTACGCCGAAGAAGAGGGCGGTTTAATTCGGGTGCGAGCAATGGAGACACGACGCTTTATCATCGATTATCCAAGGGCTGTCCGTACTGGGACTACCTCTACACAAGGGTCGATTTCCTTGCCCTCCGTAAGTAGCGGGGGTGGAGGAGGCGGAGGAAGTAGTGGCGGCGGAGGAGGCGGCGGAGGCGGCGGCGGAGGCGGCGGCGGAGGACAGTCGGGCGATGCGAGTACGATTTCCATTACGACGGAAGATTCGATCGATATGTGGAAGATGATTGTCGAGCATGTGCGGACCTTGTTGTCGGAGGCGGATGCCAGTCAGGCCAGTTCGCTGGGTGGGGCGTCGAGACTAGCAACCACAGCATCGGTTGATACGACAACTGCGGGGGCGGTGAATACCACAATGATCGATTTTCAGCAGGCTCAATCGTATATGGATCAGTTTAAAAAGGGACCCAGACTTTTTTCCGACTCGGTATCTGGAGTGATCGAGGTGAGGGACAAGCGCGAAAATGTGCGAGAGATCGCGATGTATTTAGAGGATTTAAAATTGAGTTTAAATCGGCAGGTCGATTTGGATGTAAAAATATTTTCGGTGCAATTTGACGATGGGCGGGAGCTAGCGATCGATTGGGATAAAGTCGCCATTTCGGTGGGCAATACACTCGTCACTGGTGCTGTGGCGCTGACTCCAGGTGCCTTGCCGACAGCATTATCGGCTTTGGTCGCCGCGCCCATGACGATCACGGTTGCTAACAGTAGAGTCAATGCAGTGATCAACGCAATTGAGCAGCAAGGGAAAATAAAAGTTTTGACCCAACCGAGAATCCGAACTCTCAACCACCAACCTGCCATCATCAAGGTTCAAACAACGGTTCCTACATTTGTCAGCCAATCCAACCTTTTGCAGAGTCAATCTGGAAACGCCCAAGGTAACAATGTTCAAGTCAATAATACTACCGTAGGCACCCTTTTATCAATTACCCCCCAAATCTCTGCCGACGATATCATTGCTTTGGATATTATTCCGGTTGTTTCCAGATTGGTTAAGATCGAAACCTTTTCCGCTAACACGACGGGGACTAATTCTCAGGTTGTTGCCTCTGCGCCCGTGGTGGACATACGGCAGTGTGCAACCTTAGTGAAGGTGAACGATCAGCAAACCATTGTCATGGGGGGGTTAATTGAGGATGAAATGGTGGATACGAGAACAAAGATTCCATTTCTTGGGGACATGCCGGGGTTGGGTGTGCTGTTTACCGGGATGGTGCAGGCGAAGATTATCAAGGAGCTGGTGTTTTTCGTGAGTCCCAAAATCGTGCAAGATGTGCCCGTATCCAAACTGGGCAATTAAGACAAGCGTTGTATGTACGAATCCTTTTTTGGCCTAGAGCATCCTCCTTTTCAGATTAGTCCTGACCCGGAGTTTTTGTATCCGAGCCGGGTGCATGAGGAAGCTCTGGAGCATATCCGTTTTTCCCTAAACCATTTCAAGGGAATTTGCCTGGTCACAGGCCCTGTGGGATCCGGAAAGACGACAATCTGTCGGCAGATCCTTCGTGAACTGAATCCAGAGGGGGTAAATCATGCCCTTATTCTGAATCCTCGACTTGGGGAGCATGAGCTTCTTCAAAATATTCTATCTGATCTTGGCGCCCCTTTGCAAAGTGATGAAGGAGCTGCTCAAAAACTACAGGATCTGATCTTGGAGCTTCATAAAGTGGGTCGGCACGTGATCATCTTGGTGGATGAAGCCCATGTCATGCCGACGGAGTCTTTGGAGGTTCTACGGCTGCTAACCAACCTGGAGACCACCGAGCGAAAGCTCGTTCAGGTTGTTCTGTTTGCACAGCCCGAGATGGAGGAGCGTCTAAAAAAAGAATCCCGTCTTCTTCCTTTTCGTCAGAGGATCTTGGTTCACTGTCGGCTGGCACCCTTACGCTATCGGGAGATGGTGGCCTATATCGATCATCGACTCCAAATCGCCGGGGCTGCTGATGAAGTTCGGTTTTCCATGCTTGCGAGGAGGGCAATCCACCGATGGTCGGAAGGCGTTCCACGCCTAATTAATCATCTCTGTGACAAGGCCATGCTCTCGGCGTACGTCCGGCAAGATCATCGAATTCACTTTGGGGATGCCCAACGTGCACGGAGGGATGTGGGAGCTCTCCTGTGAGCCTGATCACGGAGGCTTTAGAGCTACAGACGCGCAAAAAACCCCGTGCTACCGAGGCCCTCGACCTCCCTCCATTCTCAAGGCGTCCGTGGATTCTAAAAGCAGTTGCTTGGATCTTGGGAATCGCAGCTGCGGTGGTTTTGGGGGTGTGGCAAGGGGAGACTCTTTGGCACTTTGTCCAGAGGACAACTGGGTTTCAAGCGGCCTGGGCCAGTCGGAGTCCCAACACAAAAAAGGCTGACGCTGCGCCAATGATTGAGATTACGGGGGAGAGATTAGCAGAACCAGCGGCCGCACCAGCGGTGATAACAAAGTCGCTTCCGGAGGCAGTTTCAAATTTACTTCAGGTGCGATCAGATCTTGCGCCTGCTGGGCTACCTACTGCTGTCAACGTGGCTTTACAAAACCCCGACACGGATGACCTTGCTGAGGCAGAAAAGACAAGATACCGAAGGGAAAGTGCCGTGCGGAAATTGGATTTACAAGGGGTTCGGATGCAGGGAAGCGAGTCGCGCGCTTTGATCCATGGGGCCCCGATTGGCTTAGGAGAGTCGGTGGGTGTTGAGGGGTTGAAGCTCAAAGCGATCGAGGCTGGGCGGGTAATCTTTGAAGATCCAAACGGAATCGAATTCTTTAAGAGCTACTAAAGAGATCTTATTTATCCAAGGCGAGAGAGGAACTCGGTAGTCAGTTGACGGTAGCTGGCGGCGGCGGCGCCTGAGGTGTCGTACTCGTAGATGGTTTGGCCGTGGCTGGGGGCCTCGGCCAGGCGAACGGAGCGGGGAATAATTGTCTGAAAAACCTGAGTTCCTAGATGGCTACGCAGGTCATCGCTGACGTGTTGGCTGAGGCGGGTACGAGCGTCGTACATGGTGAGGACAATGCCCATGATGGAGAGATTTGGATTCTGACCACCTTGTTTAATTCGCTCCACCAGGTTGAGAATTTTACCAACCCCTTCCAAAGCGAAGTATTCGCACTGGACGGGTACGAGAATCTTTTCTGCAGCGACGAGAGCGCTGGTCATGAGCAGGCCAACGCTGGGCGGGCAGTCGAGGATGACCAGATCAAAGGCGGGATCGAGGCGAAGGGGATCGAGGGCTTTACGAACATGGGAGAGGGGATCGTCCATCCCCGCTAGATCCATCTCGGCCCCCGCGAGGTCGAGTTCCGAGGAGAGGATTTGCAGGTTGGGGTGACGGGAAGGTTGCAGCATGTCGATGGCGCGGGCGTTTCCGAGCAGGACTGGGTAGAGGCTCTTTCCCGCGACGTTCTCTAGCCCGAGTCCACTGGTGGCATTGGCTTGGGGATCGAGATCGACCAGGAGAACGCGACGACCTGCCTCAGCCGCCCCAGCCGCGATATGGATGGCGGTGGTGGTCTTTCCGACACCCCCCTTTTGATTGACGACGGCAATGATTCGCAC
>CAMDXQ010000088.1 GCA_945878585.1 Akkermansia muciniphila
AAACCGATCTTCAGAATTTGACCAAAGGTATGGGGATTATTTCCCACCTCTTCCGCGAATACGGTGCCTTCCGTGGCGAAATCCCTAGCAGGATCAACGGTGTACTCATTGCCCTAGAAGCAGGAACCTCCATGGCCTACTCCCTCGACAACCTACAGGAACGGGGCACCCTTTTCGTCGGACCTCAGGAAGATATTTATGCGGGTATGATTGTCGGCGAAAACACCCGCCCGGCCGATATGGTCGTGAACCCCTGCAAAGCCAAAAACTTAACCAACATGCGTTCGCAGGGAGACGGCAAAGGAATTACCCTGACCCCTCCTCTCAAACACAGCTTAGAGCGCGGCTTGGAGTATCT
The DNA here is from genome assembly GCA_945878585.1 of Akkermansia muciniphila. Taxonomy (GTDB): domain Bacteria; phylum Verrucomicrobiota; class Verrucomicrobiia; order Methylacidiphilales; family Verrucolacustridaceae; genus Verrucolacustris. The sequence continues at coordinate 359 of CAMDXQ010000088.1, forward strand.
TTCAGAGGACGAATATCTCGAAGTTACGCCCAAAACCCTTCGCTTCCGGAAAAAGATCCTCGACCACACCAAGCGCAAACGCTCGGAATAAAAGTACTCAGACTTGCTGTCTACTAGATCCAAAAACTCTTTCATAGAAGGCTGCTTGAATGGCTGGGGCAACGGGCCAGAGAAAAGCCGCAAAAACTAGGCAGACCAAAAACCACAAGGAACTTGATCCATAAATTTGCCAAAGGGTAGTTGGGCTAGCTGACCCCAGTTTCATTCCTTTGGAGAGGATTAGAGTTGATCCAACAAACAAAAGCAAAAGCGGTATAAGTGAGACAATCCAGCCCGCTAGCATCCATAAGCATACCCTAAAGTAACTCCCGTGAAGGACCATCCGACTGGAACGAATAGCAGCTAAGATTCCCACTTTTCGAAAAACAACCAAGGGAAGAGCCAAATAAACACCCAGATAAAACCGAAATGACTTAAGAATGACTCCAATCAGAAACAAGAGAGGGATTATCCAAGCCAAGTGCTCAACCGATAGATTGGCCACCCTTTTCCAAGGAAGCCTCAATAAACCCCAGTCCAAAATGGCCCCGATGAAAAGAGCGACAAAACTACCCAAAACAAAGTAAAGGAATAGCCAGGAAAGTAATGTATAGACGGTTATGCCTGTGCGAATTGCCATTCTAACCCCATCTTTACACAAGATTTCCTTCCATAGAATCGGTTCGCGGATAAGCAAAAGCATAAGAGCGTTTGCTAATGGGGCCACCCCCAGCCAGAGATAAGAACCCCATGTGCTGGTGACACTCAAGAGAACAAGTAGTAAGAATATTACAGAACTGACAACCCAATCGCCAAAGTTCCATCGCTTAAGACTAACCCAGACCTCACGACCAATGGTGAGTGACCCTAACTTGCCTCGAGAAGCTCCTAGGACTACTACGATTTTTTCTTGGGCTCCCAAAGATCGAAGCTGCCTGCCTAACCAAATCAGGATAGAACTACTCATTTTTTCTTTTCAGCAGGATTAATTGATTCGAAATGGAGCGGGCTTTTTCTGCTTCACCAGCCCACTGTGTTATCAGAGCTGCCATTTGTAATGTCTCTATGTCATGGGAATTTTCCTCCGCAGCAACGATAGCCCAATGCAGTGCCTGCTCCTTGTCTTCGTGGTAATGATAGATTTGCATCAAGCGCAGAACGGCTTTTGATCTCGTAACTCGTTTCTGAGTCAACTGCTCATAGAGAACTGCCAACTGATATGGGGATAATGCCCCCGACTTCATCGACATATCGTAAAACAACAGCAACCAGTCGGGCTTTACATGCAGGAAAAGTGGTATGAAGAGTTTCATACCAATTGTTAGCAAACCACCATGAAATAACCCAGGCCCCCCTCCAAACCCAAACCCAAACGACAACTCACCCTTTTCATTTCCCCATGGCAGTTCCCCGTCTTTAGCCAGCCCCTCAAACATCTTATTTATATGTAATTTCGCTTTTTCGGCTATTGCCTTCGCAAGGACTTCCGGATTTCTATTTCCGGCTTTACCGTTTACTGTCTTTGAAACATTGGTCGCATCTTTTATCGCATTCTCCATTAGAATATTCCTTATCTCTTCTACTGCTTTTTCCTGACCAGAAGCATCCCCCTCCTGCCTGGCAATCATCGCCAACCCAGCCCAAGCAGAAAGGTTAGGATAAAGCTTCGTTGCCTTTTCAAAGTTGCCTTTTGCTTTTTCTAGGTTTTTTAGATTTTGAGTTGCCCACATATAGTCAATTCCCTTGCCCGTTGAGACCACTGCAGCCCTTGCCAATCTCGAGTGCCACCCCGTTGAATTTTCAAGCCATAACTTTAGACCCCAATCTGACTGAGCCATGAATAGTGAAGCCCATCTTCGAGGCTCCGAAGGAGAAATGAAATCACTGACAAATGAAACATCTAATCCTTGCTGGGGACTTACAATTCTGAGATTTAACATTCCTAGTCCGACCTGTGCAAACTTTGGCCTTAACCACTTAGGCCAACCTTTTGGGTTTTCAGAGATGAGAGGCTCTGAATCCAACTGAGGGTCTGACATTTCACAAAAACCAGCAAGAGTGTACCAACCTGCCAACTCCTCATCAGATGTACTCCACCTCGAGTTTTCAATAGCCTCCTGCACCATCATTTTGGATTCGATTGAATATCCGAAGCTAAGTAGTTCACCAGCCAGTCGTGCTGCTTCAGAATTCTCGTTCTCCTGTCCTTTGATGTTTTTTCTTTTTACCAAAATACCCCTTCTTGGATCTGCTCCTTTCCAAGTTTTTCTCATTTGAACATCGAGCCGATAAAGCTCCTCACCCGCACCTTTCACTCCAAAACTTTCGGCTGCCTGAAAGCACTTCGCCGCTAAAGAATAGTTATTTTCCCAAAAAGCGACGCCCCCCATTGCCATCAATCTCTTCTGTGCCCAGGAATTTTTCTTTTTTGCCGCCTGAATATACCAATTCAGCGCTTCATTTTCATCCTTCGTTACTCCATTTCCTGTTTCGTAGCACCAACCCACACTACCAAGGGCTTCACTATTTTCCTTATCTGCCGCTTTGCGGTACCACTCAAATGCTTTTTTGTAATCCTTCCCTACTCCAATCCCATTGGCGTAACAGTAGCCTAATTTGTTTTGTGACCACCCATCCCCTTTTTCTGCCGCATTGCCATACCATTTCACCGCCTCTTTTTCATCTTTGGCTACTCCATTTCCTGTTTCGTAGCACCAACCCACACTACCAAGGGCTTCACTATTATCATTATCTGCCGCTTTGCGGTACCACTCAAATGCTTTTTTGTAATCCTTCCCTACTCCAATCCCATTGGCGTAACAGTAGCCTAATTTGTTTTGTGACCACCCATCCCCTTTTTCTGCCGCATTGCCATACCATTTCACCGCCTCCCTTTCATCTTTCACAACTCCTACCCCATTTGAATAACACCAACCAAGAAGTCGCTGCCCTGTCGCCTCTCCTTGCTCAGCCGCTTTCGTATACCACTTCATCGCTTCCTTTTCATCTTTTGCAACTCCACTCCCATTCGCATAACACCATCCAAGAAGTCGCTGCCCTGTCGCCTCACCCTGCTCCGCCGCCTTCCAATACCACTTCACCGCCTCCTTCTCATCTTTCGCAACGCCAGTCCCATTTGCATAACACCACCCAAGCAGCCGCTGCCCTGTCGCCTCACCCTGCTCCGCCGCCTTTGCATACCACTTCACCGCCTCCTTCTCGTCTTTCGCAACGCCAGTCCCATTTGCATAACACCAACCAAGCAGCCGCTGGCCTGTCGCCTCACCCTGCTCCGCCGCCTTTGTATACCACTTCACCGCCTCCTTCTCGTCTTTGGCAACTCCAATGCCACCTTGAAAAAACCAACCCAAAGCCTCCCAATCACTTGCTATGCCGTTGATGGCATTTCTTTGGGCTAATTCGAACGCTTCTTGACCACGGGTTTTCGGATCCATTACGGCCATAGTTCGGCAGAGACTCCCCAATGCATCCTTCTCTTTTTTCGATCCCATCTCACGTAGTCGAGGCTCTATCTCTTGAAATATTTTACGCGCCTCCGCCTCATTTTTGGAAAAGCCGTGGTTCCCCCTATATATGTTTCTTGCCTTCCATGCTAAGGCTCGGGGGTCCCCTAAATCAGCCGCTTTTCGGTATAGTTCCCTGGCCCGAATCATGTCGATCTGACACCCCTCCCCCATAGCCAACTTTCTAGCATCTAAATACAGAGCCCCCGCATCCTGACCCTGATTTTCCGCCAGAAGTGGTAAGGTAAAAAACATGAACCCCAACCAGCAACTAATCCATCGAATCATACTTGAAATCATCCCCTGCTCCTCACCGCGCACAAGCCAACAGCCTGCTTGCGGAACTTTAGTTATCGATCCGAGGCCCAGTTCTTCTTCGAAAGTAGAGTGATTAGTTTTCCAGCTTGCTGTGCACCCAACTGCCCACCTCTACCGAAGGAATCATCTCCATCGCCCCATTCTTACGGCACTTCACCTCCACCCCACCCTTTGCGACCGACTTCGTTCCGATCGTTATCCTCCAAGGAAATCCCAACAAATCTGCGTCCTTGAACTTTACTCCCGGACGCTCGTCCCGGTCGTCCCACAAATAGTCGATCCCAGCCTTGTCCAAGGAAGCGATCACCGCCTCGGTCGCCTCTTTCACCGCCGGATCCGCTAAATCCAGCGTCACCAACATCACGGTGTAAGGTGCCACCGCTGCTGGCCACTGGATTCCATCCTT
>CAMDXQ010000089.1 GCA_945878585.1 Akkermansia muciniphila
AAGACCGAGAAGAAGAAAGAGGCCGGAACTGAGGAGGAGAAGAAAAAGAATTGGGAGAAAAAGCGTTAGCATGGTGTGGAGGGAGAAACGAATATCGGGAAAAAGACGAAAGCGAAATATTCCCCATAGCTCTGTGGGTTTTGTGCCACTGAGGGTGCAGAGAAGGAATCCGATGGTGAGAGCGACTGCTGGAAGAAGGGGAGGAGAGAGCCAGGCTGTGAGGGCAAGAGTGGTGATGGCAAAGAGAAGGGGTGGTAAAGAAAGGTTGAGAGTAGGGCTCGGGGCGGAAGTGGCTGGAAAAATAAGAAGGCGGAGTCGTGAGATACCGCCGAAACAGAGAGAGGCAAAAGCGAGTGCGAGGAGGAGTGCTCCATAGACGATCGCGGAAGGGGGAGGGGTCCATGGGGTCATTCAGGGAGTTTAAGGGAAAAGGTGGGTGGAAAAGAAGAGGCAAAGGGGGTGGATTGCTGGATTGAGAGGAGTCGGGCATTGGGGCATTCTTGCGGGACGTGAAACATTCGATTGCCCTGAAGATCTTTGCTCTGGCCGTTGGAATCATTGCGCTGACGGTGGTGGTAGCGATTTTGACAAACATCGAAGTGATCGGCTTGGGTGGTGACGTGGCCACAGTGGCCAGAAAAACCATTCCGTTAGCGAGTAAGGCGGCAGATTTGAATGAGGAGGGTCTGTATCGGCGGGTGGCCTTTGAGCGATTGTATCGCGAGTACGCGGAGCCTCAGCCTGACCAGGAAACCATCAAGCAGGCGACCGAGAACTTTGAAAAAAATACCACCCGAGTTTATGAGTTGAGTGCTGAGATTCGGGACGACTTGAAAGTATTGCCGGACAACCCTCAAGAAAGGGAGTTGGCGGCACAGGCACGGGAGTTGGTGAGTCAGATCGAAAGCAGGTTCGCGTCGACTACGGATCTGGCGCGCTCAACATTGCAGGCTCGAAAGGCGGGGGATCGGGCGAAGGCGAAGGAGCTTTTAGAGTTTACCTTCAAGGGGCAAATAGAACTTCGGGAGCTACGCAGTAAGATTCAAAGTGTGACGGCCCAGATGGCCGAACTTTCTGCCCAGGATGCGGAAAAGAGAAAAACAGAGTTTTGATCAGCAGCTCGGCCACGACCCTGTTGGCTGTGGTGCTTGGATTGGGGGCGGCTTGGATCATTTCCCGGAATATGGCCAAACCGCTTTTGGAGCTTCTGAGTACGACGAAAAAGATTCAGGGAGGTGATTTTTGCACCCATGTGGGGAAACTACCGGAGGATGAAATCGGCCAGTTGGGGGCGAGTTTTAATCTGATGGTGGATGAACTTCGGCGAAAGCAGGATTTGCAAAAGGCGATTGGGTCGTACATCGACCCGAGGATCGTGGAAAAAGTGATTGTGCCGGGTCGGCCGGAAGATGTGATGGGACAAAAAAGGCTGATGACGGTTCTTTTTACTGATTTGGTGGGCTTCACCACATTGGGGGAGAATTTGACAGCGGGCGGATTGGTTCACGTGATCAATCGCTATTTCACCCTGATGTCGGAGTGTGTTCAGAAAGAGCGTGGGATCATCGATAAGTTTATCGGGGATGCGATCATGGCGTACTGGGGGCCGCCTTTTGTGGCGGAAGAGGAGCAAGCGATTGCAGCGTGTCGTGCGGCTTTGGCTCAAGTTGATGCTTTGGCTCGATTCCGTGCCGAGTTACCTGATCTGATGGGGCTGCGTAAAAATCTGCCTGAGATCAATCTCCGGATCGGGTTGGCGACGGGGGAGGTGGTGGTGGGAAATATCGGCAGTGAAACGGCTCGGAGTTATACGGTGATGGGAGACACGGTGAATCTGGCTTCGCGGTTGGAATCGGCGAATACAATGTACGGAACACGAATTCTGATTTCGGAGGAAACGCGTCGGATGGTGGAACGGGGCATGGCGACAAGAGAGGTCGATCTATTGGCGGTGAAGGGGAAGAGCGATCCGGTTGGGATTTATGAATTGTTGGCGGAACAGGGGAAACAAAAACCGGAGGAGGAGCAGAAAATCAGACGGGCAGAGGCGGCCTTGGGTGCTTATCGGAAGCAGGACTGGTCTGGAGCAGAGGGAATGTTCCGCGAGATGGTGGAAAAGTATGCGGATGGACCTAGCCGAACTTTTCTGGGGCGGATTGCTTTACTGCGGGAACACCCTCCAGGCCCAGGGTGGGACGGGGTGTGGCGGATGACAACGAAATAGGGGTTAGATTTTTGTCCGTGCGTCGAGGTCGACCCAGTGATTCCCGTCGGCCTTGAGCATATGATCGGCCTCGATGGGGCCCCAAGATCCTGTGCGATAAAGCGACATGGGGTTTTCCTGCCATCCGTTGCGAACGGCATCGACAATTCTCCATGCCTCAAGCACCTCGTCGTCACGTGTAAAGAGTGTGGAGTCTCCGAAAATGGCATCCCCGAGGAGTCGTTCATACGCTTCCGGAGAGTAGGAACCGAATTCGCTGGCGTAACAGAACTCCATATCGACCGGTTGAACGGTGCTGCGTCCAGGGCGTTTTGCATTGAAGCAGAGATGCACGCCCTCGTCGGGTTGGAGGCGGATATGCATCGCATTGCGGCTGAGCAGGTCCCCGAATTCCGCGCGGAAGAGAGCGGCGGGCGGACGACGAAATACGATGACAATTTCCGAGGCGCGAGAAGTGAGGGCTTTTCCGGTGCGAAGATAGAAGGGAACACCCGACCAGCGCCAGTTATCGATTTGAATTTTGAGGGCGGCATAGGTTTCAGTGGAGGAGTTTGGATTCACACGATCCGTCTGGCGATATCCCTCGTATTGCGCCCGAACCGTGCTGGCACGGATGGTTTCTAATTTCGGGGTGGTGATGGAACGGAGAACTTTAACTTTTTCGTCGTGGATGGATTGGGAGGTTAAGTTTGCGGGTGGTTCCATGGCCGTGATGGAGAGAAGCTGCATCATGTGGTTTTGAACCATGTCTCGCATGGCACCGACCTCGTCATAGAAAGCGCCCCGGGTGCCAACCCCTTCTTGTTCGGCAACGGTGATCTGGACGTTATCGATCAGGTTGCTGTTCCAGATGGGTTCCCAGATCGAGTTGGCGAAGCGGAAATAGAGAAGATTCTGGACTGTTTCCTTGCCGAGGTAGTGATCGATACGGAAGAGGTTCGATTCATCCAGGCAGGATTGAAGGTCGGAGACGAGTTGCCGGGCGGAGGTGAGATCGTGACCAAAAGGTTTTTCTACTACCACGCGGGCGGGAAGTGCAGGGCTGACGAGGCCGGCTTTCGCGAGTTGTTGGACGACGGTGGCAAAGTAGTCAGGCGCCGTAGCGAGATAAAAGATGTGTTGGGTCAGGCCACGGGTTTTGGCCAACTCTTCGAGCGTTTTTTTGAGTTCTAGGTAGGCGTTGGGGTCGTCAAAATTACCGGCATGGTAGGTAAGTTTGGGGATGAAGTCTTTCCAGTCTTGGGCAGAAACGGGGCGCAGACGGGAAAACTTATCCAGACCTTCCTTCATTTCCTTCCGGAATTCGTCATTTGTCTTGGGACGTCGAGCAAAGCCGATGATCGAGTAATCGGAGGGAAGAGCGCCTTCGTGTTGCAGGCCGAAGATGGCGGGGACGAGTTTGCGGGTGGTGAGGTCTCCGCTGGCACCAAAGATGACCATGACGAATGGGGGGAGGACCCGATCCGGTTTTGGGGTAGGGCCAGGGGTGCTCTTTTTGGGAGACGGGACGAGTGAGGGGGCGGCGGCGGGGCTCATGGTTGGGTACAATGATAGATTTCGATTGTTCCGCGGTCACTACGAACCTTGGCTGCGGGAAAAGTGGCTTTGGGGTCGTCTTGGGCAAGGGCACGGATGTAGGGATCTTTGGAGGGGCCACGGGTCACGAACCAGATCGCCCGCGCGTAGCGGAGGAGAGTGTAAGTTGAGGTGACGCGCCAGACGCCGAGTTTGGGAACGAAGTTGGGGGCGATCAGGAGTTTTTCTTCTTTGAGGGCGGCAGTTTCGGGAAAGAGAGAGGATGTGTGACCGTCGTCACCGATTCCGAGAAGGATGAGATCGAAGCGGGGTGGATCGCCCAGGTCGTTGCGGATCTGCTTTTCGTAGGCGCGAGCACCGATTTCGGCCGTGCCGATTTCGCTATGGACGCGTTCGATATGAACTCCTGTGCCTTGGAAGGCATCGTGAACCATACGGTAGTTGCTGTCTTTATGATCCGAGGTGACCCAACGTTCGTCGCCTAGGTAGAGGTGGGTGGCAGACCAGGGCCATTTGAGGCTGGCGAGGCGTTGGTAGAGGGCTTTCGGAGTGGAACCGCCAGAGAGGGAAACGTGGAAGGTGCCACGGGCTTGGAGGGCAGGACCGCCCAAGGCTTCCCAACCTGCAACCATGGCGTCGAGCCAAGGCGTAGGTTCCGTAAATTCGTGCAAAAGCATAGTGAAAATAGTGCCAAAATTTTGCTCAAAAGCGATGTGCAATTCTTCGGTTGAGGCTGGCAGTTTCCGTAGAATTGGGTAGGCAGAGTGGGTGAGAACTCGGTTAGACCATCTGGATTTGGACAAGCAGAT
>CAMDXQ010000090.1 GCA_945878585.1 Akkermansia muciniphila
GAGGGCGATCAGCTTCGTCACAGGACGGGAAGATTGGCATCCGGAAAGGAAAGGGGAAAGGGCAAGGAGTAGAAAAAGGATTCGGCGCATGACTACTCTTTTCCTGTTTCGCCTGATTTGATGAGTTCCCAAAATTTTGGATTTTCGGCGAGGAGCTCATCTTCGGAAAGGGGGAGCTGGGATCGAAAGGCGAAGTCTTTGAGTGAGTTTTTATGAAGAACCCGGTGGATCACGAGGCCTTTGGATGTTTTTTCAAAGTAGATCCGGTATTCGCCGGCGCGGTACCGGTACAAAGTACGGTCGGGGCAACGAACTGTTCCGAACCGGTCGGGGTGCTTCTCAAGGAAATCGGTGGTGAGGACGTCGAATTCGCGTAGGACTTCGACTTGGAGAGGGGTGGGTAATTGGGTGATTTCTGCAGAGCTGGCAGGGGTAAAGATGATCTGAAAAGAGGCCATGAGATGGTAAATCCTAACGCTCGAAGGGGTTCAGGTCGAGGCTGGAGGCGACGGATTGAGCGTGCGTAGAAGGGGGAAATTCCTTAGAGCCAATAGGGTGAAAGTTCATCCAGCAGGCCGTTTGATCGTCATGGGATTGCCCGGACCTGAGTTAACGGAAGGGCTGCGGGATCTGATCCGGAGAGTTCAACCCGGGGGTTTCATTTTCTTTACGAGGAATATGGCGGAGGCGGGGCAGTTCCATGGCTTGGTCAAGGAGTGTGCCGATTTGGTGAAACATCCTGCCATCATGACAGTGGATCAAGAGGGTGGCCGTGTGGCACGACTAGCGGTCATGGGAGAGCGTCCTCCTTCGGGTGAGGATCTGGCGCGAGCAGGGAAGGAAGAGTGGTTTTACGAGCATGGCCACTGGACGGGTCGGTTGATGAAGCTCGTGGGATTGAATCTGAATTTGGCACCCGTGCTCGATTACGCGCCACCGGAGAGGGCGGGGATTGATAATTCGCTCGCGGGGCGTTGCTTTGGGGAAAATCCGAAACAGGTGATTCGTCGGGCAGGGGAGTTTCTAAGGGGGATGCAGGAGGAGGGGGTAAAGGGAACAGGAAAGCATTTTCCGGGATATACCTTTTGCGGGTTGGATCCGCATGGGGATTTGCCGTTGGTGGATAGGACAAGGGCACAGATGGAGGAGGAGCTCTCGGTTTTCCAGGAGCTGGGTTCTCAATGTGACTCGGTCATGGTAGGCCATGCCCAGTTTCCGGCGTGGGGCAAGGATTCGGGCCCGGCCAGTTTGAATCGGGATATTGTGACCGGTCTACTCAAGGAGACGCTCGGCTATCGTGGGCTGGTCATGACCGATGATTTGGAGATGGGTGCGATTGCCAACCGGTATGGGAGTGCCGAGGCAACGCGGCAAGCAGTACGGGCCGGGGAGGAGATTTTGTTGATCTGTCATAATCCGGCTTGTGTGGAGATTGCACGGGATGCGTTGGCGGAGATGCCCGAAAAGGAGTGGGCAGGAGCGGTGGAATCGGTGGAGAAGTTTGGGCGAACCCTTTTCAGGCCATCGGATGTTTTCGATGAGAAAGGCTGGAAAGAAGCAAATCAGGCAACTCGGGAGCTGAGGCAAAAGGTCTAGGCGGCCTGTAGAAGAAACTAAAATCGATAAAGGAAGTAACCTTCGACGCTTTGCGTGGAGGTTCCATTGTTATTTTGCACGAATTGGAAGAAGTTGCCGCCTGTAAAATCTTGGGCTCCGGTGCCGGTGTATTTGTAGTAAAGGCCCGCCTGCATGTTTTCCGAGAAGGGGAAATCGATTCCGAACTGGCCGGCGTAGGCAAACGAGAGAGCGGTGCTGATTCCGTCGGAGCCTTCAAGAGAAACGCCTTGGAGTGAAGTTGTTTGGGCTGCCGATACCATGCCTCCTACGCCAAATCCCGCTGAGATCGTGAACTGGGGATGGATCGGAATGGTGAAAAGGAAATTGGCAAGCATCGGGATCTGATAGTAGTCACCGACGAGGGAAGCCTGGCTGTTTTGGGATACAGTTTGTGACCCGATCGAGAGAGATCCATTCGTGGGCTCGATGTACTGAATCGTGTTCAGCATGAACCCGGGTGCGAATTCTAGCGCAAACCAGTCGGTGATTTTGGCTCCAATGGGGCAATCCATGCGGAATCCGGGGTTATAGGCAAGGGTGGCGGCTCCACTGCTCACGGTTGTGCCGCTGGTGCTTCCTGAAAACTGATTGATATCGGTATCGCGGATCATCGAAATTCCCAAAGCTGGGGCGACATACCAGTCAAAGCCTGAGGCTTCTTTTCCCTCATTTGTCTTCCAAGGAGGGACATAATTTTCCTCATCCACAGGTGCGGAGGCAGGTGCTGCCAGCGGGGTTTGACCTTGAGAAATCGTGCCCGTCAGGAATATGAGGCCGAGAAGAAAAATGCACGATTTCACCTCTCTGGCATGCCGAGAAGTGAAGGACACGTCGAGAAAGGGGAGTCCCTGTTGTGAGACAAAATGCGAGTAAGTGGGAGAAAACTCCAAAAAATGTCACACAAACGTTACTGGAAAAGTGGGTAAAAAAGACCATCTTGAATGAGTGGAAAACGTAAGCGCCCCCAAAATTCGATACGAGGAGGCTGCCATGGAAAGTATGGTTTATTTGCCGGGGAAGAACGGATCTTCCCAGGGATCAGCTTTATCGGATGACCTTCATGAGGAGTGGGTCATCGGCGAGGAAAGGCCTTGGTGGTATTTTCGGCTTTAGTTCGTAGTCCGCTTGCTCTGCGCCCTTTTCGGGGAGTGCCAATTCGGCGTCCTTAAGTTCTCTTCTGCCCCCAAAACTGGATACTGGCTAATTCCCATTCTTCGCCCCTAAATCCGACCTCTGACCCCACATTTCAAAAAGTGCCCCATAAGCCATTCCTAGTCAGCTACTTATATGGGGTCAGAGGTCATATAAGTCGTTGCTGATTAAGGGGATATATGGCAATTTTTCGGAAGCTGACCAGGCTCTTAAAGCCCTCGAATACAGCGAGTTCTAGCTCTTACTGTCGCCAGAAGGTCAGCCAGCTCCAGATCTTGAGGAGCCAAACTTTCCACCACGGCATCGGAGGCTCTTCGCTGCCAGCCGCAGTTTCGACATCCAGAGTGGGTCCAGACTGTAGGGCCACAATGTCATCGGAAGTTCTCGGAGCACCATCAGGACCCACCGAAAAGAGGGAGTATGTTTTGCCATCGGGTGAGGGGATATAAGCAATCTCCCGACCCCACGGATCTTTGGGAGATTCGGTTAGAATTCCGGACGTGGAAAGTTCGGCTAGGGACGTAGGGAGGCGGTCCCCATTTTGGGTGCGATAGGTTTGGACAGCTATTTCGATTCTGGACCCTGCAAGAGTGACCCGCTGTTGGTTTAGTTGGGCAAGCTCCTGGTCTGGATATCCCCCCTGACGAGCCTTTTGAAACCACTCCATTGCCTTGCGCTCGTCTTTGGCGACGCCTTTGCCCTGTTCATAGGCGATAGCCAGGTCCATTTGAGCCTGATGATCCCCCGACCGTGCCTTCTCCTCCAGCGAGGCAGAGTACTCGACCGAAGCCAGAGCCTGAGAGATCGCCAGCAACGATAGAAAATGGACGAACCGCTTCATAAGATACAATCAAGCCGAGGTTTCTAAAAAATCAAGGGGCAGGGATTTTTGCCAAAACTTAACTTTTCGAGCGTGTCTTGAGCAATCGTTCGATCTGCTCGAGGTAGCGGGCAATGCTTTCTCTGGCTTTGATTTCCTGGGCTCTCTTCAGAAGAGGGACGGCCTCCTCATATTTACCCGATGTGACCAACACTTGGGCGTGGCGAACCTTCGCATCCGCCTCGAACTGCTCCATCCCTTCTGCACGCTCAAACAGGAAGATTGCTTTTTCGGGTTGGTTGCTTTTCGCGTAGTGCTGGCCAAGCAGAAGCAGCGCATCCCCATCCAGTGGGTCATCCTTCAGGATCTGCTCCAAGACAGAGGCAGACTCAGCCGATTTACCTTGGGCAGAAGCGATTTTAGCTTCCAGCTTCAGCATCTTCTTCTTTTTATCCGCTTCGATACTGTTGCCTGCGTACGACTTCAGTTTTTCGAGCAGAATTCCGGCTTCGGCAGGTGCCCCACGGCCATTTAGAACTTCTGCGGCACGAAGGGGGCGGTCGATTTTCTGTCCGGGCTTGAGATCGATGGCTCGTACATAGGTTTCCACTGCCAAAGGATAGTTTGATTCCTGGAGATAGATGTCGGCCAAAGAGGTGAGCGTATCGGGGGTTGATTTGCCCAATCGATCAATCATTTCGTAACAGGTGGCTGCAGCCACAGGCTCCTTTAGGCCCAAATGGGCGCTTGCTAGGAGGAGCCAAAACTCTGGCTTGTCGGGTTGACGCTCGATTAGGTCGTTCATCAGAGAAACTGCCTCTGCGAACTTGTTCTGACGGAAGATACAACGGGCCAAACCAAGCTTCCATTCAGGGGTAGAAGGCTGGAGAAGAAGAGCATTTCGGAAGGCTCCTTCAGCTGAAACAAAGTTTTCCTTAGAAACGTATGCAGTTCC
>CAMDXQ010000091.1 GCA_945878585.1 Akkermansia muciniphila
GAACAGGCGGGTAGGGCCAGGAGGATGCCTTGTGTGTTTGCGGCTTTCACATCGGACAATCGGCCGTCTGCGGCAAGAAGTTCAAGGGCCAGCACACTGGTCATCCAGATGGAGGTCAGAATACCACTAATCAGAAGGACGGTTTGACCTCCTGGGGGAAGATGGAGGATATGAGAGAGAAAGTCGTTCGCACAAAGTCCGAGGGCGATAAGAAGGGCGAAACCACAAACGATCATAAAGGCAAGGAGACCGTGGATTAGGGTGCGCATAGCATCCTCGGTCTTGCCTTCCGCCAAGAGGGGAGCAAGGCGGACACGGGTTAAGGATCTGACTCCACCATCGAGGAGAGCCAGGGAGACAAAGAGCGAACTGGAAAGGGCAAAGAGTCCGTACTTTTCGGCTCCCCAAAGGCGGATCATCCACGGTGTGAGAACTGCGAGAAAGAGGGCCTTGGCGAAAAAGTTCCCAGTTTGCCAAAGCTGATTTCGAAGAAGTTCGAGGGAATAAGGGCGAGCGAACAAGAGCCCATATTAATTACAAATAAATGGAAAGACGATCATTTATGCGTTTGTAGGGCGGCGATCTTGGCCGCCATCGGTAAAGAAGCCTGACGGCGGGGAAGAATCCCCGCCCTACATAATCGCCTCAATGGGGATTCTATGCCATTATCCATTTGCATGAGAATTCTACGTTTCATTCCTTTTCTTTCCTTTTTAGGATTTATCCTTTTCTTTGGGCTTCGGAGCAGCGCGAGCCTTTGGGAATTGGACTGGTTGCCCCGCTGGCTGGTTCAGGGCGGGGAAGATCCTGATGCCTGGAGAAATACAGGAGCCTACTTCCTTTTTACCCTTTCCGTGCTCTTCGCCTTTCGCCGACCTCGGTGGCTGATTCTGTTTTTGTGTGGATGTCTTGTCGTGGGTGTGGAGGCGTCTCAAAACATGCTTCCTGAACGTTGGCTTCAGTGGACCGATATTCTTTATGGTTTTCTAGGTGTCAGTCTAGCCGGAGCCCTTTCCTACATATTTAGGAACGAGGGCGAGAATAGCTAATTAGCTTATCTATCTCCTAAATACTGCTACTATAATCCATATAAAACTTGGGGTCGGTCCCTGCCTCTCGTTTTTTTTCGTATGAATGCTAATTGTCATGAGCAGGATGTTGAATCAGTTCGGGATTCTCATCGAATCCTGTCCTGGTCTCGTCCTTTTTGCTTAATTGTGTCTTTTCTTGGAGTCCTGGTTCCACTCTCTTTTTGGGCTGGCTGGTATCAGCCCGATGGCATATCCGGATTTCGGCTTGGTTGGAATGATCCGTGGCTCACTTTGTTCGTCTCCTTGATGATTGTGCTTTTGCTTTGTCTTCCGGTTGCGTGGATGACGGTAACTCGGTTCATGGATCTCATCGGACTGACATTGGCCCACCAGGCCCTTATCCTGATCGGCTTTTTCTTTATTGAGAGAACAGCGCCTAGTCTCGGGGGGACGGCGGCCCAAGCGGTTCTAGAGGGGTTGCCTTGGATCGTTCTCATTAACCTGGTGGGTTTTTTCCTACTCCTGATCGTTATGGGCTGTGTCTACGCCTGGAACAGAAAACAGCATTACACTCTTCAATCCTTGTGTTCCACTGCGGACGAGTTGGATCGTCGCCTACTTTCCTTTTTGCGAATTACCTCCGTCTTTCTTTGTATCCTGATCGTGTTGCCGATGGCCGCAACGGGCTCGATACCCATGCTGACTGGGGGAGAGGGGGTGGATGCCCGCTACGCCATGCTCTCATCCTCAGGCTCCCGACCCTTTTATCATTTTGGGACCGCCCTGGTCCCTGTGGTCGCTGCGGCTTTGGGTGTTTCGATTCGTCGACGGTGGAGACATTTTCCAATCCATGATCTCATCCTGTTTCTCATCCTGACCGGACTGCAGGTGGTGAGTGGAAACCGGCTTCCGTTGGCGATTGCCATGTTCATGGGGGCAACTTTGATGACCCTGCAATTCCGGATGCCACGTTGGTCGATCCCTGCACTTTATGTCGTTTTCCTGACCACCTTCATGCTTTTGGGCGGATTGAGTTCCCTGATACGAACCGATCGAGATCGCCTAAAGGAGGGGGATCCTTTCATGACAAGCCTGGGGGAAGTTTATCTAGGAAATAATGTCATCGATTTGAGGGATGGGGCTTGGGTTCTGGGCTCTTGGGATTTCGAGCCTTTGCTTGGAAAAACCTATTTGGGGGGACTTGTGGCCATGGCTCCAAGCGGACTTTTTCCTAAGAAACATGATTGGCACTTGGGTTTGACCTCCGTGCGGATTGTCGGAATGGATGACCAGTCTCATTTCGGGCTGCGGGTGACCTTCTTTGGGGAGTCGTTTTTGAACTTTGGATGGGCCGGTGTTGTGGGAATGGCGGTGATTATGGGGACGCTCTGGGGAACTCTCCTTCGAACTGCCCACCTTGTGGCCTATGGGGATCGAACCTGTCTGACGCGGAATCTGAGCCTCGTGATTCTGATGCAGATGTGCAATCCGCTCACCAACACCAGCGATGCCTTTACGTTCTGGACCTTGCTCATCTTTCTTGTTGCCCTTTGGTTGGCGGTAGATCGGCAGGCGAGGAAGTGGTCCTCCCGCGAGGTGCCCGCATGAGACCCAAAGTTGCGCTCAACGGACGATTTTCCCGCGCCCACCACCCCACAGGGACGCAGATCGCCTCCTTTCATCTGTTTGACGCCATTGTTCGAAAACCAAGGGAAGTGGATCTGGTGGTCTTTGCCGACCCTGAATATTCGGGCGTTCGGGAATGGGCAACTCTTCCTGGAACACAATTGATCCCGACCCCCTTTCGGAAGTGGTCCCGGGCCAGATGCCAAATCTGGGAGCAGTTGTTTTTCAATGATGCCGCCCTTCGTTTGGGATGTCGGGTGGGACATCATCCCATGAACACTTCTCCAGCGAATCCGGGTGAGGTCAAAAGCATCGTCACTCTCCATGACCTGAACTTTCTCCTACATCCGGAATGGTACCGGACCCTTTTCCGTTTGGCCTACCGGTGGGTGGCATTGCCAGGGCTTCATCGCGCTTCTCGGGTAGTGGTCATCTCCCAGTACATTCGGAATCAGGTGAAACAGCATCTGAACATAGGTGAGCCGAGGTTGAAGGTAATTCCTGACGGGCTACCGCCTTTAGCTGAAGCCGAACCCTTGAACGGTCCATCTCCCTATATCTTTTGCGTTGGCTCGTATCAGCCACACAAGAATCTGGTTCGTCTCATCCAAGCCTATCAGAAGCTGCGAGTCGAAAATCCATCCCTGAAACTGAAGATCGCCGGATTGCCTGAGAAACGCTTTCAGCAGGATAGGGAACTGGATCGGCTTCTTGAGACCCCTGGGGTAGAGCGGTTGGGCTACCTTACGCCCGAAGAGCTTTCTGCGAATTATCGGGGAGCTTCCGTCTTCTGCTTTCCTTCCTTGGAGGAGGGCTTTGGCCTGCCCATCTTGGAGGCAATGAGCGTGGGAGTTGTGGTGGTTACGTCCGATGCCTCCTGCATGCCTGAAACGGCGGGAGATGCTGCCATCTTTGTCAATCCGTTGAGTGTCGACGATATGGCCTTGGGATTACGGACTGCGCTGCATCTCGATCCTAGAGCCAAAGATAAACTGATCCAGAAAGGGAGGGATCGGGCCCGACTTTTTTGCTGGGGAGTGGTGGCCCTCCAGTACCTCGACTTGTACCAAGAGGTGCTGAGCGAATGAATCTGTCATTTGAGAAAATCCTCAAGAATCGGCCTCAAAGTAAATTTGAGTGGGCTTTGGCCCTTCGGGTTCTGGACGGATTGGCCGTCGCGATCTCTATTTTCGCTGTGATGCACTGGGATGGGTTTGGATCTTTACGCCATGAAAGTATTTCTCTCAATCTCTGGATTCTATACGGAGTCGCCTTGATGGTTCTGATGAAACGTATGGGCGGATACGATTGGCCCTGCTGGGGCTCCTTCCGCGGCATTGCAGGGATCACCTTTTTTGTGATTCTGGTTGGGGCAGGGGGATTTGCGGTGCTCCTTCTCTGGGGTTTGCGCCTAGACCCCGCCACTTTTTTGCCCCCTCTCTTTCTGCAGATCATCATTGTTTTTCTTCTTGTTGCACTCTTTCGAACCTTTTTGCCTTGGATGATTCTGGATGTTTTCAAAATTCCAGCGCACGAACCTTTGGTATTTGTAGGGAATACACAACGGATGAGGCTTTTACTAAGGGATTCCTCCAGAAAAATGGGAAAAGTGCAAGAAGTAGTGGGCTATTTTGGGGAGGAAAGCCCTTCCCATCAGAAAGCCGGGTATGTGCGTTTGGGGAGTCTAGGGGATCTGGAATCCAGGCTTTCTAACTACCAGATGTCCCGTTTGCTCATCGATCAAACGTGTTTGAATCATGAAACCCTCAATCGGATTGCCAAGGAGTGCGTTCTCAATGGTGTAATCGTCCGCCTCATTCCTGACTCGATTGGGTTTTGGGTAGGACGAAGCCATGACCGCATGGTCTCGGGGTTGCCTGT
>CAMDXQ010000092.1 GCA_945878585.1 Akkermansia muciniphila
CTCGCAAATTGGTCACCCTCGCCCGTGCCGTCGTTCCCCGCACAATCGAATCATCCACCACCACCACCCGCTTTCCTTGCACCGCCGTCCGAATCAAATTCAACTTTACCCGCACGTTGAAATCCCGAATCAACTGGGTCGGCTGCAGAAACGATCTCCCAATGTAGTGATTCCTGACAAACGCCTGATCCAACGGAATTCCCGCCTGCTCCGAATACCCTAAGGCCGCATAGGTCCCCGAGTCAGGAACCGGCACCACTATGTCTGCATCCACAGGATGGAGCCGCGCCAACTCTCTACCCATCCGCGTACGCGCATGACTGATATTTCGCCCCCCAATCTGGCTGTCAGGCCGTGCAAAATAAACGAACTCGAAAATGCATAGCGCTTCCCGGGCCGTCTCCGCATGCGGCTTAAAGGAGCGCAGGCCCGATTCATCCGCCACCACAATCTCCCCGGGCTCCACCTCTCTTACGAATTCCGCCCCCACAAGATCCAAAGCACACGTCTCACTGGAAAAAATGAACCCTTCATCTAGCTTCCCAATCACCAGCGGCCGAAATCCAAAAGGATCCCGCGCCGCAATCACCTCGTTCTCCCCCATCAAGACAATCGAGTAGGCCCCGTGCACCCGAGAAAGCGCTTGCGCCAGAGCCCCGCCACCAATCGCAGGATTCGGACGGGATATCAGATGCAAAATAATTTCACTATCTGTCGTCGTTTGGAAAATCGATCCCGCCGCCTCCAACTCATCCCTCAATTTTCCCGCATTCACCAAATTGCCATTATGAGCGATCGCAATCTGCCCACGCCCCGTCTCAACCGTCAGCGGCTGTGCATTTTTGATCGTGCTCGAGCCTGTTGTCGAATATCGCACATGCCCAATTGCCCGCGTACCCGCCAACTCCTTTAAATCATTCTCCTTGAAAATCTGACCCACCAAACCCATCCCACGCTTGATCGCAAAGGCCTTTCCATCGTCTTTGGCTGTAACAATCCCCGCACTCTCCTGCCCCCGATGCTGCAGGGCATAAAGCCCATAGTAAGTCAGCTCAGCCGCATTCGGATGATTGTAGACTCCAAAAACTCCGCATTCATGAGTTGGAAAATGGGGAGTCTTCAAGGGGATACCTTACTCCGATCCATCCGCTTTGAGAAGGGAGAGATTTTTCATCATCCCTCTAAAGCTTTCGGCAACGACTCGGTGAAAAGTTTTCGCAACTCCCGAGCTCCCCAGCGCTCCTTAACTGAGCCACAGGTAATCTGCAAATCCGCCCCGCCGCTCTTTCCGATTTGATGACAACCCACTCCAGCCTCCTTCGCCAACTGCTCGACCGTCGTCACCGTCTCTTCCTCCACCTCGACAAGAATTCGACCCGCACCCTCCCCGAAAAGCGCCTCTTCGGGCCTCTCTCCTTGGCTACAAGCAAGCGCCACCTCCGCCCCCGCCGAATCCTCCCCAAAAGTCATCTCCGCCAAGGCCCAGAGAATCCCACCCTCTCCTACGTCGTGCACCGATCGTACCCCGGTCAACTTGAGAACACCCCGCATCAACACATGCAGCTTTTTCTCCGTCGCCAAATCCACCTTGCCCAATTTCCCCGCAAGAACCCCATGAATCTCCTGCAGATAAAGCGAAGCCCCCAATCCTCCCGAATCCTGTGTTCCCAGGAGCAGGATCACTCCCCCGCCCTTTCCAAAAACTCCCGGCACCAGACGCACCCCATCCTCCACTTTTCCGACCACTCCTACCACCGGCGTCGGATGAATCGGTCCCGCAGGCGACTGATTGTAAAGACTCACATTGCCCCCCGTGACAGGCAGATCGAAAAACCGGCACGCATCGGCCATCCCCTCCACCCCTTCCCGCAACTGCCAGAATATTTCCGGATCGTGCGGGTTCCCATAATTCAAATTATCGGTCAACCCCAGCGGAACCGCCCCCGCACAGGCAAGATTCCGGCACGCCTCCGCCACCAAAGCCTTTGAACCTTCCCGCGGATCCTGCGCACACCACCGACCGTTTCCATCCAGGGTCATCGCTACATGCACCCAGCCACCGCCTGGCTTCTCAATCCGCAACACCGCTGCATCCGATCCGGGTTTGCCCACCGTACGTAATCCCACCATATGGTCGTACTGATTCCACACCCAGCGACGCGATCCCGTCGCCGGTGAAGCAGCCAGCTTCAACAGATCCTCTTTCACCTTTGGTTGGTCCGGCAAAATCTTTTTTAGATCCAGTTTCTGTTTTTCAGCCAGTTGAGCCGGAACTTTGGCTTCTCGTTCATACACTGGCGCATCATCCGCCAACAATCGGGCCGGCACAGCCGCCACCACCTTTCCACCCGCCTTGACCACTACCTTTCCTGTTTCGGTGACATACCCGATCTCTGCCGCATCCAATCCCCACTTCGCAAAAATCTCCTTCAACTCCTTCTCCCTCCCCTTGTGCACGATGATCAACATCCGCTCCTGCGACTCGGACAGAAGGATCTCGTACGGAGTCATTCCCGTTTCCCTTTGTGGAACCCGATCCAGTTCGATTTCGATTCCCGAACCACCCCGGCTCGCCGTCTCACACGTCGAACAAGTCAGCCCTGCCGCCCCCATATCCTGCACCCCGACCACCAGATCCGGTCGGGCATATAAATCAAGACACGCCTCAAACAGCAGCTTCCCGACAAATGGATCTCCCACCTGCACCGCAGGCCGATCCGCTTTGCTCTCCTCCGTCAGATCCCTCGACGCAAACGCCGCACCGGCCAACCCGTCCCTCCCGGTCTTCGCCCCGACATAAAAAACAGGATTCCCCACTCCCTTTGCCGCTCCCCGCCGGATCTGATCATGCCGTAAGGTCCCCAGGCAGAAAACATTCACCAACGGGTTCCCCTCATAGGCCGGATCGAAAACAAGCTCTCCACCGACCGTCGGCACGCCCACGCAGTTCCCATAATGTGAAATTCCCGACACCACCCCGTGAATCAACGACCGGGTCCTCTTGCCCGCCTCCCCCTTCGCCTCCGGTCGACCAAACCGCAGCGAATCCATAAACGCGACCGGCCTGGC
Organism: Akkermansia muciniphila; assembly: GCA_945878585.1. Taxonomy (GTDB): domain Bacteria; phylum Verrucomicrobiota; class Verrucomicrobiia; order Methylacidiphilales; family Verrucolacustridaceae; genus Verrucolacustris. Next base: position 3,070 of record CAMDXQ010000092.1, read on the forward strand.
TCCCATTGTGAAAATGTCGCGAAGAATCCCGCCCACGCCCGTCGCCGCACCTTGGAACGGTTCCACCGCGCTGGGATGATTGTGCGACTCAATCTTGTAGGCCAACGCCAATCCATCCCCTGCATCGACCACTCCGGCATTTTCCTCGCCCGCTTTGACTAACACCGCCGGTCCGGTCGTCGGGAATTTCCGCAACTCCCTACGGGTGTTTTTGTACGAACAGTGCTCGCTCCACATCACCGAAAACATGCCCAGCTCGTTCTCGTTCGGCTCGCGTCCGAGCCCCTTCTCGATCGTTCCGTACTCCTGCTCTGTCAGGCCCAGTTTCAGGGCAAACTCTTTCGCCTTCATATCTTCCTCCCGATCCCGGCTGCCCCGAGCAGAATTCCTCGTCCGTCCGTTCCCCCCATCTCCACTTCACAACACCGCTCCGGATGCGGCATCATCCCCAAAACATTCCTTTGAGCGTTGCAGATTCCAGCAATGTTGTGACTCGAACCGTTCGGATTCGCCTCTGGGACCACCTGTCCCTCGGCATTGCAGTAACGGAAAAGCACCCTCTGCTGCGCCTCCAACTCCTGCAAAATTTCAGGACTGGCCCGATAACATCCCTCCCCGTGTGCGATCGGAATGGTCAGCGTCTCCCCGGTGACATAGTGGGAGGTGAAGGGCGAGGCCGGTGTCTCCACCCGCAAATATGCCTTTTCGCATCGGAAATGAAGTCCTTCGTTCCGAGTCAACGCCCCAGGCAACAGCCCCGCTTCGCACAATATCTGAAATCCGTTGCAAATCCCCACCACCACCTGCCCCCGCTCCGCCGCCGCTTTCACCGCTGGCATGATCGGAGAAAACCGGGCGATCGCCCCACAGCGCAAGTAATCACCGTAGGAGAATCCACCGGGAAGAATCACTCCTTCCTCCGGATCAATCTTGGTCTCCTGATGCCAGACGAGCCGCGCCTCTTGCCCCAAAACCTGCAACGCATGGACGCAGTCCTGGTCGCAGTTGGACCCGGGAAATTGAATGACTGCGAACCTCATCCGCCGGCCCGCAGATCCAGATGAAAGTTTTCCATCACCGGATTGCTCAACAACTCTTTCGAAATCTCCTCTAGCTTAGCCCGCAACGCTTTCTCGTCGCCCCCCTCGATCTCCAGCTCGATATGTTTTCCAATCCGGACCGACTGCACCCCTTTCACCCCCATGTTCTGGAGAGCATGTGCCACTGCTTCTCCCTGCGGATCAAGAATTGACGGTTTCAACGTGACGGTGACAATCGCTTTCATCTTCATGTGGCTTGCTCCTTTTTAAAGTCCGCACCTGCGATGAATCAGTTTTTCGTGACGGAGATGACGCAAGGCGTTGCACGCCTCCCGCAACCCCTTCTTTCCGATTTTTCTTCCAAGTTCGGGATCCGACTCCAG
>CAMDXQ010000093.1 GCA_945878585.1 Akkermansia muciniphila
TCGGTTGTCCATCCCGAGCGCGACTTCGGCAAAGACGACCAAGCGACTGAATTCTTCTCTGGGGACGACTTCTACTACCTCAAGACCGGATCGGACGGTCCTCCTCTTCAGCTCTCCACCTTCGACTCCAAGAAAAAACAGCCCACCACCCCGACCACTCGCGTCATCTGGGATGATAAAGACAATCGCTTTCCAGGCCTTAAAGAGAAGATTGATGGCCTCTTCCCCCCCGAAAAGAAACGAGGCCGCGTTACAGGCGATAACCAGAACACCTGGCGCCCCAGCCAAGACTGTTGGTACGAAACCTGTAAACTTAACTACGGCTACGACTTCACCCAAGGCGCCAATGGAAAACGAAAACATCCCACCGTTCTCCAACCCGAAGTGCCCGTTCCCAATCTTTGGAAAAAGATGGATGCCATCATGAACTACTGGCAGGAAATCGGCGTCGACGGCTTTCGATGTGATGTCTCCCATATCATCCCCTCCGAATTCTGGCACTGGGCTCTCGCCCGCGCCCGCACCCGCAATCCCAATACCTACTTTTATGCCGAGTGCTACGAAGGCGATACCCGACTCGAAGTTCCCGATGCCAACCCCGATCTCGCCTCCTACCACTCCAACCCACTTAGCCTGATCGAAGCAGGCTTCAGCTCCGTCTATGGTCACGATGTGTACAAAGGTCTGATGAAGATCTACCAAGAGTCAGGGTGGGCCAACGATCTCGACTCCCTGACCCGCCCTGGTTTTGTCGGGGACAACTCCCTTCGCTACGCTGAAAATCACGATGAGTGCCGCATCGCCTCCACCCAGCACTGGGGTGGACACGGAATGTCCGTGGGTCGAGTTGTATCCACAGTTCTCTTTGCCCTCTCTCGCGGGCCGGTCATGATCTACTACGGGCAGGAGGTTGGTGAAGCCGCCATCGTGGGTGCCGCTGGGTTCGAGCTCGATAAAGGACGCACTACCTTTTTCGACTACTGGTCGGTCCCCGAACTTCAGAAATGGTATCACGACGGATCGTGTGACGGTTCCGCTTTAAGTATCGAGCAGAAAGAGCTTCGGGCATTCTACGGGCGAACCCTCCAATCCCTCACTCACTCTGCCCTCGCCCAAGGAAACTTCTACCCGCTCAATCCCGCCAATCAAAACAATCCCGCCTACGGCCGCCTGTCGGGCGAAACCACCTCAGGACACTGGATGTACTCCTTCCTTCGAAATGACCCTGTGAACCAAAAATCAGTTCTCGTCGCCGTCAATCTGCATTTGACGCAAACTCTTTCGGGCGTTCGATGCCTTCTTTCCAAGGAGTCCACCACCGCTCTCGCTCTTCCCGCAGGATCCACTTTATTTGGGACCGACCTCCTCGCCTCCTCCTCTCCTTCCACTTTCTCTACCCCCGCCGATACCTTAACCACCACCGGCATTCCCCTTCCCGATCTCCCCCCCTTCACCACCTACTACTTCGATCTCTCGACTCAGAAGTAAACTCTCTATGCTCCGACTCCTGCTTTGGTTGGTGCTAATCATTGGATTGCCTTTTTTTTCTTCGGCTGAAGAAACCCCATCGAATAAATGTGCCTGGACGGAGGAAGCGGTCTGGTACCAGATTTTTCCCGAGCGATTCCGAAACGGTGACCCCAAGAATGATCCCACCGCCGAATACGCCCGCGTGCCTGACAAGGCCAAAGGAAAATGGAAAATCATGCCTTGGACGAAGGATTGGTACGCTCTTGAAGATTGGGAAAAGGAGATCGGTTCCGACGTCTATGCCACCAACGGCTACCGTCGGTATGGAGGCGATTTTCAAGGCATCATCGATCTGCTCGACTACCTCAAAGAGCTCGGAGTAACCGCCCTTTATCTGAATCCCATTTTCGAATCATCCTCCCTCCATAAGTACGACTCTCGCTCCTTTCACCACGCCGATCCCCACTTTGGTCCCGATCCGGCAGCCGATATTGCGCTGACCCAAGGAGAAACAGCCGATCCCTCAAGTTGGAAATGGACCGCCGCCGATAAACTATTTCTCGAACTCGTCCAGCAAGCCCATCGCCGAGGACTCCGCATCATCATCGATGGAGTTTTCAACCACTGTGCGACCGAATTCTTTGCCTTTGCCGATCTGCGGGAAAAACAGAAGGCCTCTGCTTACGCCTCCTGGTTTGACGTCCGCCACTTCGACGACCCCTCCACCAAGGACAAGAACGAGTTTGAGTACGCAGGGTGGTGGGGCCTGAAAAGCATGCCTGAATTTGTTGAGGTCACCGACGAGAAGGGCAAAAAAAATCTGCATCCTCAGGTGAAAGCTTATCTCTTTGCCATTACTCGCCGCTGGATGGATCCCAATGGGGACGGAGATCTCTCCGACGGAGTAGACGGCTGGCGTCTCGACGTTGCGAACGAAGTCGGTACCGGTTTCTGGGCCGAGTGGAACGATCTTGTCCACTCCATCCAGCCGCAAGCCTACACCACTCCTGAAATCTGGGTCGAAGCCCCTGACTTCATTCGGGAGGGAAAGTTCGATGGGGTGATGAACTACTACGCCTTTGCCATGCCTGTGAAAGGAGGCCTCATCGACGGCACCCTGCCGATCAAAGATTTCACTCGCATGATCGAGGAGCGGAGAGAGAAATTCAGCTGGGAAGAAACCTTACGCGTCCAAAATCTTTTTGATTCACACGACACGGATCGCATGCCCTCCATGATCGTAAATCGAGACCGACCCTACTATGGAAAAGCGGACGCCTTCGCCTACGACGTGGATATCTGGCCTGGAAACCACGACAAGCCCTACTTCATCCGCAAACCGGATGAAACGGAACGGAAACTCCAGCGCATGATCGTCCTTTTTCAGATGACCTACCCGGGCGCTCCCTACATCTACTACGGTACCGAAGCAGGAATGTGGGGAGCCGATGATCCGGATGATCGTATGCCGATGGTCTGGGCCGATCTGAAGTTCGACCCCCAAACCCTCAGTCCAGGGGGACAACCTGCCCGGCAGGACGATATGAATTTTGATACCACCATTCACGACTACTATCGGGATGCCATCGCGCTTCGGAAAAAGTTTCCTGATCTCGTGCATGGAAAGATGCAGATGATTGGAGCCGAGAATCAGAGTCGGATGTTTGCATTTGTTCGCGGCGACGCGAATACCCTGTTTGCCGTATTCAATCGGAACTCCGATCCTCAAACCTTCACCTTCCAGTTCGGGAACACGGATGGCACCGCAGCCGACCCCCTTGCACCGATTTTTGTTTCTTCGGGCAAACCTGCCGATGTCCAGGTTCAGCAGAAAGACGGGAAAGCCAGTATCACCTTGCTAGGTTTTACAGGCGCACTTCTCAAGCAGAAATAGGCCCCCGCCAGGACCCTTTTTAGGCCACTTTACCTCTAACAAATTGCCCCTTTTTCGGTCCAAAAAGTGTGGCTACCTCAATTCTGTTAAAAAGCCTCATTCAGACGGGGTCATTAGCTATTTTATATGCTGATTATCATAGGTTTAAGTCTATCACTATGGAACTGTTCAAAAATGGAGTAAATTTTGCTTCTATCTCTTTAAAAAGCATAAAGTTGTGCCAATATATCTATTGAGAGTAATTGAGGTGAAATTTCATAAGTCAAAGACGTGTCGCACTTTGCTTCTTTTTGGAGCGCTACTCCTTTCACCTTTTTCCTCAAACGTTCGTGCAGAGGCCATGCTCCAACTTTTTAATACCAGTTGGAAAGATCTCGCCGCCAAAATGCCGGAGCTCGCAGAGGCCGGTTATACCTCCCTTTGGTTGCCGCCTCCCACCAAAGGATCAGGAGGTCTCTCGGTCGGTTACGATCTTTGGGATCCCTTCGATCTTGGTTCCAAATATCAGCGCAATTCTGTCAGCACCCGCTACGGAACCGAAGCCGAACTTCTGCACATGATGGAAGTCGCCCACCGCTTCGGTATCCGCGTCTACTTCGACAACATTATGAATCACCGCGCCTTTGATGTGCCAGGTTACAACGAAAACACCCCGATCGATACCTATCCAGGCATGGTGCCCGAGGATTTCCACTTAAGAAAAACCGAGGACGGCTTTTACCGGAAATGGGACAACTGCCGAGATTGGGGATCTGCCTGGCAGGTACAAAATCTCGGCCTGGCTGACCTGATCGATATCGCCCACGAAACTCCTAACGCCAACTTCGGCACGAGCGAGGGCTCTACCCATCCGAAGCTTTCTTTCATAAGGGATCTGGCTCGCCCCGAACAATACGACAAGGACAGGGATGGCAATACCGCTTATTTCGGCGTCCTCATCGATCAAGCTCGATTAGAGCTTGGAATGAGTGCCACCAGCACCCAGCTGACCAGCAAAGCTCAGGACTACATCAACGCGAACAAGGCCGCCTTTACCGAGGATGTCGGCGCCTACCTCATCCGTGCCGTCCGCTATAAAATGGATCGCCTAAAAGCCGACGGCCTCC
>CAMDXQ010000094.1 GCA_945878585.1 Akkermansia muciniphila
GTGGACTGGCAGATCGGACTCTACTCAGCACTACCGTGGACCTGCGCCGCCTTTGGCATGGTCTTGGTCTGCCGCCATTCGGATCGTACAGGCGAACGCCGCCTTCATGTCGGCCTCTCTGCCCTCACCGCAGCCTTCGCCTTTGCCGCCAGCGGTTTCCCCGGCCTTCCAGGCTGGGCCCAACTCATCACCTTGGCTGTCGCGGTCACGGGGGTTATGTCCACTACCTCATGCTTCTGGTCCGTGCCCACCGCCATCCTTTCTGGAACGGCCGCCGCCGCCGGCATCGCTTGGATCAACTCGGTTGGTAATTTAGCTGGTCTGGTTGCCCCAGAACTTTTTCGCTGGATGAAAAGCCACCACGGAATGAGTGCTGCCCTTCTCGGTCTAGCCGCCATTCAGGGCTGTGCGGGCATCCTGGCCCTCGTCACTATCCAGCCGAAACGAAACTAGTTTTTCTCAATCGGAACCGTCGCCCAACATCGTCGGTAGTCTTTTTTCCGTTTTTGCACCCAGCTCACGCAACTTCTCCGCCGTGCCGAGAATATTCCCCTTCTTTTCCGAAAGTTTTTTCACCGCCGACTCATGCGCCTCGTGAGCTTTCCCCAGGGCCTTGCCGACCTCAGTCAAATCCCCGCAGAAGTTCGCCAGATCGTCGTGCAGTTTCCCTCCCAGCCGGGCGATCTCCTGCACATTCTTATTTTGTCGCTCAATCTTCCACAGATTGGCAATCGTTCGCAGGGTCGACATCAGGGAGCTTGGAGTCGTCAGCACAATCCGCTGATCAAACGCATACTCGAGCAGATCCGGATTCGCCCGCAGGGCCGCCCCGAACGCCGGCTCAATCGGAATAAACATCACGGTGAAATCCAGCGACCTCCCCTCCAGAAGATCCGGATAGGCCTTTCCAGAAAGATCATCAATAAACCGCTTCACCGCCAATCCGTGTGCCTTGAGGCTCTTCTCCTGATCTGCTGGCTCTGTTGCCGAGCAGTATGCATCGTAATCCACTAATGGCACCTTACTGTCGATGACGATCGCACGGTTTTCTGGAAGAAAGACCACCGCATCCATCCGCTTCCGATCAGCCGATTCCTGCGTCCGATATTCCCGTCCCTTTTCGAGCCCTGAAATCTCCAGCGTCTTCTCCAGGACCATCTCTCCCCATCGACCCCGGACTCCCGAATCATTTTTCAGGGCACTGGTGAGCGCATTGGTTTCCGATCCCAACTTCGTGCTCATGGCCTGGATCTGTTGGAGTTCCCTCCTTAAATCTCCCTGCAAGGTGGTTTCGGCCGTGTGTACCTCGTCCACCCGTTTCCGGAATGCCTCCATCCGATCAAGAATCGGCCTCAGCTCGATCCCCACCTGCTTCTGATTATCCTCAGCCAATCGTTTTGTTCCCTCGGTCACCATCTGCTGGGCAACAGCGCGAAAATCGGACTGCAGACGAATGGCCAATTCCTCCTTCTCCTTTCTGGCCTCCGCCAGACTTCGCTCAGCCGACTGGCGTTCCGCCTCCGCCCTGACCCTACCCTCCCGCGCTTCCCGGCTTTCCGACTCTGCTTGTATGCGGGCCTGCTCCTGCTCCTCCGCTCTTCGTTGAGCCGCCTCAATTGCTCCGGAATACTTTCCGATTCTTCCTGAGAAATAGGCATAAGCTCCCACCGCACCGGCTAAAAGACCTACCAGTCCTGCAAGAAAAAGGCTCCAGCTCATCTGAGAAAGCTTTCCCCCTGACACTCTGCTGTCAATCGTTCGTCCCTGACATACTGCTTTTGCATCCAAACATCGTGTTATTAGGGGTGGGACAATTACGGGGTGACCCAAGACTCAATATCCCTACTTTGGATTCATGATCCTACACCTTCTATGCCTTGTCTTCCTCCTTTCAATCAACCCCGCTGTTTTCGCCGAGGGTTACCACCCATCCGTTCAGATTTATGAAAATCTATCCACCACTAAAACGTGGGATGGTGCATCGATTCAGTACCCTTCGGGCACAGCGAAGGTGACGGGAGCAATCATCACGCTTCCCCCGGGAACCGAAACCGGTTGGCACATGCATCCCGTTCCCTGCCTTGCCCTGATTCTCGAAGGGGAACTACTGATTGAACTCAAAGACGGACGTACAAAAAGAGTCAAAGCGGGTGAAACCTTCGCGGAGGTGATCGGAACCGCCCACAACGGCAAAAACACGGGAAAAGTCCCCTTAAAGATTGCGGTGTTTTATGCCGGAAACACGGATCTCAAAAACACCATTCTCTGCCCATAAGTCAGCTCTTGCCTATCTCACGGATCGCCGCAACACAGTAGTACTTCACCGCGTCGCTCATAGGGGGATTTAGCGTTTCTAGATCAGCCTGACTACACCAGCGAATATCGTGGTGCTCAGCAGGGGCGAGAGTCACATTCCCACTCTTGGGCCGGGCTAGATAAATAATTCCAATATGCTCGTGCGTTGGACTCACCCGATGGATATCCAAAAACCTTGGCCGCACTAAGGCGCGAGTCCCAGGGCCCGTGGTTGGTTGCCTTTCACCGATCAATTCAATCTCAAGTCCACACTCCTCTTTCGCCTCCCGATACGCCGCCTGCTCTGGGTCCTCATCCAACTCGATGTGCCCGCCGATCGGAAGCCAGCGATCCAACTTCTTGTGGTGAACCAGAAGAACTTTTCCCCCCTCAACAATAAAAAGGCTAACCGTGAAATCGATCTTCTCGTGAATATGCGGCATAGAAAGATCGAGCCTTCGTTACACAGAAAGAATCAGGCTCACACACATAAAGTTGTTCGGTTGAAACCCAAATGCCATACCTCGTCTTCTCACTTCGGCACCCCATCTGCAACGAGTAATTTGGAAGTCGCTCGACCCAGATCGAATAACCTTCAATCTCAATCCTTAATGCCCGATCTCTCCCCTCATGCTTGGCTCCTTGCATTTGCCGCTGCCGTCTCTGCGGGACTCTCCAAATCTGGTTTCGGCCCCTTTGGCCTGCTCACAATTATTTTTATGGCAGAGGTCGTGCCACCCCAGGAATCCACTGGAGTTGTTCTTCCCCTTCTAATTTTTGGCGATGTACTGGCCGTTCGCTCCTTTCATGAGCACGCCTCCTGGCAGATCCTGCGCACTCTCCTGCCAGCCACCTGTATCGGCATCATCACAGGTTGGTGGATCATGCCTCGAATCCCGACAGAGTTTTTCGGCCATACTTTGGGCTGGATCATCTTGGGCTTGATCGGAGTCATCCTCATCCAACGGATTCGCCCCCAACTGCTGGCCTGGTTCACCACCCACCCTCTCCTTGGGTTGGGTTGCGGATGGGCCGCCGGTGTGACGACCATGATTGCGAACGCAGCCGGGCCAATCACCGCCTTTTACTTTCTTTCCCAGCGCTATACCAAGATGGTCATGGTCGGCACAGGTGCCTGGTTCTACTTCACCATCAACGCCATCAAACTCCCGTTCAGCTGGCAACTCGGCCTTCTCAACGGAAAATCACTCCTCTTTGATTTGATCCTCTTCCCCAGTGTTCTTCTAGGTTTTTACATCGGCCGCTTTTTCTCCAAAAAGATCACCCAGGAACTTTTTGAATGGATTCTGATTCTGATGGCCTTCGGAGCCTCTTTGAGGATGATCTTAAAATGATGCGAATTCCTCTGCCGTCTTTCGTACTCTTATTAGGTGCTTTCTTTCTCGCCTCGTGCGCTTCCGTCAGCGTGCAGGATGCACACGAGATTTCCACTACGCCAATTAAGATGCCAGAAAAGATCTATGTTCAGAAGTTTTCCATGGATGGAGCCAAGGTGGAAATCGACAAACAGGGTAAGGAGCTTGAGGAATATAAGCAGGCCGTTGTCGATCTGCTTCACACTCGATTGGTGGATCGGCTACCTGAAATTGCCCCTGTTGAAGAATACAAGGGTGGCCCCCTGCCGACGGAAGGTTGGTTGATTCAGGGCAAATTCACCTGGGTCAATCACGGGACTAAAACAGCCCGCGTTTTGGTTGGTTTTGGCTTGGGCGCCACCAAAATGGAAACTGAGGTCGAGGTCACTGAATTGGCCGCTGGAAATCCCCGCAAATTCCTTACCCTAAAAACCACGGGTGGATCCAATGCCGAACCCGGCCTCGCCGGTTCACTGGTCACTCCAGGAGCCGGTGTTTCGGAAGCCGTGGCCGGATCGGCTGCGGGAGCCGCCATCTCATTTCCA
>CAMDXQ010000095.1 GCA_945878585.1 Akkermansia muciniphila
CGGGTCGGGCGCGTATCAGCCGGTCTTGGCGGTTGAGGGGGTGAGGGAGGAGCCGAGGGTGGATATTGATAAGATCGTCGATGGGATCAATCGGAGGCTTGGGGACAGGAAGAATCCGGTGATCACGCGTGGGAGCATGGGGAACCGGAGGCTGGGGGGTGGTTGGAGGATGCGGAGTGGCCGAAAATCGCCCAGTTACACCACTTCGTGGAGGGAGCTAGTGGTGGCGAGGGGGTGAAGGGAATTAGGTTCAAACGATGAGCGACGGAGGTCATGACTTTGCGGGGATGTATGCAGAAGGGATTCCCCCCTGGCAGATCGATCGGCCACAACCGGAGGTGATTCGGTTAATCGAGCAGGGGAAATTTGAGTCGCCTGTTCTGGATCTGGGTTGTGGCACGGGAGACAATGCGATTGAACTGGCCCGACACGGTTTGGTGGTGAAGGGGTTGGATGCGGTGCCTGAGGCGTTGGAGCGAGCCCGAAAAAAAACGGAGCAGGCTGGGCTGAAGCAGTCGCCGGAATTTATTTTGGGCGATGCCCTGCGTTTGGCGGAGAGCGGACTGAAGGCGAGTACAGCGCTCGACTGTGCTTTGTTCCACACTTTTTCGGATGAGGAGAGAAAGGAATATATTCGGGGATTGGAGGCGGTGCTGAGCCCTGGGGGGAGGTTGCACATTCTTTCGTTCAGTGAATTGGAAACACGGCAACCCGGACCGAGGCGGCTCAGTTTGTCGGAAATTATAGAGAGTTTTGGGAAGGGATGGAGAGTGGAGGACTCGGTGCGGTGTCGTTACTGGGATCGGGTGCGACCGGATGGGGCGCACGCTTGGCGGGTGAGTTTCGTCAGGGAGTAGTGATTGGATTCAGGGTTTTGTTTTACGGTGTCGCAGGACGAAGATACCGGTGAGAAAAGTCAGCACGTAGAGGGAGAGATTGATCATCATAAAGGGGCGGCCACCCCATTGGGCGGTGGAGGGAGGATAAGGATTCATCGCGGCATGGATCGTGAGGAGGCCTAGTCCGTAAAAAGCGGGGATGAGGCCCAGCAAGACGAGGGCGATCGGTCGGGCGTATAGGCCGGTGAGAATGAGGGTGGCTCCGGTGATGTAGTTCGAGATGCCGAAAAGACCGAGAAGGCGAAGGAGATCGGGAGCGGTGGGACCTGAGAGATCAAGACACGTGATGTGGGTGGCGGAGTAGGAGAGAACGACCGTGTGCATGACACCGCGCAGCAGATCGATGACTCCAAGGAAGACGGCCATGATGGAGATAAATTTTGGGATGGGTCTATTCATGAGGCGAGCGTTCGTCGGTTGGAGTTAGCGAATGCCGAGGGCTTGGCAGACGACTTTTTCGAAAGTTTTATTTTCGTCCAGGAGGGAGATTTCCACCCGGAGAAATAGAACGGGGATGTCACGTGGCGGGAACGGGGGAAAGCGAACGGAATCTTTTTCGGTGGTGATGAGTGCGAGGCCGCGTCGGGCTCGGGTGCGGGTGAGGGCGTTTTCGACCTCGGGAGCCATGAAGCGATGGTGATCAGCAAAGGAGCGTTGGTAAACAATTTCGGCACCCAGTTTGATCAGGCCTTCGAAAAAGCTCTCCGGCACGGCGATTCCGGCGACGGCGCCGACCCGTAATCCTCGAATGTAGGAGAGGGGTTTTTTTTCTCCCGTGATGAGATCTTCCAGATGAAGGGGGTGATGGCTGCAGGGGTGGATGGGAGCATGTCGGTTGTGGCGTCGGATCTTTTTTTCCACCTCGGTGTGTTCGTTGCCGGCGCATTTGGTGAGGAGGATGAGATCGGCCCGGCGGAGGGCATCGGGGGGTTCGCGAAGGACACCACGGGGGAGGACGTGTTGGTTGCCGAAAGGGTTTTGGCGGTCGACGAGGAGAAGGTTAAAGCGGTCTCCGAGGCGGAGGTACTGAAAGCCGTCGTCGAGAAGGAGGGTGTCGGCTTGGTAGTGGCGGATGGCGTGGCGGGCGGATTTGACGCGGTCGGAGTCGACGAGGACGGCGACGCCAGGAAGGTTGCGTGCGAGCATGAAGGGTTCGTCGCCGGACTGAGCGGAATCGAGGAGAACCGATTTTCCGTCGGAGACCACACGGGGGGGGGAAGGAGTGCGGCCGGGGAGGAACTTGTCGGCCAAGCGTGTGAGGAGAGGTTTGGGGACGCTTTTATATCCGCGGCTGAGGATGGCGACGCGTCGGCCTGCTTCCTGAAGGGATCGGGCGAGTTTTTCGACGACGGGTGTTTTGCCTGTGCCTCCGACGGTGAGGTTACCGACGCTGATAACCATCACACCGACCGAGTAGCGGCGGAAGATGGAGTCTTGGTAGAAGCGAGCGCGAACGCGCATGATGCCTGCGTAGACAGTCGCGAGTAGGAGAAGGAGAGGCTTGAGGAGGGAGGCTCGACGACCCGCGGCGCGATCCAAGATGACATCGGTCGCAAACTGCTCCAAGGGTTCGAGTGCTTTCAAGGCCATAGAGTAAGGTGGAGATGGTTCGGGCAAAGGTTGAGAAAATTCTTAAGGCCAAATGAATTTGGTCTGCCGGAATCTAGCGCGGGGGTTGCTTCGAAGAGGAAAGGGAGCATACTTTCTTTTCCCCATTGAAAAAAATAGAACAAGCGGAGCCGTTTCATAGCAGAGCCAAAATGTCACACAGCATGAAAAGTAAGTGTGCCAATATGGCTCAATCAGGCGATTCTTTTTTAAAAATAGTGTTGGATTGCAATAATTTACGTATCAATAAAATTGGCACGTAAGTTGCAACAAAAGGAGGAATATGGCAAAAATTCTAGGAATTGATTTAGGGACAACGAACTCCTGCATGTCGGTTATGGATGCGGGGCAGCCGGTGGTTTTGGAGAATTCGGAGGGTGCACGGACGACTCCTTCGATCGTGGCGTTTACGAAGGGTGGAGAGCGGGTGGTGGGTCAGGCGGCCAAACGGCAAGCCGTGACGAATCCGAAGAACACGATTTTTTCTGTGAAGCGTTTGATCGGTCGCAAGTTTGTTGAAGTACAGGAAGAGGTGAAGCGACTTCCCTACAAAGTGGTCGCAGCGAAAAACGGAGATGCGCATGTGGAGGTGGAGGTCAAAGGAGAGAAGAAGACGTTTTCTCCGGAGGAGGTTTCTTCCTTTATTTTGGCCAAGTTAAAAGCAGATGCGGAAGCTAAGTTGGGGGAAAAGATTTCGCAGGCGGTGATCACCGTGCCTGCCTATTTCAACGACAGTCAGCGGCAGGCCACCAAAGATGCAGGCAAGATTGCCGGTCTGGAAGTTCTCCGGATCATTAATGAACCGACGGCGGCTTCTTTGGCGTACGGATTGGACAAGAAGAAGGACGAGAAAATTGCCGTTTATGATTTGGGTGGTGGCACGTTTGATATTTCTGTTTTGGACATTGGGGATGGCCTCTTTGAAGTGAAGGCAACGAATGGGGACACCCATTTAGGTGGAGACGATTGGGATATGGCAGTGATGGATTGGATCATTGCAGAATTTAAAGCCGACTCCGGTATCGATCTGCACGGACAACCTGACGCCCTGCAACGGATCCGGGAAGAAGCGGAGAAAGCGAAGATCGCCCTTTCCTCAGCTCAGGAATACGAGATCAACCTGCCTTTCGTGACGGCGGATGCCTCAGGTCCTAAGCACATTGCGAAGAAGCTGACCCGGGCGAAACTCGAGCAGTTGACGGACAAGCTCCGCGAACGGACGATCGGACCGGTCACCGCGTGTCTGAAGGATGCCGGACTGTCTTCGACTCAGATTGATGAGTTGGTGCTGGTCGGTGGAATGACCCGGATGCCTTCGATTGTCGAAACCGCCCGTAAGCTGATCGGCAAAGAACCTCACAAGGGTGTGAATCCGGACGAAGTCGTGGCGATCGGAGCCGCGATTCAAGGTGGAGTGTTGAAAGGGGACGTGCAGGACGTGCTGTTGCTCGACGTGACACCGCTCACTCTGGCGATTGAAACGGCTGGCGGTGTGGCGACTCCAATGATTCCCCGAAACACAACCGTTCCGACGAAAAAGACGAATGTGTTCAGTACCTACTCGGACAACCAGCCAGGGGTGGAGATTGTTATTTTGCAGGGGGAGCGTCCGCTTTCCCGCGACAACAAGCGGTTGGGGACGTTCCATCTGGATGGAATTCCACCAGCCCCGCGTGGGACGCCTCAGATCGAGGTCACTTTTGA
>CAMDXQ010000096.1 GCA_945878585.1 Akkermansia muciniphila
CGCATCAACATGAGCACAGCAACCCTCGAGGCCCCTTGGGCCTCCCTCAGCATCAAAATCGATTCAGAGAATCCGGATCATCACCTCTGGAACAATCACGGCACTTGGTGGATCCACTATACGGTCCACCAATCGGACTACACAAAACGACGAGTTCGCGTTTCCCTCGAAACACGAAATCTGCGCGAAGCGCGGCAACGGCGGAATACACTCTTTGCCCATCTGGAGGCAGAGGGCATTGAAACCACCTAACACTCATGGAGGGGGGCGCAGCTCCTTACAAGAGTTGCGCCCCTTTCGATCAGCTCTGCTGGAAGTTCGCTCTCCATAGTAGAAAGAATCCGTACCCCTGCAGAACAAGGTTCGGCAGCCAAACGATCAACTCCGGATAGGCACCACCACGGTTCTTCAGCCCTTCGGCCAAGAGAATCAGTGCATAGTATGCCATCACCAGAAAGAAACTGATCACCACCCCGACGGAAGTCTCTTTTCGCTGTACCCGGATCCCTAACGGAATTCCGACCAGCAACAGAGTGAATGGAGCCAAGGCAAAGCTGATCCGCTTCTGCATCTCGGTCAGCATCGGATAAATCTGCTTTGGATCCACATAACCTTCGACAGGACTCAGAATTCGGTTCGTCAGATCTCCCAGTCCCGCGATTCGAATATCCTTCATGTCATCAGGGTTCAGAAAACTTCTCAGGGAAATCTTCAACGGCAACTGATCCGCACTCAGTCCTGCCCGAATTCCGTTTAGATCCGCCGCATTTTCGCCCCGCTCTTCCTGCCGGGCTTTCTGCAAGGTGATCGTCAGACTCAGATCATCCAGGTCGGCGGAAAGAGAGCCCTTCTCCGCCCGGATATTTCTGCGAGGCACTCCGTTCGGATCCAATTCCCAGATATTAATATCGGTCAGATCGGTTCCATTCTTCTTTCCGATATAGATTCGATATCCGGGAAATCGGTCCATCGCCTCTCCCGCCCGGATCAGAAAGGCCGGGTTATCCCGCCCAATATCCAACAGGACCGATTTAAACTTCTGGAGGGTCAACGGAACAATCACTGCGTTGTTGTAAAAACAAACAGCCGAAAGAAAGAGACCAAACAAGATCACAGGAGCCACCAGCGGCACCAAACCAATGCCAGCCGCACGGATCGCCTGTAGTTCCAAATCCTGCGACATCCGACCAAAGACAATCAGGGCCGCTACCAGAATGCCCCAAGGCATAGTGAAGGTAAGCGCTTGGGGAATCAGGAGCCCCACCATTTTGAAAATGAGCGAAATCGGAAGCTCATCATTCACCAGAAGCTCAAAGATCTGCTTAAAGGCGTTTCCCAGGACAATGATCAAGGAGAGAACCGCAACCGCCCCAGCCGTGGCTGCCATCATCTGCCCTGTTAGATATCGATAAAGAATTCTCATTTACTCTTCCGACTATACTCCAGCCTGTCCTGCCACGTGGTGGGTTGTCCACTCTTCAGCCCACGACATTCGTAAAAATGAAACGTTGGTCCCGTCGGCTCCCCCCAAGTTGATCTCCGATAGGTTCGCACTACGCGCACCGACTCAAAGTCCCTCGCGATGGGCGGAAGAGGCTTCGGTTGTTCTGCCACATACAAACCCGTGCTTCCTGCTGGATACTTCTCCCGATAACTCGGCCAAATCGAATACTGGGTCATGATCTGGGGCCAATCCGGAGTAAAAGCCCGGGGCCGATCGGGAAGATAAAAAGAGAGCAAGCTTGCTGTTTGATACTCATCCGCAATCACAAAGTCCGCTCCAATCTCCTGACGGACTTTTTCTGCCTCCACGGCGAGATCGCTCCACCCTTTCGCCCTATCGAGGGGATTATTTTTGAAATGAAGAGGAAGAAAATCATGGAGAAGCGCCGTTTCGACCAATCCCACCACCAATCCTCCTACCATCACCCAACGCCACGCTTTTTTCCCTTTCATCCATTTCTCCGCCGCCCAACCCGCTCCCAAGATCAGCCCTGCGACCAAGGCAGGTGCCGTCCAGTTGCCATTTGCAGTTTTATTAAAACTGATCCACGCATATGCGACAAAGAGGGGCCAAAAGAGACACAAAAGATACTTTTCTCCCTGCCGAGGAAACTTTGTGACAGCAGGACGGATTGACCCGATCAACATGAAGATAAAAAGAATGGGGGAAACTACGATCGCCTGCAGAAGCCAAAATCCTGCAAATTTCCCCCAGTTCATCTGAAATCCTCGGTTCAAATCTCCACCTTCAAAAAGGTGCATCGCAGTGATCCACCCGTAAAATGCGTTCCAGAAAACAATAGGCAGAGCTAGGATTACAAACGTCCCGAGCAAAAGGACCATTCTTCCTGAAAAAAGCAGTTTTCTCTTTCCTGGTGAAAGAAGGAGAAAAAGGGCGAAAGAAATCAGCTCAGCCGCATTCGTGTACTTGGCCTGAAAACCAAGCCCAATCCACAAACCAGTCAGGATCCAGAAACGCTTTTTCCCTGTCTGCACCCCTTCCCAAAAGGAAATCGCTGCAGCCACCCAGAAAAATACGCTGAGCGGATCAATAGTCATCAGGATGCTGCCAATCGCAAAAAGAGGCATGACTGAAGCCGCCACCACCGCCACCAGCCCCACCCTCTCGCTGTATAAGATTCGGGCTAAAAGAAAAATCATCCAACCTGTTCCCGCCGAAAGCAAAACGGCCGGAAGTCTCAACGCCCAAACATGATCCCCCAGAAGAAGGGTGAATACGCGAATGACGAAGGCTGCCCCCGGCCCCTTTCCGTAATGATTCCAATCCAAAGACCGCCCACATTCCCAGTAGTGCGCCTCATCCCCCACCAGATCCAAGTGAGGCACAAACCAGAGCCGAAAAAGAGTCAGGACGCCAATCCAACCTAAAGCCATCCGGGCTTCTCGACTTTCAGGCAGTAGGCTCATCCCCGACTCTAACCAACCCACAGAAAAGTCGCAAAGATTGTGTGCTTCCCATTTGACCCCCGCCCTTTCGATGGTTGAGTAAGACCATGTCATTAGCCCTCAAAATCGACGAACAGATCAAAGAAGCCATGAAAGCCAAGGACGCCGACCGCTTGGGAGTGCTCCGCATGCTCAAGTCGGCCATGAAATATGCCGTGATCGAAAAATATGGGGCAGAAGGAGAAGCGAAGGACGAGGATGTGCTGGCCGCCGTCCGTAAAGAAATCAAGAAACGGCAGGATTCGATCGAAGCTTTTGAGAAGGGTGGCCGTCCCGACCAGGCCACCAAAGAAAAGGCCGAGATGAAAATTCTCGAAGCCTACCTACCTGCTGCCATGTCCGAGGCCGATCTGGAGAAACTGGTCAAAGCCGTCATTGCCGAACTGGGTGCGACAGACAAAAAAGCCATGGGTGCCGTGATGAAAGCCTGCCAGACAAAAGCCGCTGGCCGGGCTGACAACCGGGCTCTGAGCGCCTTGGTAGGCAAACTCCTCCCCTAATTCTGCTGGCTGGCCGGCCGCTTTTTCCCGCCACCCCCACCACCTCCAGGACTCCGTCGGGCTTTCTGGGGAAGATCTTTTGCATACTCTTGCAACGCCTGCGTAAGTTCCTGAACGATCTCCGGATGCTGACCTGAAAGATCGTTCTTCTCCGATGGATCGCTCACCACATCAAACAACATCGGTACCGCTCCCTGCCCCTGCCGAGAGGTAATTAGCTTCCAGGGAGGTCGGAAAACCGCGATCTCTTTGTTCCCCATAAAAAAGATAGGGCGCCCTGTCGCCTGCCCTTCCTTCAAGGCAGGCCAAATATCTTTTCCATCAAAACTTGGCGGAGACGCCATCTTCACTCCCGTTGCGTCCAGAATGGTGGGAAAAAGATCAGCCACACAAAGGAACTGTTCACTCTTCTGACCGGGGGCAAGAACTCCGGGCCAGTTCATCGCCGCCGGAACATGAATGCCCCCCTCAAAGACCGTCCCCTTTCCTTCGCGCAAAGAAAGATTGGTTGAGCCTTTGCTGACATCTCCGCCGTTATCTGAAAAGAAAATCACCAACGTATTTTTTCTTAACCCCTGCTTTTCCAACTCCTGAAGAACTCGCCCCACGGCCGAATCTAAACCGCTCATCGCCGCCAGAAGGGCTTCCCTTCCCCGCCCCCGCCCTCCAACGATCTGTCCAGGCGGTATGGAAATCGGACCGTGAATCGCGTTGAAGGCCAGATAAAGAAGAAA
>CAMDXQ010000097.1 GCA_945878585.1 Akkermansia muciniphila
ATCCGGGTTTCCAAATCGTGCGGATCCAACCCGTAAAGATTTCCGTGATGGCGCAAATTTTCCCGAACGGTCAGCTTCATATCGACGGCTGGATTCTGAAAAAGGACCCCGATTTTCTTCCGCACGGGAGTCGGAAACTGTCTCAAACTCCGGCCCCCTACAAAAATCTCCCCTTCTTGAAGGGCGAAAATCGTTGAAATGATCTTAAAAAGAGTGGTCTTGCCGCTTCCATTGGGACCGAGGACGCAGAACATCCCGCCTTCTTCCAATTTGAGATCAATATTATCGAGAACCCGCTTCCGCCCGTAGGAGTAACCAACCCCCTCCGCTGCCACTGCGTATAAGCTGTCCGCCATAAGAAAAGAATCTGCGGGAAAAAATTCCGAGGGTCAAGCGAACGGCAGAAAGAGAGCCGAAAAGCGGAAAATAACTTATTCGGACCGAGCCCGACCCAATCCCGCAACTCGCTCGGCGACCTGCAACTTGGCAGGTACGCCTTGGGACTGCAGATAGCTCTCGATCCGTCCAAGAGAATCACCGGGTAAAGGCTTCACACCCCGAGGGGCACACAAAGTCAGCTGACACTGGTGGGCAATCTCCCCCAAATCCATTCCCTTCGCTTTGGCATGCTCAACCGAAAGGGTAAGTCGGCTCTTCCAATAATTCATACGATTATTCGCACACTGCTGATTTTCCTCGTCGATCACGGCTTGGGCAAAACCCCAAATTTCCCTTTGTAAATCCTCTGAAAGACGCGTCGCATGCACCCCCACCTGATAATGATGAATCTTCGAAATCATGAGACGGAGGAAAACAATGTTCGATTTAAGCTAGAAATACAATAATTAAGTTTCTATATGTATTAAGTTTTCTAATCCTATAAGTCGTTACCTAGCAAACACTAAAAACAAGAAGCGTGGGTGATCAAACCCACGCTTCTTGCCAAACACTAGGAGATGTAAACGAATCTGATATGATAGACAGGCGGCCCTGAAAAACGTTCAAACTATTTTTTAGTCCCCCGCCCTCCCTATTTGAGGAGTTTTAGAAGGAAAAACCCGCCCACCATCAGCACCAGCAGGACCACCAGAATAGCCTCCAAATAACGGTCGATTTTCGGACGGATCGAAGGACCGAATCTCCGTAAAAGCTCCGCCTCGATCACAAATCGCATTCCTCGGGAGATGACCGACGCGATGGAAAACGTAATCAAATTCATCCCCGTGGCGCCCGCCGTGATTGTGATCAATTTGTACGGCACAGGAGTCATCCCCTTGATCAAAACAATCCAGGCTCCGTAGGTATTAAAAATATTTCGGAAGGTCTCAAACTGGGTTTGGAGATGGTAAAAAGCGATCACAGGGGCCCCAATCGAGTCATAAAGAAAATGTCCGATCCCATATCCTGCCCACCCCCCCACCACCGACGCCCCAGTACAGGCGAGGGCATAAACCCAAGCCCGGGAGGGATTCGCCAAAACCATCGGAATGAGCAAAACATCAGGAGGGATGGGGAAAATCGAGGATTCAAGGAACGAAATCACCACCAACGCCGGCAATGCGTATGGCGTCCCCGCCCAATGCAACGTCCAAGCATACATTTTCCGAATCGGATTCGAATGGGGCACCGGATTTTCCAAGGGACTCTTTTGCCCCTTCAGTTCGACCGCTACTCGCCCCACACGCAAACTCCGAATCCGATTCCGTAATGCAAAGATCAAGACTCCACCGACGGCTACGAGGGCCAACGCCAGCACCACATTCCCGGAAATTACTCCACGCCACCCCAAAACCCCATCCAGAACCAAAACTCCAAAAGCCAACGCAGCCACCAATCTCAAGGAAAGCTTATCCTCACCTAGGGGAGATCCCGGCTTCATCACTCCCCACAATCCCGATTCGAACGGGCCACGGCAAGCTCCCAGAACATTTCTAAGCCCCAACGGAAAAATGCGCAGGCAACTCAACGCTCGCCACCCAGTCATTCCCACGAAAAGGAACCCGCACCCTCTCCGCATGTAAAAACATCCCCTGCTGACTTGTGCCTTTCGCAAAAAGCCTGTTTTTTTCAAAATCCCCATACGTTCGATCACCGACAATCGGAAGATTTCTCTGTGAACACTGAATCCGCAACTGATGAGTCCGACCCGTCTTCGGCTCCAATTCAAGCAAGCTCATTGCCCCCGCCGGACCTTTCCCCCTCGCACGCTCTTTCATTACCGCTTCCGCCCAGGACCCTTGCCCAGGCTTTGCCCGAAGGCGCCCTCTCTCCTTTCTCACTTCGATTCGATCTTTCCAAACCGCATTTACCCTCTCCGGCCAACCAAAAACCATCGCCACATACCTTTTTTTTACCAAATGCTCCGCAAATGCATATTTCACCTCCGCTGCCGTGGCTTCCTGATCTGCTACCAAAATCACCCCGGATGTACCTCCATCTAACCGATGCAACAACCACACCTTCCCCCCGCCCTTGTCCGGCGGCAAATGATATGCCTCATCCTTTAAGGAGTAACTGCAGGTTAGCAAAGCTTTCGCGTCTCGACTCCCCTCCTTGGGCTGCGACCGAACCCCTTCCGGCTTGGCCAAAGCATACAACCCCTCAGGACCCACCGCCGCCACTGTGACCCCTGGACCCAACGGCCAATTCACCTTTGCCTCAATGCCCACTTTTCTCGTTCTCCCCGCGCTTGGCTTGAAAAAATTCCCGCAACAACTCCCGACACTCCTCCGACTTCACCCCTCCCCTCACCTCACACTTGTGATTCAATCCATCGAACTGCAAAAGATTCAACGCCCCTCCGGCCGCCCCGCCCCGTGAATCCGCCGCGCCATAAACAACCCTCTTCACTCGGGACAACACCATCGCCCCCGCACACATCGGACACGGCTCCTTCGTCACATACACTGTCGCTTCGGTCAGGCGCCAATCCTCCAACTCCCCCGCCGCCGCCGTCACCGCTAACATCTCGGCATGCGCCGTTGCATCCTTCAACTCCTCCACCTGATTATGGCTCTTGGCAACGATTCTACCCCCCATCACCAACACTGCACCCACCGGCACCTCCCCCTTGGCCCCCGCTTTGCGCGCTTGGCGTAAGGCCTCATCCATGAAATGTTCATCTGTCATCCCCCCACTCTGATGAATCCGAACCTACTCCAAAAGATCAAATCACCGACCTCTGCCTGGGTTCCTGGCCCGCGCACTCTCCTCCGCATCACGGGCGCTGACCGACTCCGCTTCCTGAACGGCCAAGTCACCCAAGATCTGAAGAAACTTTCTCCCGGCCAAACAGTCCGCTCCGCTATCATCACCGCGAAAGGCCGACTCGAGGCCGATCTCCACATTGCCGCCACGCCCGACTCTCTTCTGCTCGAAACTGATTTCACCCTCCACGAATCCGTCCGTGCTCGCTTGGAAAAGTTTATCGTTGCCGACGATGTTATAGTCGAAGACATCTCCACTTCTTACCTCTTGGCTCATTTTCCCGGCCTATCCTCCCCACCTTCCCAAGCCCCATCCGATTGTCTCATCTTCACCTGTTCCCGCTTCCGAGAAGCAGGACTCGATCTCTGGATCCCATCCACCTCAAGCTGGAGACCCACTCCCTCGCTTCTTGCCGATTGGGAACCACTTCGAATCGCGCGTGGTCTTCCCCTTTGGGGTATCGACGTCGGGCCCGACACACTCCCGCCCGAGGCCGGCTTTGAATCTGATGCCATCAGCTCGACCAAAGGCTGCTACATCGGCCAAGAGGTCATCTCGCGACTCCGCAGCGTCGGCCACGTCAATCGTCACCTCTGTGTCTTAGGAACTCCTACTACCCCTTCCGCCAACCCATCCCCCCTTCCGACCGTTTGCCTTACAACGGAGAACAAAGAAATAGGACAAATGACCAGTCTTGTTACGATTCCAAAACTTTCTGCGAGCCTGTCCCTTGCCATGATCCAACGAAACCAAGCCACCGTTGGAAATTCGGTATTGGCCAACGGAACAAGTTGGACCATTCTTTGTCATGCTTAAAAATTCACTCTCTATCTTTCTGACCTCTCTTCTCTGCACTTTTGCCGCACATGCGGCGGAAACCAACACCCCCACCCCAAAGGAATCCAACGACATGAAACCTACCATCATTGAAGAAGATATCATCACCTTGACCACCGACGACGGCGTCATTGTCATCAAACTCGACTC
>CAMDXQ010000098.1 GCA_945878585.1 Akkermansia muciniphila
CTCCCATCCCTCCCGTTCTCTGGGTTTCTCAACAGGACGTCCGCGATCCCCTCTGGTGGCAATCCCAAAAGCCCGATCTCGTCATCCTCGGACTCTGGACCCGCCCAAAATACGACCCCATCCGCCGTGCCGCCCTCTCCGCCACCCCCCACGTCATCGAACGCGCCGATAGCGACGGTATGCGCACCGCCTCCTGCGGTCTCCTCACCTACGCTAAACGCCGGTTCGACTACTTTCGCGACCGCACCTACCACTGGCCATCTCTTCTATCCATCCCTGCTTCAATTTTCTACTCCTTCGCCTCAATCATCGCTACTCCCTGGATCGAGGCTCGCCTGGCCCGCACTCTTAAACTTCTTCCTGCTGTTGCTGTCGAAACGCCAGTTGCCACCGCCCTTTGGAAATCCCTCGCCACTCGTCTCGGGGTCGATCCCTCCAAAATCCACTGTGTTCCTCACCCCATTCAGACCGATATCTTCAAACCCGACCCCACTGTCCCCAAAAAGAATCAGACTATCTCCGTCGGCCGCTGGGACTCTTACCAAAAGAACTTACCCCTTCTCCTCAAAACCCTCCGCTCTTTTCTCGATAAAAATTCCTCCTGGACCTCTCTCGTGATTGGCTCTGGGCTTCCCGCTAAATCCCCCCATCCCCGAATCACACTTCTCCCCCCTCTTTCGCCTCCCGATCTCGCCCGCTATATGCAGGAGTCCAAGATTTTTCTCTCCTCCTCAAGATATGAAAGTTTTGGTCTCGCCTCAGCAGAGGCATTGGCTTGCGGCGCTCTTGTTGTCGCCCCAGAAAGCACCATGCTTCATTCGGCTTTGCAGGAAAACCCGGCTCGTTCGATCTCGCTATTGTCTCGCCTCTTGATGGCCTCACAATCGATTCCCGCAGGCCGGCCAGAAATGCCTGGAACGACCTTTTCTGGTTTTGCAGTAGCTCAAACTTTTTTGACCATCTCGAGGATTTAGCTTAGCCCTCCAAAACGATCATTCCAAAGGGTGTGATTGCTTCCCCATTTGGATATCAGCCTCCAACCCGCAAACCATAATTTCAACAAAGATCCTGCCGTCCATGAGGTTTTGATCCCGGGCAAAACCTGATTATGATATTCGACACAGATCTGAGTAATTTTAAGTTTTTCCTTTAGCACAGATTCGATCACATTGTATTCGGATCCTTCGATATCGATTTTAAGAAGATCGATTTTATCAAGTCCGTGCCGCTTCATAAGACTCGAGAGGCTAATTCCTTCAACCTTGGGGCCCCGTGTTACGCCAACCAGAGATGAATAGGAGCCCTCTTCGGGATTTCCAGGCTCACACATCGTCACCGAGCCGTCCCGGCCCGTCAAAGCCAAGGGTAAAAACTGAATGTTGGGGTGCTGATTTTTTGTCAAAGACATAGTGCTAATTCCCGTCGGGGATGGATCCAGAAGTAGAATCCTGCAATTAAAAAGATGAACCAGTGCCAACTCAAAAGAGATATCTCGACCGACTCCTGCAGAAACCACAGTAGAGTTTTGCCCCAGTTTTTCCGGACAAACTTTCCATGCAAAGTGATTCGCAGCATCCCCGAGAGTCAGAAGTGGAAGCCTGCCCCGATAAGCCAAGGCCCGATAAAATAAATCATGCCTCAAAGCTTTGAAGTAACGAAAATCCTTCTTCATCCCTTGGCGTCCCAAAGCCGCGAAGGAAATCATCGGCCCTTGCGTCGGCACAACTCTTTCCTTCATCCAAGAAGATTGTGGGGAATTTCGCCAATCGCAACTTCTTTGATACCTCCGTCGGGCTTTTATCCAATCTAGTTTCCCGCTCTCCGAGGTCATCGCCTTGATCCGATCGGCCAGCGAATTCCTCCTCTCCACACTACTGGACAGATCGCAGGCTCATGTCATCGTTTGCCTCATGAGGATCTTGTTCCCACACCGGCATGAACCAATGAATCCGCAGTTTTGTACCCTCTCTTCTTAGACACTTGCAATGTCATGCCGTTACATGTCGTGAAAATATAATATGGGCTCGCTCCACAAGCTGAATGGTTTTTTTCGGAATCTTTTTTTCTCCTCAGGCCGCCTTCCGAAATACCTGAGAGCTCTTGTGGTTAGTTACGGGAGCTTGGGCGTTGTTTTTCTTTTCACGGCGATCACCGTTCCGTTGGGAATCCGCACTATGGGTCTTGAAGCTTGGGGGATATGGGTCTTTTGCCAGCAGGCATCCTCTGTCATCTGTTTGTTCGAAAGCTTTACACAATCTGCTTTTGTCCGCCTCCTGATTCAGGTCAAAGACGACCGAGCATCCGAGGATTACAAAAGGATGGTTGTGATGGGGAATCTCAGCTTCTGTTTCCAAGGCTTCCTTCTCGTGGCTCTGCATGCAGGATTTGCCGCCCTCCTTCCTCTTCTCTTTCCAAACTTTACAAGCATGTCTGGGTACATCACCGTTTGGATTCTTGGCATGTCCGGCTTTGTCAATCAGATCGGCAAGGTGAACGGCCAGCTTCTTTATGCCCACCAACATCAAGATCGCGCATCCTTTGCAGCGACTGCTGGTTTATTTCTAAGCCTTTTGATCCTTATCGTCAGCTTGCCCCGATATCCTTACCCGCAAACGATGGCTTGGAGTTTTTTGGCCTGCTCGATCCTCAGCCAGGTCCTCTATTGGCTTTTTGCCCGCAGCACTGGATGCCTGCCTACGTTCCCTGGATTTCCCAGAATTCATCTCCATGACTTTCAGCCACTGTGGATTTGGGGCCGCCGATTTTTTCTGTATTCCCTTTTGGATAATTTGGCCAGCAACCTCCCAATCCTCTTGGCGGGAAGATTCCTTTCCCTGGAAATGCTTGGCGTTTGGGGCGTCCTCCAGCGAATTGCGAATATGATGTCCCAGACCGTTTCCAAGGTTTCCCAGCTGGCCGTCCCCGCCCTGATGGAGATGCATGCCCGCGGGGAGGAAACTCAGTTCAAGCAACGGAGTCGTCAAGTTCTGTGGGTGCAAAATTCTCTCGCTGGTTTTGGCTTGGGAATCATTGCTACCGGAGGAGATGTGTTGCTCAAAATTTGGCTGGGTAAGCCTATCCCTTTGGGTGCCTGGGTATTTCCCCTCTTCACGCTTGCTTTGCTGGCTGATTTTGACCAGCGGACTCGTTTTGGGCTGGAAACCCTACGCCTGCAGATCCGGCGTCCGACGTTTGCGTCGTTTACAAAAGTCTTCTTGCTTCTTCTCTCCATTCCACCCTTGATTCACTTCTACGGCCTGACAGGAGTGAGTATGGCTCTCGCGGTCGTCTATGCTGTTATTCTCCTTCCATTATCCATTTCAAAGACTCTTTTCCCAAATTCATATTCCTTGTCTTGGCATGCAACGGCTGGTGGGTTTGCCATGTTCGTAATCGGCTCCGCACTCGGCCTGTTGAGTAAGTTTTTTTGGGCTTAGGTTCCACCTTCTGCGCCAGTCTAACGAGCCAATTAGACTTCTAATCTTTTGCGCGCTCTTCACGCTTGTCGACACGCAACCCGTTCGCCGAAATCGGTCCAGGCAGGAGAATGTAATTCGGTTATCCAGATTCTGCTTCCTGTCAGGGATCTTTTTTAGAAACGCGCCAAATCTTACAGAGAAATGCGGGTCTCCCACCCTGGATATCGCGAGAAAAGCGCAAGGGTAGTGCCTTCCAGAGAAACAACCTTGGCGTCTGTGACTCTCTGAAAATCCTTCAAAGCTTCGGGAACCGCTCCTGCCCGATGGACAAAATAATCATAGACTTGGTAATCGTGCCAAAAAATGACCCCTCGATCTGACAACAACTCCCACGCCAACAAGGAATCCTGAAGCGCCCCTTCCCTCCCATGATCACCATCGATAAAGACCATGTCGTAAGGCGCGCCGGGGGTGGCCACTTCCCGGCTTGATTTCCCCACCAACCGTGTGATTTTGCCTTCCACGGGCAAGCCACGGTAAACCCGCCCGTGCTCCTTATCCAAGTCCAGGGCATAGACGCGGCATTCATCCACCGTATTTTCTGCCAGTAGTCTTGCCGTGACACCAAGATAGGACCCAATTTCCAAAATGGTGCGGGGTCGGAAGCCAACCGCCCCTTTCAAAAGAACGAAGGTGTCAATCCAGGGAGTCGCCCAAGGCCCGGACGGGCCGCGGGTAATA
>CAMDXQ010000099.1 GCA_945878585.1 Akkermansia muciniphila
GGCCATCTGGGTGGAAGAGCCAAAGATGGACGGCACGATGGAGTAAGCCGCGGGCATGGATTTCGGAACGAGGGGCGGTACCGATCACTCGGTCGTCCTGATTCACGACATCAAACGTTTCGTCGTGTGGATTCATAAAGTTTGCGCCATTGAGTGGGGTCGAGTTCCTCGGCCCGAAGGTCGAGGTTCACGGGAAGTAATCCTTTCAGCTTTTTTCGTCTTTGGGAGAAGCCCTTCTTTACAAAGGCATGAAAACTTTCCAAATCCGTCGGAACAGAATCGCGACGGGTGAATCGAAGAACGGCCGAGTCGACCTGCGGACGGGGGTAAAAGACCTCGGGAGGAAGCTGGCGGATCTTTTCAATATCGAAGACGGACTGAAGAAGGACCGATACGGCACCGTATTCGGAAGTTCGGGGGAGTGCGGAGTAGCGGTCGGCGACCTCTTTTTGAAGGGTGACGACAATGACAGCAGGGGGTGGGGTTCGAAGGGCAAGTTGTACGAGGAGGGGGGTGGAGATGGAGTAGGGAAGATTTCCACATACGTGGGATCGGGGGGTGTGTTGAGGAAGGGTATTTAAGGCATCCCCTTCGATCAGTTGAAACCTAGGCTCTTGTTGAAATTCCTCTCGAAGCCATGCAATGAGGCCATGGTCGATTTCAAAGGCTTCCACCGAGTGGCCGATCGTGAGGAGGGCTCGCGTCAGGGCACCGAGGCCCGGACCGATCTCCTGAACGGGCTCGGTTGTTGACTTAGGAAGGGAATGAGCGATGACCGTGGCGAGAGCGGGTTCGGCCAGAAAGTTTTGGCCCAACTGGCGGAGGGGGCGGAGGCCACGGGTGGCCAGAATGTCGCGGATTTGGGTCGTGTTCAGAGCTGACGACTCAAAATGGCGTGAAGTTCGCCAGGGTTCATGATGCCTGATATTTCTTCCGATCCGCGTCCGTAGGCCGCGACCCAGCCAAAGCCAGCGGAAGAAGCGGCGGTCCGACCGGTGGAAAATGCTGTGGGGTCAGAGCCTTTTTTTCCAGGCCCATTATGCCAGGAGATAGGGGATAGGCGACGTGAAGAGGCGGGGGAGTCTTTTGATTTTTCAAGAAACTGAAATCCGCCGACCGAGTAAGGGCAGTAAACGAGAATCAGTGCATTTTTTCCTGCGTATTTACGTGCAGTTTCGACTGCGCGGTCGAGCTCGTGGAGTTGGCGGACGGCGAGCTCGGCTTGATTTTGGCCCGCGGCAGCGGCGACAAGGGGATGATCGATCACGAGAAAGTATCCCAATAAATTATAGGCGAGGGTTTCGATCGATCGGCGAACCAGATCGGCCAAGCGAATGGTGCCTGCTTCTCCTCCCGCAGTCGCAAGAGGGAGGGTGTCGGCAGCGACAAGTCCAAGGAGGCGGCGGGTATTCCATGCGGGGAAGCTTTCGAGGCCTGCGCGGTCAAAGACGAGGGTGTAGTCGAGTTTTTCTGCTTCTTTCTCCAAATCCCGTCGGCCTGTTTTCTTTTCCGTGGTAAATATTTCACGGCCACCACCAAGGATGAGATCGATCCGTGTGGTATCGAGAAGTTGCTGTGCAACGGTCGCGGATACGGAGGCATCGGGTTGATGGGAGTAGAATGCTGCCACCCCGGGCGAGGTGATACTGCCTGAGGACACCACCCCTACGGCCCGACCCCGACGTTGGGCTTCGTAGAGAAGGGTATCGGCAGGTTTCCCGTTGTACTGAAGGCTCAGGCGGCCCGCGGGACTGGGTTGACCGGTGGCAAGGAACGAGGCGAGGGCGGCGGCGTCTCCGGTCAGTTGATCGGAGGATTGGCTCTCTACGAAAGCCATAGAATCCGCGTGATCGAGTCCGGACAGTTTACGATTCGGATCTCGGGCTTGAGCCAGGGCGAGAAGTTCGGAGCTGGCACCGGGGACAAAAAAGACGATGACGCTATGAGTACGAGAGCGAACAAAGTAACGGACGTAGCTGTAGGAGAAGCCGACGAAGGCCAGAAGAATGGCTAAGGCGATCAGTTGAGGTCGCCACCGTTTTGTACCCATAGGAAGAGTTAAGCAGAACGGCCTCGGCGTGCCATTCTGCTAGGAGGTGGCTTTTAGGAGAGGGGGACGTCCAAAAGTCTTTTGGAAGAGATCCCCTTTGCGCTCGATGCCGAATTGGGCATCCCCAGAATCTTTTCCCTCTGCGAGAATCAGGCAGGCATCAGGTTGAATCATGAGATCGGAAGGATGCAGGTTTTGTTGATGCGATCGGTCGATGGCATCGGCGACGCGCAGGATACCTGCGAGAAGGTGGAGGGTCTTCTTTTGATCCTTGGGCAGGTTCTGATATCGACGATGGGTCGGGGAGGGGATGCTTTTTCGGTGGTAGCGGGCCAACAAAGCAACGAAATCTCTCTTTGTCTTAGAAAGCTTCTCCCAAGAGTGTTCCCGGATGATTCGGGCCGATTCCTTATGATGGGGGCGTTCCTCCGTGGCGGTGGACCAGCCGATATCGTGGAGGAGAGAACCGGCGACGAGGAGTTCCAGTTCAGCCGCTTTTAATCGGTGAAGGGGTTCGAGTTTGCGAAAAAGAAAAACCGACCAGAGGGTAACATGGCGGACGTGGCGGGGCTCCTTTTCCCGTTGAGCCATCAACAGGGAAGCTTCGCGGATCAGGGGGGAGTCGGGAATCATCGGACAATTTTTTTCACCGGTTGGGGGGCTAGGCGGTCGAGCCAAACCCCGTACCGTAGGCCGTGGGTTGTGAGTTGAACCGACGGGAGATGAAGGCGGTGCATTGTTTCGCGGAGAACGAGAAAAGCGGAGAGGGCTAGGGATGCGCGATCGTGAGGCATTCCGGGTAGTCGATGAAGTTGGCGAAGGGTGAGGGGGTGGACTTTCCTGAGAAGGCGTTCCAGTTCGGGTAGGGAAAGTGGGAAGCCTTCGAGTCGGCGGGCTTTTCTATTTCTGCCCGAAAGAAGGCAGGCGTAGGTATGACCCGTTCCACCTGAAAAAGTGGCTTGGGTGGGAGCGGGAGGATGTGGAATTTTAGCGAGAGCCTTCCGTATCGAATGCACGGCGTGATCCCACTCTTTTTGAGAGGGGGGATGGTGAGGGAGGAGGGAGTCGCGGACGGCGACACAACCTAGGTTCAGGCTGACAATTTTCGGATGGGCAGGACGAAGGGAATCGATGACCTCCAGACTTCCTCCTCCAAGGTCGATGTGGAACCTGGGTTTCTTTTTTCGGGTGAGTTCTCGGGAAGCAAGGGAGATCAGGCGTCCCTCTTCATGACCCGATATGAGACAAATCTCTTTTCCAAGGATACGGGAGGCGGGAAGAAGGAAGAATTTTGCATTGGTGGCACGTCTTAGGGTTCCAGTCCCGACAGCGACAACTTGATCTGGGTGAAAGGCACAAATCTTTCGTTGGAGAAGGGTGATCTGGCGAAGGGCGCGACGGCAGGAAGTGGATTGAATGCGACGGGTAAGGGCGACTCCTTCCCCGAGTCGGACGGGATAAGCTTTTTCGTGATGAATACGAAGGGTAGAGCCGAATTGTTCGGCGAGCAGTAGTTTGAAGGTGTTCGAACCGAGGTCGAGGACGGCAGCGCGGAAAGGGGAATTAGGCACACGTATGTTAAAGCCGTTTCTATGTCGAACGGCAAAGCCTTTGCCGAGTCTCGACGGAAGGGCTGGGAATAGGTTGAATGGGAGGATGCTCGATATTGGACTGATTCGAAAGGAGTCGGAGGCTGTCCGTCAACGATTGCTCACCCGCGGAAAGGGTGCGGCGGACGGTTTGGACAAAGTTTTGGAAGTGGATGAGGAGCGGCGACGACTTTTGGGAGAAGTGGAGAAGTTAAAGGCGGAACGGAACGCGATCAGCAAGGAGGTGGGGGTACGGAAGGCAAAAAAGGAATCAGCGGATGATCTTTTGGCTGGAATGAAGGAGAAGTCGGATCGGATTGCGGAGTTGGACAAGCAGGCGGCGGAAGTGGAGGCGAAGCAGGTGAGTTTGCTGCTTTCGATCCCGAATCTGCCCTGGGAGGAATGTCCGAAGGGAAGTACGGCGGCAGAGAACCCAGTGGTTTCGACATGGGGTGAACCCAAGAAGTTTGATTTTAAGCCGAAGGATCACGTGGCCTTGGGAGAGGCATTGG
>CAMDXQ010000100.1 GCA_945878585.1 Akkermansia muciniphila
AGCTGTCTCCAATTACCGTTTTCAGCAATCAGGAATACAGATCCATCCTGATGATCCGTGGTGGAGAGGTGTTCGATGGTGATTGAGGTGCGAGAGGAACGGGAGAGCTTGGCGAACATCGTTCCAAGATCTTTGAGGGAGCCATTAAAGGTTACGTTTTCCAGTTTGAGGGAGGGTTTCCAACCGATGGACCAGAGTTTAGATTGAGAGGGCTGAATGGAAGCGCGACCAACGTAGAGATCTTGTTTTAACTCTGGAACCCAGTGCGCAGGGATTCTGAGGCCACGGATTTCTTGATCGTATTCCAGACGGCTAAGTAGTTCAAAGCTAGGCTCGGCAAAGAGAAATGTAGGCAGGAGGCATAAAACCAACATAAGCCCTGAGAACATAACTAATACATTAGAAACAAAGGCAAAAAAGTCAATGTAAACTGACTAAATCACCTCTATTTAGTTGTATAGCTAAAGTAATAGCCCGTTTCTAAATCAATCTATTTCGAGCGATTGAGATGGGTGCGGAGAAAGGGGGCGGTGCGGGAATCTTTTGAGGTGGCGACGTGTTCAGGGGTGCCTTGAGCCATGATCTTCCCGCCTGATTCACCGCTTTCGGGACCGATATCGATCAGGTAGTCGGCCTCGGCTAGGACATCAAGGTGATGCTCGATGACGACAACGGTGTGACCTGAGTCAACGAGCCGATGCATCAGATCAAGAAGACGGCGAACATCAGCCAGGTGAAGCCCAACAGTGGGTTCCTCCAGCAGAAAAAGATGATGTGCAGGACGGCGGGCTCGTCCCTTGGCGTGGGCTTGGTCAGCCGCGATCTGCGCCGTGGCCAATTCGGTGACCAACTTCAATCGTTGAGCTTCTCCTCCTGAGAGTGTGGGGCTGGTCTGTCCGAGTTGGAGATATCCGAGGCCGGTTTCTGTCATGAGACGGCAGGGGGTAGCAATTCTGGGATGAGGAGAAAAGAACTCGGAGGCTTGTTCGGCGGATAGGGAGAGGGCTTGCTGGATGGATATATCGCGGTACCGAATGGCCAAGATTTCAGGTTTCCAGCGGAGTCCATTGCACTCCTCACAGCGAACATCGGCAGGTGGGAGGAAACTCATTTGAACCCGGACGGTGCCTGCTCCGTCACAGGCGGGGCACCGGCCCGGGCCCGCATTGTGGGAAAAGTGGGAGGCGGTAAAGCCGGACTGCTTAGCGATAGGTAGGCTCGCGAATAGCGTGCGGAGGTGATCCATGAGTCCCAAGTAGGTGGCGACGGTGGAGCGTGGAGTTTTTCCAATCGGGGACTGATCAACCTCGACCACCCGGTCGATCGATTCTGTTCCTTGAACCGATTTCCATCGGGGATCCTTTTTGGCCCGATTCGGAGAAGTTGCCGGCAGAAGGACTTCCCGAACGAGCGTGCTTTTACCCGAGCCGCTGACACCCGAAAGGGCAATCAACCGGTGAAGAGGGAGGGAGACATCGATTCCGTGGATGTTTCGTGCAGTTGCCCCTTTGACCTTGATCCAAGGGATTGTGGAATGGATCGGGCGGCGTTGGCCTCGGGCAGGATGTTGAATCGGTTGGCCCAGAAGGCGAGCGGTAGCGGACTTACCCTTGGCATCGATCTGCTTCCAGCTGCCTTCGGCAACGATTTCGCCTCCGTAAACACCTGCTCCAGGGCCGAGATCGATGATGTGATCGGCGGCGCGCATGGTGTCCTCGTCATGTTCGACGACGAGGAGGGAGTTTCCGCGGTCGCGTAGGTCCCGCAGGATTCCGAGGAGTTTCTGATTGTCGCGGGGATGAAGTCCAATCGTGGGTTCGTCCAGAACGTAAAGGACGCCCTGAAGATTGGAGCCGAGTTGGGCGGCAAGGCGGATGCGCTGGGATTCCCCTCCTGAAAGAGTAGGGGCGGAACGGTCGAGATTCAGGTAGTCGAGTCCGACCTTCCGCAGGAATGCGAGGCGTTGAAGGATTTCGGGCTGGATGTCCCGAACAATGGCGGCTTCGCGATCTGTAAATTTGATCTTCGAGAAGAAGGTCTCGAAATTACGAACGGAGAGCGCATTGATTTCCGGAATAGTTTTTCCGGCAAAGCGGACGGAACGGGCGATGGGGTTGAGGCGCGCCCCTTGGCAGGATGGGCAGGGGAGAAGTTCTCCATCGGCTAGCTCTTCCCGTGCCAATTCCATTTGCTGCTCTTTTTCTGCCTCGTCTTCAGTATCGACCTCGGGTGGCTTCGCCAAAAGGGTGCCGTAGCCCTGACATTCTGGGCACCAACCATGGGGGCTATTGAAGGAGAAGAGTCGGGGATCGAGTTCATCGAAGGAGCGACCTGTTCCGGGGCAAAAGAGATGGTGACTGTGGATGGTCGACTTCCCCTTTGGATCGAGGGCATAGAGTGTGCCTTTACCCAAAGCGAGGGCTTGAGACACAAGGATGGGTAGATCCTTTCGGCCAGGGGAAAGTTGTCCGACGAGGACTTCAATCTGGTGCTCTTTGTACCGGTCGAGGGGCTGGAAGTTGGAGGGCTCAACCCACTGACCGTCGACGCGAAGCAGTTTGTATCCTTTTTTAACAGCCCAGCGGGCGACTTCAGTATGAAAGCCTTTACGACCTCGGATGAGGGGGGCAAGGAGATCGAGGCGTTTCGATTTTCGAAGTTGAGATTGGATTCGTTTGATGATGTCGACCGAGTTCTGGCGGATGGCGGCTTCGCCGGTGTCGGGATCGTGTTGGACTCCGAGTTTGGCGTAGAGGAGTCGGAGGAACTGATAGAGTTCGGTGACAGTTGCGACGGTGGACTTTCGGCCGCCACGGGTGGTTCGCTGTTCGATGGCGACGGAAGGGGGGAGACCCGAGATCGAATCGACGTCCGGTTTTTCAAGTTGTTCGACGAACTGACGGGCGTAGGTGTTTAGACAGTCGAGATAGCGGCGCTGTCCCTCGGAAAAAAGGAGGTCGAAGGCGAGGGTGCTTTTTCCGGATCCGGAAAGTCCAGTCACGACGACCATCTGATCTCGGGGAATCCGTAGGTCGAAATTCTTTAAATTGTGGTGACGTGCACCCCGAACAACGATTTCTTGTCGGGAGGCGTGTTTCGATGAAGAGGGGGAAGCTTCGTGGAGGCGAAGGGTGGGGGTCGCCTTATTCGAAATAAGGGGGGCGAGATAGGTGGCGGTATGGCTATTTTTTGACCGGATGACGTCTTCCGGGGTTCCCTTGGCGATCAGTTTTCCTCCCGCGGAGCCGGCTTCGGGGCCTAGGTCGAGGATCCAATCGGCATTCTTGAGGACGTCGAGGTGATGTTCGATGACAAGAAGGGATGCGCCTTGTTCGACGAGCCGGTGGAGAAGTCGGATCAGTAAAGCGACATCGTCGAGGTGGAGTCCGGTGGTGGGTTCGTCGAGGATCAGGAGTGGCGAGGAAGTGGTGGGTGGAGGAGAACTCTTTTTTTGGCGATCGTTCTTGGGAGTTGTGGGTTTCTCCTTTTGGGGGGCGAGATGGGCGACGAGTTTGAGTCGTTGAGCTTCTCCGCCGGACAGTTGACTGAGTGGCTGGCCGCAGCGGAGGTAGCCGAGTCCGACTTCGCTCAGGAGGGAGAGAGATTGGCAGATCTTCTGGTGGCATTCCCGAGCCCGAGGGGTGAGGTTGTCGCGGGGGGCAAAGTGGAGCAGAGCCTCGGCTGCGGTCATTTCGAGCAGCTGATCGATTGATTTTCCGAGGTAAGGAGCAGCGAGGACATGGGGTTGGAATCGGTGGCCCTCGCAGGTTGGACAGGTGACGAATACGTCCGAAAGGAACTGCATCGAAACTTTTTCGTAGCCCATTCCACCGCAACGCTCACAACGTCCTCCTCCCGCATTGAAGGAGAAAGCGGAAGCAGGGAGACCAGCGGACTGGGCTTC
Source organism: Akkermansia muciniphila (assembly GCA_945878585.1). GTDB lineage: Bacteria > Verrucomicrobiota > Verrucomicrobiia > Methylacidiphilales > Verrucolacustridaceae > Verrucolacustris. The sequence goes on from CAMDXQ010000100.1 coordinate 3,905, forward strand.
CTCGGTGGATGCGTACAGCTCGCGGACGAGATCGTAAATATCGAGGTAGAGCAGAGGAGTGGAGCGTGGCGTTTGGGAGAGGGGGGATTGGTCGACCAAAAGGACATCGGAGATCGATTCATAACCGGAAAGAGATTTGAGGGAGGGTGGATTTTCGACAGCACGACCCATTTGATGAAGGAGGGTTTTGTAAATAACTTCGTGAACGAGAGTGCTTTT
>CAMDXQ010000101.1 GCA_945878585.1 Akkermansia muciniphila
ACATGAGCTGGAACGGAATTATTCACGCCTTTCGGGATCGCCTCCCTCTGCCCCCAAAAGCTGAAATCATCACCCTTTGCGAGGGAAACACTCCTCTCCTCTCGGCTCCCCGTCTGACTGACGCTTTAGGTGGAGATTTCGATCTTCGCTTGAAATACGAGGGACTGAACCCTACCGCCTCGTTTAAAGATCGCGGGATGACAATGGCCGTAACCCATGCCGTTGCCAAAGGGGCGAAACTGGTGATCTGTGCCAGCACAGGAAACACCTCTGCCTCGGCCTCGGCCTACGCAGCTCGAGCTGGAATATCCTCCGCCGTTATTATTCCTGCAGGAAAGATTGCTCTTGGGAAATTGACCCAAGCCTTAATCCATGGCGCCAAGCTGCTTCCGATCTCTGGGAATTTCGACGATGCACTCAATCTGATCCGCCAGATGTCGAACCTTCCCGAAGTGGAAGTGGTAAACTCCATCAACCCGGTTCGGATCGAAGGACAAAAAACTGCCTCCTTCGAAATTCTCGAAGCTCTGGGCAAGACCCCCGACTTTCACTTTCTTCCCGTTGGCAACGCAGGAAACATCACCGCCTACTGGAAGGGCTTCTGTGAAGCTATCCCCAAGGGCCCGCGTCCGCGGATGTTCGGTTGGCAGGCCGCCGGCGCGGCACCTCTTGTTGACGGAAAGATCGTCAAAGATCCACAGACCATTGCCACCGCCATTCGAATCGGAAACCCCGCCAGCGGAGCAGGTGCGCTGGCAGCCGCCAAGGAGTCAAACGGCCGTATCGATAAGGTGACCGACGAAGAAATCCTCAGCGCGTATCAACTTCTAGCCAAAACGGAGGGAGTTTTTGTCGAGCCCGCTTGTGCCGCACCAGTTGCAGGACTTCGAAAAGCCGTCGCTGCAGGTTGGATTCCTAAAGGCAGTCTCGTAACCATGACTCTCACTGGACACGGCCTGAAAGACCCCGATACCGTTCTCTCCCTGTTCCCCCAGGCCCCAAGCCCCATTGCCCCCACTCTCGATGCGGCCCGCAAAGCCTTAGGTCTGTAACGTTTTGTAAGCCGACAATTTCTGGCCCCCTCTGCCTCAACATTGGTAGGGGCGGTTATCCTTAACCGCCCGTGCACAATTCCTTAACACGGTCCGTTGGAGACAACGTCCCGTACCAAGAATAAACGACAAACGAACGGCACTTGCCTCAGGAATTACCCACGTTAAGATCCTTGAATGCTTATCCCCATTCCCTTCGCACTCGGGTTGCCGCAAGGCTCCGAATGGTTCTGGATCGTTCTCGTGATTATTCTTCTGTTTGGAGCCAAGAAGCTGCCGGAACTAGCTCGCTCCATCGGGCGCAGCTTGGGGGAATTTTCCCGAGCGAAGGATGAATTTGAAAAAGAGGTGAAGCACGCCGTCGAGGAGGGGGACAAAAAAGACTCCTCCAAAAAGACATCTTAATCGGCGTCCCAACCTCCACGCATTCTCCCTAAAAAGATCACACAGACGACAGCCAGTCCGAGCATGCCGTAAAGCGTGCCCCACCATCCTAACCCCAACTGGATTTGAGCAATGAGGCGGTCGCTATAACCCCCTGCCATTTTTAACCTCAAGATCCCGTACATTCCGACCAAACCCACCGAAGTCACGGCCATCACGATCGCGGGTGTCCTGGGCAAGATGAGACCAACCCACCCCAAACCAGTCAGGACTGGAATCAGGAGAAGCCATCCTAGCAGGGGCCGATTCTCTTTCTTGTCCAAAACAATGGAGGCCAACTCCGTCTGCATTTTCGCCCTCTGAGTTCCTGAAGCAGCACCAAAGGCCAACTGAAATCCGGAAAAACCATCCGCTGGATCCGCCCACATCTCCGACCACTCCCCGCTTCGCATGAAAATAAGGTTCTGCAAAAAGCCCGGTCCACCTTCTTCACGGCTCCGAACCAGCTCGAGGGTATTCTTCTTAAGGGCGGATGGAGAAAGCCTCACCCAAGGAAGAAAAAAGGAAACCAAAGCTAAAACAGCAAAGAACTTGCCAATGAAATGCAAAGGAATCGATCGCACGATCGATCAATTAACCACCTTATCCATATCAATACAATCTTCATGCTGGTCGCATGGGATTAGACAAACCGTGCCCGACTCAGCTACCTTGAAAAATCCTCTATGGTAAAGATTCATCCAATCCCCGCCCTCTCCGTCAACCCATCGCAAGCCAACGAGGTTACTTGCGTCCCTTACGACATCGTTTCCCGGGATGAATCCAGAAAGCTGGCCGAGAATCACTCCCATACCCTTCTCCGTGTCGATCGTGCGGACTTGGAATTTCCCGATTCGGTCAAGTTTAACGCCCCCGAAGTCTATGTACGGGCCGCCTCCAATTTCGCCCGTCTCGTCCAAGAAAAAGCACTTCTTCCTGAGAAGAAACCCACCATTTTTCTCGTTCGCATGATCGAGGGGAACCACCGCCAACGGGGTTTCGCCGCCCTCGCCGACTTTGCTGACTATGTTTCCGGCCAGCTGCGCAAACACGAGTTCACCCGCCCCGACAAGGAGGACGATCGCGTCAACCTGATCCGCCATCTAGGGGCACTCACTGGGCCCGTTCTCGCCGCGTATCCCGACCTGCCCGAACTGACTGCCCAGATGGACGAAATTGAGCTGACCGTGAAACCGTTGGCAGAGGTCGCCGATGAGCGTGGAGTGAAACACACCGTCTGGCGCTGCCCGGATGCCGCTGAAATTGTCCGACTCTTCTCCCAAGTCTCTCGTTCTTATATTGCCGACGGTCATCATCGCGCCGCTGCTGCCGCACGCTTGGCAAACGAAAAGCCAGGTCCATCGGGTATTCTCACCGTTTATTTTCCCGCCTCCGAGTTGCGCGTTCTTCCCTATCACCGACTCATCCTGAAGTTGAATCCCTTCACTACTGCCACGTTTCTCGAGGAGGCGAAAAAAGTTTTTCAAGTCACACCTTCTCCTTCCGCCCCTCCGGACGAGACAGGAAAGATCGGGCTCTTTTTAGATGGAAAATGGCATCAGCTCGCCTGGAAAGCGGATACGAAATCCGATCCTGTGGCTAAGCTGGACGCCTCTGCCCTTCAGGATCGCCTGCTCGGCCCCATTTTACAGGTGAAGGATCCAAGAACAGATGCCCGTCTCGATTTCGTAGGCGGAATTCATGGAACTAAAGTCTTGGAAAATAAGGTCAATTCAGGCCAAGCGGCTGCCGCTTTCAGTCTACCAGCCGTTTCCTTATCCCAAATCCTAGCCGTGGCCGATGCCGACCAGATCATGCCGCCCAAGAGCACTTGGTTTGAACCAAAACTCCGCTCTGGCTTTTACATCCATAAGTTTAACTAATTCGATTTTAGAACGCCTCATTTTGGTGCTCTGAAGCCGGACAACTCGGCCCCTTGCTACCCAATTATCGGACCTTGAAACAGGCAAGGTTCCAATCGGATGCAAGTACCTACAAGCTAGTTTCTTTTAATTGTAAGCGTTACATTGACAAATTGATTCTTTTGTAGTATAGGATAGTGCTGTGCTGTTACACCGATCCCAGTGCTATTTATGGGCTGCCTTCGCGATACTTACATTTTCATCAACAAGGGTAGATGCGGCCACAAGCACCCTGCTGGATTTAAACTTTAATAGCTCTACTACTGCGTACGCCTACTTTGCCTCGACTGCACTAAGTCCAGGCTCTGGAAATATTTCACCCACCACAACTTTAGCGAACAATGGCTTTCCCACGGCACCCACCAGCGGTTATCTAGCCCTTACCCCGAACGCATCAGCCGTAACAGCTGCTTCATTCTATGGTGGTTGGGCAGCAAATGTTACTTTAGGAACGGTGAATAGTCCCTACACCGCCGGAGGATTTGGTCAAAGTGATCTAAGCAAAGTGTCATTCACAGCCAAAGTCCGCGCTCGAGGAATGCCGAGCACCGGTGCCGTGGTGATCCTCAAATTGCACGCTACTGGAGATAACCCCAATGCAGTGCCCGGTGGATATAAGAGAATTATGTTCGAGCCAGTTTTTATCAACGGAAGCGACTGGACTACGATTGGCGGGACTTTGGATACGGCTGG
>CAMDXQ010000102.1 GCA_945878585.1 Akkermansia muciniphila
TTCCTCAGAGAAGCTTCGATGACCACTGTTCGGGATGGGTTGGACTGCTCCAAGGTCTTGTTGGAGGGCCCGGGAAGGTTTGTGGTATCTACCCCGAAAGGCGGAAAAATCCGATTTCGGACTAGTTATCTTTCCGAGCAGTTTGAGCGTCTGAATGTGATTTTTGAATACGCGGAAAATAAGGGTCGGACCGTGCAGACGGTGGATCTAACCCCCGAACGAAATGTACCGGTTACCTTCCTCAACTAAACCCAACGGAGAATAAAACATATGATTATGCGAAGAACACCCAATGAAGAAATTCTGATCGCGACCGATCTAGGAACCCAAACGATGACCGTTGCGGTTGCAGAAATGTCTGAGGATGGTGCGTTGACGCTTTTAGGTGTGGGTGAGTCTGCCTCTGCGGGAATGCGAAAGGCCGAGGTGACCGATTTTGGTTACGCGCAAGCAGCAGCCCGGATGGCATTGTCTGAAGCAGAGCGTAGGACTCAGGCCGAAATCACGGAGGTCTACTTATCCCTCAGTGGGACTCATCTAAGTTCCAGAAACGAAACGGTGCGAGGAGTCACACTGGCCGAGGACGAACATCGGGTGACAGAAAACACACTTGAGGAGTTGCATGCCCTAGGGGCGAATTTGCCATTGAGTCGGGATCACGCAATCTTGCATGAACTCCTACGGGGATATTCGTTGGATCGTGGGGTGGGATCGCTTCAACCCTTGGGAGTTCATACGGAGATGATTGAGGCGCACTACCATTTAGTGACGGGAAAACGGACTCGGCTACAGACGGCGGTACAGTGCGTGGCAGATCAGAAGATTCGGGTGAAGGGCTGCACCTTTTCGGCCTATGCATCGGGTCTGGCGGTGTTAACCGAAGAGGCAAAAAAGCGAGGCGCGGTTGTCGTCGATTTGGGGGCGGGAGTAACCGATGTTTCGGTATGGAGAGATAACGCAGTAGTTCATTCGGCGGTGCATGGGGTGGGAGGAGATCACCTGAGCCAAGATCTATCGATTGGATTGGAAATTCCTTATGCAAGGGCCGAGAAGTTAAAGAAGGAGATTGGATCGGTCGTTTTGGAGCCGATGGAAAAGGATGAGAAGATTACCCTGGCTCGTGAAATTAGTTTTGATGGCAGATCCTTCTTTAAAGAGGCGATGGTTCAGATCCTGCAGGCACGTATGGCAGAAATCTGGCAGATGATTCGGGATGATCTGGAGGAGCAGAATCTTTGGAGTGCGGTCGAGACGGAGGTGGTGGTGACGGGGGGAGGGGCTCGGTTGCGTGGACTCAGCCGATTGGCTTCCGAAATTCTGCCTCGACCGGTTCGAATCGGGAGGGCCCGGGATTTCCTAGGTGAACAAAGCGACTTGGAGAGGCCTGAGTTCTCGACGGTTCTGGGAACGCTGAGGTATGCGGCGGATTGTGAGAGACGTGAAGCAGGTCAGGTCAAAGGCTGGCGAAAAATCCAGAAATCCTTGGGACGTGTGGTCGCAGGGATGCGGTTTTTATAAGGAAAGGATACAAAAAATGAACAAATCAACGCATCCAACATCCTCTGTCGCAATACTTGCAATCGGTGGCACAGGAGCTGCCGTATTGGACAATCTTGCCGTGGCGTGTGAGGGGGAGCATCGCACCCTTTGTATCGATACGGATGCGCTGGCACTGCGCGGAACAGTCGCGGGTAAAAAGATTCTGGTAGCTCCAGAGAGAGTCCATGGAATGGGAACGGGCGGGGAAGCAGAGTTGTTGGATGGGTTAAGCCTTGAGGAGGGGGATAGTCTGGATCCTCTATTGGCGGGAATACAGACAGCGATGGTGGTTTTATCTGTGAGTGGCGGGACGGGATCGGCACTCGGACCCAGTTTGATTCGGCGTCTGAAGAAGCAAGGTTCGGAAGTGGTCGTCCTAGCGGTAAGTCCGTTTGGTTTTGAAGGCACAAGAAAGAAGGAGCGGTCGGAAAGGTGTCTTCGGGAACTAAGGCAGGTGGCGGATGCGGTGCTGGTGTTCAGTAACGAAAGATTACTGGAGACATCGATGTCAAAAGATCTGAGGGAAGCACAACGTTCTTTGGATAAAGCATTGGCGAAAACAATTCATGCTCTGGCTCACGTGATGGAAAAGGGTGGGTTGGTACATTTAGGGGTAGCGGAGTTGAGAGAGGCGGTGGGCCAAGGGGCGGATGCCGTAGGCCTTTTGGAAAATGCCTGGACTGGTGTGGCGGAAGCTTCTGGAGAGGGCAGGGAGGAGGCGGTGATCGAAGCGGTGATTGAGGACATACTATTGGAGGATGGAAGAGCATGGAAAGATGGGAATCGGGTATTGGTGAGTGTGATCACCGGTCCAGAAACCTCCCTTCAGGATTTTCATGGGTTCTTGGAAAAGATTCGGAGACGGCTACCGGTGGATCTGCCGATTTCTGCAGGAGCTGCTGTAGATCCGGAACGAAGTGAATCGATAGGTGTAACCCTTTTGGTCACGAGAAGGGGTGAGGAAACGGTGTTGCCGAAGGTAGAAGAGAAGAAAGTGGAGCAGGACGTTCCGATGGAGGCGGTGGAGGGCAAGGGAAAGCGAAAAAAACGGTATGTGGCGGCACAGGGAGAGTTGGAATTCGATTCAACCCCGAGCCGGTTCACGCGGTCCAGCCCGAGTGTTCGTGGGGCTGAGGATTTGGACCGGCCTACCTTTCAAAGAAAGGGAATCAAGCTGAGGGTTTGAAGTCGGGATATGACTGGTAGTCGGTAACTGTTGGAAAATATCCAGAGGGCCAGATATCAAGCTTGTGCTTGGAATCATGAAACATTCCGCTGGAATCACAGGGAATCTGTGAATTTCCTTTTTTCACTCCTTTTCCTTTTCGTGTTGTCGACTGGAATAGCGCAAGAAACAAACAGGCCGGTGTTTCAGTTGGGGATCGATGTCTTGGCGGATCGGGGGTTTCGTGAACTGAAGGGCAAACGGGTTGGGTTGGTGACGAATCCATCGGGAGTCGATGGGACGGGAGTGCCGACTTGGCGAAGGTTTCGGGATGCTGAAGGGGTAAACTTAGTGGCTTTGTATGGGCCGGAACACGGGGTTTTTGGGAAAGTAGGTGCGGGAGATAAAGTTTCGGGTGAGAGGCATGGAGAGGATCAAAACCAAGACGGAAAAATTTCGAAGAATGAAGAAACGGGAATCAGGGTTTTCTCACTCTATGGGGATACGAGGAAACCCACTCCCAAGATGCTGGATGGTGTCGATGTACTCGTTTACGACCTCCAGGATGTGGGGTGTAGGTCGTATACGTATATCAGCACGTTGGGGTTGGTGATGGAGGCGGCACAGGAGAAGGGAATCGAAGTGATGGTGCTGGATCGCCCTAATCCCCTAGGAAACTTTCGCGTGGAGGGTCCGCGTCCACAGGGAGAAGGAGTCATAACCTCCTTTATTGGGCAGTACGACATTCCTTATGTGTATGGGCTTACGGTAGGGGAGCTTGCCAAATGGATTAACGAAGTTCATTTGAGGCGCCCGTGTAGGTTGTCAGTGATTCCCATGAAGGGGTGGAATCAAAAGATGACTTGGGAGGATACGGGGCTGAAGTGGGTGCCTACTTCCCCCAATATTCCGATCGCTCGGTGTGCGAGAGGTTATGTTGCGACTGGATTCTTTGGGGAGTTGGGCGTTAGCAATGGAGCCAATCCGACGGGAGTACCCACGACGGGGTTGGATGGAACGGTAGTTCAGCCGTTTGATATCTTTGCGCTAGAGAATGTGGATGCGGAGGAGCTTTGTCGGAAAATGACAGATTGGGAATTCAACGGGGTTAAGTTCACTCCGTTTCGCTTCAAACCGCCGACTGGGAAGTATCGCTCGGTGGTGATGTCGGGGGCGCGAGTTACGACCGACCCGAAGACCCCGGCAAATCTGACGGCGATCAATGTCGCCGGGATTGAGATTCTCAAAAAAATGTTGCCCAAGAAAAACTTTTTCGCCGATGCGGAAAACGTGGTGATGTTCGACAAACTGAATCGCTCGCGCCAGACCCGACAAATGGTGCAATC
>CAMDXQ010000103.1 GCA_945878585.1 Akkermansia muciniphila
ACCGACCCAAAGATGGCGGCGGAGCATTTACGGGTTCATTTGCAGCATATCGCACAGGTAATGCCGCAGGATGGAATCGTGTTGTTGGCGTTGGACGGGGAAAACGCATGGGAAGCGTTCCCCGATAGTGGAGAGGCCTTTTTGGATGAGTTTTATCTTCGTTTGGAAAAAACAAAGGGATTGAACTCAACAACCTTGGGGGGGTATTTGGACAAGCATGAGGGGAGACCGGCGGGGCGCTTGCATTCGGGCTCGTGGATTGGCGGGAATTTCGACATCTGGATCGGGGACCCAGAGGAGAATCAGGGATGGAGTTGGATCAAGCGGACGCGGGATTTTCTGTTGCGAGAGGAAGGGAAGGGGAAATTGGCTCCGGAAGTGAGGGCGGCGGCGTGGGAGGATCTGTATGCGGCGGAGGGAAGCGACTGGTTTTGGTGGTACGGACCGGATTTTCAAACCGACAGTGATTTGATCTTCGACGGATTATTTCGGGGGAGATTGCAGAATGTGTATCGACGTTTGGGGGTGACGCCTCCCGCCGGATTGAGTGTGCCGATCTGCAGTTCGGAGGTTCAGTTGGGGGTCCGACCGACGCGGGCGATAGAACCCAGATTAGGAGGAACACCAAGTTTTCTGGATTGGGCGGGGGCGGGGAGATACGAAGCGTGGAGGGATCAGGGGGCGATGGCGCAAGGAGACCGGCGAGTAAAAAACATTTACTACGGGTATGGCGAGAGTGACTTTTATTTTCGCTTGGATTCCAAGGAGGTAGCGGGCGACGAGGTGATTGTAGATTTTCATCTGCCGGCCCCGGTCCGATTGCGAATCATTCGCCAAGGAGAAGAGTGGCGGGTGAATCTCGAAAAATCGAAGGATGGGGTGGTGTATGACCAGACGGATTGTGTGACGAAAGTGGCCGAGGGAAAGGGACTGCAGGTTCAACTCCCTTTTTCCTCGCTTGGATGGAGGAGAGAGGGGGGAGAGGTGAGCTTTTTGGTCCGAGTCGTGCGCGGGGGGGCGGAGGTGGAGCGGTATCCGGAGCGTGGGCTGATTGAGTTCAGCGGACCGGTGCGTGCGTTGGACATGAAGAACTGGTATATTTAGGACTCTTGATGAAGAACGTGAACCTAGTACTCGGTCTGCACATGCATCAGCCGGTGGGAAATCTTCCCGAGGTGGTGGATCGGATCACCACAGATGTGTACCGGCCTGTCATTGCAGTTTTGGAGAAGTATCCAGGGGTAGCGGTGAATCTGCATGTGGGTGGGCCTCTTTTGGAATCGTGGGGGGAACGGCATGCGGATTTGGTCAAGAAGGTGAAGGAGCTGGTGGGAACGGGGCGGGTCGAGATGATGTCGGGAGGGTTTTACGAACCGGTTTTGGTGGAGTGGTCGGAAGAAGATCGGGACGGGCAGATTGCGAAAATGAACGGCTGGCTAAAAGAAAAGTTGGGAGCGCAGCCTTCGGGGGCCTGGTTGGCGGAGGGGGTTTGGGGGCCGTCGTTGTGCGGTGCGTTTAGTCGTGGAGGACTGAAGTATTCGTTTGTCGAAGGGTCATTTTTTCAGCAAGCGGGAATCATTCCAGCAAAAATGAATGGCCACTATGTCACCGATCAGGCGGGAAATCTTTTGTCGGTCTTTCCGACGTGTCCTGATTTGGCGCGGTTGATTCCTCACGCTACGTTGGATGAGGTATTTGGTTATTTGCGAAGGATGGCGAATCGGGGGGAGGACATCACTCTGACCTTGGCGGCGAATCTGGAGAATTGGAATCAGGTGCCGGGCGGGGTGGCGGGTTATCTGGATACTCTTTTTGCCAGATTGCAGCAGTCGGCCAGCTGGGTGAACTGTTTGACGGGGCAGGCGCAGCTTCAACGGCAGAGCGCGAAAGGTCGGGTTGCTCTTCCTCCCGGAACTCCAGCGGAGTTGGGCGGGTGGTCGTTGCCGGGGTCGGCCCGAAAGGAGTTTTTCAGGGAGCGAGGGCAGTTGGCGCAACGGTTTGACGCGGGGAAGTGGTTGCCATTTTTCCGAGGGGGGTCATGGGCTTCTTTCCGAGTGCGGTATGAGGAGCTGAACTTGATGTATCGGAAAAATCTGATGTTGGGCCGTAGACTGAGGGGGAAAGGTCAGTTTCCTGGTTCGCGTGGGGTGATGGAGCGGTTGTTGCGGGCGCAATGTTCCACAGCTCAGTGGCATGGAACGAAGGGGGGCCTCCACATGCCCCATTTGCGGGGGGCGATTTGGAGGGAATTGATCTTGGCGGAATCGGAGATGAGAGCGGGCCAGACGGAAACCGATTTGGTACGGGAAGATGTAAATGCGGATGGTCAAATCGAGGTGATGGCGGGACATCCGGCGTTGAGCCTGCTTTTTGCGCCTCATCTGGGGGGCAGTTGCCTGGAGGTGGGGCTGCCCGAGTTTGGGAGAAATCTGGCAGATGTTCTGACGCGGCGGGATGAAGGACTGAATGGGACAAGCACCGGTCCGATCGACTGGTATGAGAGGCGGATTTTCCAAGATCATTTTTTTGCAAAAGGGACGACAGTGGATCAGTTGTCGGCGGGGACGTATCCGGAGTTGGGGGATTTTATTTTGCAACCGTTTGAGATCACACAGATGCGTCAGACGGGCAGCCGGGTGACCCTCAGTTTGCAGAGAGACGGAGGGTTGTACCGGATGGGTACGCGATTGCCGTGTCTGCTCGAAAAAACGTATGCAATCGATGCGGCAGGGGGATTGGTGGAGGTTTCGTATCGGATTACGAATACGGGGACTCTTCCATTGGAGGCGGTTTTTGCGACGGAGTTGAATCTAAATTTGGGACCTGACCAGTCGGGCCGGGGGGTGTGGCGGTTTGGAGAGAGCAGCAAATCGGATCGGGACAGGTGGCATGGGGATGGGGCGGCAAGAGTGGTGGCGGGGTCGACAGACGGGTTGGAGGTGACGATGTGTCCTGAGAATCTTTCTTTGGCATGGGGGTATCCGCTTTTGGATGTCGAAACGGGGCCTGAGGGGCCGATTCGACAGGGAAATTGCATTCTTTTCGGGCAACATCTGGATTTGAAACCCGGGCAAAAGGCGGAGGCGAGACTCAAAGTCACTTTTCGCAAGAAAGAGGGCAGGATTGCCCCGAAAAAGTGATTGTGATAAGGTTTTCCTCATGAAATTTCGTTGGTTAATGAGCTTGGGGATCATTGGTCTGGGCCTTGCCTTGACCGGATGCACCGTTCCTGGCGATGCCGAGAACGTGACGACCACATATGGAGACACGACGACGGCTCCTGCATCCACCGAGACCCATCCTGATGGCGCGGCAAACACGAAACCCCAGACGGCGGCGAGTGAGGAGAAAAAGCCATGGTCTCCTCCCGAAGGTCCGGAAAAGAGTACTCCGACCAAGGCTAGCTACCCGAAGGGTGAAAAAGTTTCCGGGAAAACGGGAATGGTGCGCAGTCCGTACGCTCCTTACGCGGGGTTGGTGGATGTGAAGGGCTTTGCTCCCGGGACAGAAGTGAAGTGCCCTTACACGGGCAAGATTTTCCTCGTTCCCTAAGTTCCCGAAACCGGGACGAACCTGAGTCCGGCGATGGATCCCCTTTTACAGATTTTGAAAGAGCGGGGACGCTTGTCCTCTGGCGAGTTGGCTCAGCTGACCGGAAAAACGGAAAAAGAAGTGGAGAAAGCCCTGCGCCAATATGAGGCGGATAGAGTGATTCTCGGCTACCAAGCGATTTTGGATTCGGACAAGACGGGGCATGGGGGTGTGCGTGCGGTGATCGAGGTGAAAATCACGCCGGAGAGAGAGGGTGGATTTGACAGGATTGCGGCTCGGGTCGCCCGATATCCCGAGGTGGTTTCCTGTCAGCTGATGAGCGGAGGGTACGACTTGTTGATCGTGGTAGAGGGGCCGGATCTGAAGCGGGTGGCAGGTTTTGTTTCGGAGAAACTATCCACCATTCAGGGGGTGATCTCGACGGCGACCCATTTTCAGCTGAAGACTTACAAGGAGGCAGGGGTGCTCTTTCTTCAGGACGACAAGGCGGA
>CAMDXQ010000104.1 GCA_945878585.1 Akkermansia muciniphila
TTGCTGGCCGTGTTTTGCGGCGAATTAACCTTTGCAGAGGAGGATTCGAAGAAATTCAAAAAACTTCCGACCGAGGCTTGGTCGAAAGTTATTCCCGCCGAGAAGAATCTTTCCCCGGAGTGGGAGAAATCCCTCTTTGGGCGTGGATCGCCCCGCAGTTATACCGGCGATGCCCTGATGAACATCGGCATGCCTGTGGGGGGCATCACTACTGGAGCCCTTGTCTACCTCGGAGGGGACGGAAAACTTTGGCATTGGGATATTTTTAATCGTCCTCTGAACGGCGTAATGCCCCGGATGATCCAGTACAAGGATCGTTCGTGGCACCAGCGCCCGAAGGGAATCGAAGTCTGGCAGGGTGGAAACTACATCGATCCGATCCGAGACCAACCATCCCCCTTCGCCCAGGGATTTGCACTAAAAGTCACGATCGATGGGAAAGAACAGATCCGCACCCTCGATCGAAAGGGTTGGAAAGAAGTGGTTTTCATCGGTGCGTATCCCTTTGGCACGGTGACTTATTCGGATCCGGATTGTCCGATCAAGGTGACTCTGGAGGCCTACTCGCCATTCATCCCGCTCAACTACGAAGATTCGAGCTACCCCGCAGTAATCATGCGGTACCGGTTGGAAAACATCTCGAAGCAGGCATTGGAAGCTGAGATCGGGGGCTGGCTGGAAAACCCGGTTCTGATCGATACCCTCCGAGCTTATCCTGGGGTCCTGCGGAGTAACTCGATCGTTTCAGAGAAGGGCTTGGCCATGGTGGTTAGCCAAGCCACGGATCCCACTAGCGGGAAACCGGCACGCCCTGACATCGTCTTTGAGCATTTTGAAAAGGCAACGTACGAAGGCTGGGAAGTCGAAGGCACGGCCTTTGGCAAGGGGCCTGTGGCCAAAGTGGAGGTACCTGCCCATGTCGGCGAAACCGGGATGAAGGGAAGCCGAGCGGTGAATAGTCACGCTTCGGCTCCGGGGGATACGTCTGTGCCGCCCGATCCGGGAAAGGACTCGGTCAAGCGCGATGCCGCCACGGGTAAGCTGATCAGCCGACCCTTCACCATTGAACGTAACTTCATCACTTTCCTTATCGGCGGCGGTGGGCATGCGGATACTGCCGTGCGGCTTCTGGTCGATGGAAAGGTGGTCCATACCGCGAGTGGGCCGACCAGCAGCGCTATGCGTGAGGCCACTTTTGATGTCACGGGTTTGCAGGGCAGGACGGCGAAACTGGAGGTGGTCGACCAAGTCACCGGTAGCTGGGGACACGTTAGCGTGGACCAGATCGAATTCCGGGACATCGTGACTCCGCTCGAAAAGCAGCGCGATTGGGGGAGCATGGCGTTGGCGGCAATCGGGCAGAATCCCTGCCGTGCAAGTGCGGAACTCGCTGTTCCTTCTGAGAATTCGGTTTTCACCGTCTCTGGACCTGCTTCAGCGGCTTCGCCTGTCGGTAAGCCGTTGATTGGCGGAGTGACCCAAACGCTGAACCTCGCCCCAGGGGCGACCGGAACTGCGCCTTTTGTGATCGCTTGGCACTTCCCCAACACCATCGAAACCGTAAGGGGGGCGGAGACGGGCCTTCAATATGGAAAACGATTCAGAAATGCTGCGGAGGTAGCCCAGGCGCTCAGCATGAAAGCGGATCGTCTGGATGAGATGACACGACTCTGGAACCAGACCTGGTACGACTCGACTCTGCCTTACTGGTTCCTAGAGCGAACCTTCATTCCGCTTGGCTGTTTGGCTTCGCCGACCTGCTACCGCTTTGGCGATGGGCGTTTTTACACCTACGAAGGCATTCGCAGTTGTTGGGGCCATCCCAACCACGTTTGGCATTATGCTCAGGCCCATGCCCGGATGTTCCCGGAGTTAGAGCAGGACGTGATCGAACGGGTCTGGTATGGGTTCGGCTTCAAACCCGATGGCTCGATGGCCTATCGGGGTGAAATGGGCGGGGACAGTGCGATCGACGGCCATTGTGGCGTGATCCTGGCGGTACTGCGGGCACATCAGACGAATCCCGACAATCAGATGCTCAAGCGCCTTTGGCCACGCGTTAAAAAATCCATCGACTACGCCAACTCGTGTGACCGTGACGGGGACGGGTTACTGGACACCCCCATGCTGACCACGTTGGACGAGCCGTGGCATGGGGTGATTCCATGGATCAGTAGCCTTTATATCGCCGCACTCAAAGCCGGCGAGCAGATGGCTTTGGAAATGGGCGATCAGGAGTTTGCGACCGATTGCCACAAGAGGGCTGAAAAGGGAAGAGCCGGGATGGATGCCAAACTCTTCAATGGTGAGTGGTTTATTCAGACTCCGGATCCTGCAAACCCAAAGAAACTTGGAGCCTATGAGACAGTCCACATTGATCAGGTGATGGGGCAGGGATGGGCGTGGCAGGTGGGGTTGGGAAGGGTACTCAACGAGAACACTACCCGCTCCGCCCTAAACTCGATTTGGAAATATAACTTCACCCGTAACCTGGACGCTTACGATGCCCAGGCAGATCCCAAGGGGCGGCCTTACTACGCCGATGGGGAGGGGGGGGTTGTAATGACAGCCAACGCGCTGGGAAGGAACACACCATTTGGGGTTTATTCTGGATTTGCCTGCTACCTCAACGAGACCATGAACGGCTTCGAATCCCAAGTGGCCGCCCACATGATCGCCGAAGGGATGGTTAAGGAGGGCATGGCTGTGATGAAGACCCTCGATGAACGCTACGACGGGGATAAGCGCAACCCGTTCAACGAGGTGGAGTGCGGCGATCACTACGGTCGTTCGATGGCCAGCTACGGAGCCTTTATCGCCATCACCGGTTTCACGTACCACGGTCCAAAGCAGCACATTGGATTTGCACCCAAACTGAAACCGGAAAACTTCAAAGCTGCCTTTACCGCGGCGGAGGGATGGGGTAGCTACAGCCAAAAAATTTCGGGGGGGGAGATGAGGGCGGAGTTGACGGTTAAATATGGGCAGGTTCCGATCCAGGCGATGTCCCTCGTGCCTCCTGATGGGCGCGGAGTGCGAAAAGTGTCGGCCATGGTGGACGGGAAATCTCTGGCCGCATCCGTGAAGGAAAAGGACGGGTCGGCGGAGGTGATTTTTCAATCGAACTTGATTTTAAAGGCCGACCAGAAACTTGAAGTCACGCTATTCGAGGGTAGCTGACCTGTCATCGATGCAGTGCTTGCTGTTGGCACCCTCACGGTAAGTCTTGGCACACCGGCCAAGGCTGGTTTGCGGTACTAGAAGGCACTATAAGAAATTCATGAAACCACTTTTACTCTCCCTCCTTTTTATGTTCGTTGGCGGAATCGGATCTTGGTCTTGCCAAGCTCAGTTGAAAGATCGGCAGGAGGATTTTTCCATCCCTGCAATATGGGGCCCTGGTTCCTTTGTGATGCAGTGGGGAGTTAATGTAGAAACACTCCGCAGCCGAGGAGAGGGGGGGATGTCAGACAAAAGTGGCAAACATTTCGGAATCATTCCCGCGGGAGAGTGGCAAGCCGGAGAAGGGGATCCTTATTCCCGCAGCATTGTCAGCCGGGTGATCTGGCCAATGGGAACCGTCGTAGAAAAAGATGTAGGGAGAACGATAACATTCACCGGCATGTTCGGTTGGTACGGTGGTCAACCAGATCGAAACAAGGATCTCTTCCTGGCAAAGGAGAGCGGTTTTTGGTTAGAAGGAGTGCCATTGCCAGTTCAGGGTCTGAAGGAAATGCAGGATTTTGAGTTTGGCTCGATCCCGGAAAAATCCTGGGAGCAAATGTCGATTAGCTATCGCAT
>CAMDXQ010000105.1 GCA_945878585.1 Akkermansia muciniphila
ATTAAGCGAATGCCCAACGGTAAATCAGACGTGAATGCCGGCGCCCCCATTTCCCTCAATCTTCCAGGCGCCAACCAGGAGTACCCCGACGGCAGTCCGGAACGCCGCCAGGAGATTTGGGATCAACACCTCCACTGGGCACAAGGTCTGGTCTACTACTTGCAGAACGATCCCTCCGTACCCAAGAAGGTGCGCGAGAAGTACGTACCGTGGGGTCTTTGCAAGGATGAGTTCACCGACACCGGCGGATGGCCCCACCAGATGTATATTCGCGAAGGACGTCGAATGCAGGGAGAACACGTGTTGACCCAAAAAGACCTGATGACCGATCGGCGCAAGGACGACTGCATAGGAATCGCAGGTTACAATATCGATAGTCGCGAGGTGCAGTGGCTATCCATGCGTACGTTCTTTTTCCCCAATGCGGCGGACGAGTTGTACATGGAAGGCTACGTCAGCCAGCCGGTGGATCCTTGGGATATTCCCTACCGGGCCCTCCTCCCCAGATCCAAAGAGTGCCGCAACCTTCTGGTTCCGGTATGTCTCAGCAGCTCGGCGGTGGCTTTTGCCTCTTTTCGCATGGAACCCCAGCTCATGATCGCAGGACAAGCCGCCGGAGTTGCGGCTGCCTTGGCAAACCGGGACAAGAAATCAGTCCACTCAGTCGATGTAACCGAATTGCAGAAGATCCTGACCTCCGAGGGCCAGATCTTAAAAGAACCAGCCAAGCTGTAAACTTAGGGTCAGAGTTTGGGGCTGTGTCATTTCAATCGGCGCCCAAATCGGTCCACAGGAAACACCAAGATACGTGCCCCCTCCGTTTGCTTTTCCGGCGAACAGGCTGCCAGGACCGCAATCACTGCACCTCCTTCATCAAGAAAGACATTCGGTCTCTCGATACGAAGGAACTTCGTCTCACTGCCATCCTCAAATCGGATGGGAATCTGGTTGGAAAAAAGCGGATCTTTCGAAACCAACTCATAGGAGATGCCGTCCCGAGACGTGTAGTACACAAAACTCTTATGCAGCCCGGAAGCCAAGCCGTGCAGATCGGTCAGCAGCATATGGTACATTTCCCCGTCATACCAAAGGCAGGGATCCTCATTCTGATAGTTATTGGGTAAGGCGTTCTCCTTTCCCTGATGCAGCATGGTATAGGGCCCAAAGATGGATGGGGATCGAAACGCGTGAATATAGTGAAGTAACTCGTCGAATTTTTTACTCCCAGGGAATTTAGGGTTTTCGACCTTTACCTTGCCCACACCATAAACCGACCCGCCCGGATGAATCCACAGGGCTGGGTTGTTGGCTGGAATGCACCAATCTTTCCGGCGTTCCCAAGGCCCTTCCACCGAGTCACTCACCGCAACGCCACTTTTCCACGCAGGAATTCCAAGGTAGTAGAGATAATATTTTCCGTTATGAAATGTGATCTTCGGATTGTGACACCCTTGCGAATCAAAGAAATCACCTGGGCGCGGGCGAAATACTTCACCGGCAAAAGTATAAGGCCCGAGCAGTGTTTTGGATGTACCCCGTACAATAAAACTGGTTTTCCAAGCGTTAAAATCCTCGCTGGTCCAGCAGGAGGCGAACATGTGGTAGGTGTCTCCCACCTTGATGATCGAAGGGTCCCAAAGGTTGAATCCTTTTCGTCCAAAGCCACCGTTCCGCAGCGGGTATCCAAGCTTGGCCTTGAGCGGATTATCGGTCGGCATCTGAGCATTCACCCGTTGGCGCCACTCGTGCAAAAGTGTGACAAGGGAAGCCGTTTTCTCGGGTTTCTGTGATGCGAGATTATTTTTTTCACCCAGATCCACCTTAAGGTCATAAAGCTCCAGCCTCATGTCTTCGTACCACTCGATCAACTTCCACTGTCCCAACCGAACAGCTCCATAGGGTTTACCCCCCTGATTGCTGTAGTGCGGATAGTGCCAGAAAAGCGCGTGCTCCTTGAGTTTTTCGCCCTTGATGGCGCTGAGGAAACTAACACAGTCTTCGCTTTCCTGTTGGTGAGGCGATAAGCCAACCATTTGTAGGATCGTGGGATAAAGGTCGGCAGAGATCACGGGTTGCGAAGAAATGCTCCCTGCCTTTATCATTCCGGGCCATCGCACGATCAGCGGGACACGAACCCCGCCCTCGTAAGGCCATCCCTTACCTCCGCGCAAAGGCAAATTGGACGTGGGCGAGCCTCCTGCATTGGAAAGTCCACCGTTGTCAGAAGTGAATACAACGATGGTGTTTTTTTCGAGGCCCAATGCGGTGATCTTCTCCAGGATCTTCCCAACGCCATCGTCCATATTCTCAATCATGGCAGCATACGTCGGTTGGTTCTGTACCTGACGGACAGGACGCCCCAAATCAGGAAGAAACTCCGCTCTTTTTTGATTTTTAAGCAAAGCAGCCTTGGCCTTGTATTTCTTTTCAAGAGCGCCTTTGGCTTGAAGTGGTGTGTGGACGGCGTAGTGCGGGAGATAGAGAAAAAAGGGCTTGTTGCGATTCTGCTCCATAAATCGGATCGCCTCATCGGTTAAGCGATCACTCAGATATTCACCTGGGGGTCCATCGGATAGATTGGGAAGTGCGTAAGGGCTAAAGTAGGAAGTGGGGTTACCCTTTCCCGACCCTGCGATATTAAGATCAAAGCCTTGTTGCTCCGGCCAGGTTTCCGGTGCATCGCCCAAGTGCCATTTTCCGATACAGGCCGTCGCATACCCTTCCTGCCTCAAGGTCTCCGCAAGGGTGTTTTCCTCCTTGGGGAGAAAAGTTTGAAAATTCGGTCGATGAAGTTTTTGTGAGGGTTGATCCGGTCGGCCCGGCAACCAATCCGTGAGATGCAAACGCGCCGGTGACTTCCCAGTCAGAAGACTCGCTCGTGTCGGGGAACAGACACAGGCGGAGGCGTAAGCACCCGTAAAACGCATACCCTCCTGAGCCAAGCGGTCGAGGTGGGGAGTTTCGTAAAATTCACTTCCGTAGCTCCCGAGATCTTTCCAACCGAGATCGTCCGCCAGAATGATTACGATATTGGGCTGTCGCGACTTGGAGCAGGACAGCAGACAGATGCATGCCCCTAGTAAGAGAAGGCTCCAGGCGATTCGCGAGCCAACCCGATTCATCATCATCGCGGAATCAGCGTCACCGACTGCAGCCGCATCAGCTCTTTGCCGGTGATCGTATCGGTGGTGACCTGAATCTCCACTGGACCGTGCTCCAGAGTGACTTTACCGAGATTCAACTCCACTCCCTCCCCCTGCTGAACGACTTCACCCTTCAGTTTTTGTTTTCCGATCTGAACGGTGAAAGTTCCGCCAAAGGTGGCCTCACTCTTGGCCGTCACTGTACCACCCATCGTTTCTACCTTGGCCTTTCCGTCCGCTCCCGGGGCGTCGTAACGCACGATCACATCAAATTCGGATTTTTGGTTCACCCTCGTCGACCATTTGACTGCACACTCTTTCTGATTCCACCCCGTAACATTCGCCGAGTTCGCGGTTCCACGCCCCAATCTCCATCCATCTTTCTTTTGCGTTCCCAACAGTTCGGCAAAAAAGACGCTCAGCCGGTTCGGCATGTTGTTCTGCAAAAGAAAAACAGGATCTCCCTGAGGGACCGCCTTGCATTCTACCAGAATGACGCTGTCAGATTCATCCGGAGCTTTTTGAGGAAGCTCAATCTCCACATCGATCCCCATACGCTT
>CAMDXQ010000106.1 GCA_945878585.1 Akkermansia muciniphila
CCGCACCGTTGCTCTTATCCGTGCTATCGGCGCTGGATTTACCGAGGCATCTCAGCCCTCTCTCAAAGAACCCGTCCGGCAATGGCTCCTCTCTCTCCTGGCCGATCCTGCCGAGAAGATTCGGCGCTATGCCATGACCGCCCTTCCCAAAATCGGAGCAGGTCGCACCGAAGAGCGCCAGCTTCTCTCCCTCCTTTCCAAAACCTCCTCAGATCGTGAGAAGAAGTTTCTTGGGAAAGCCCTCGAGAAGATCGGCGGCTCCGCCACTCTCGATCTTATCCGTCAACAAGGCATCTCCTTGCCTCTTCTGAATGAACAGAGAGCGAAAGCCAACCTCGCTCGCCAACAAAAACCCTCCTCCATTCGATTCACCATCCCATTTTCCGACGTTTCCCAGCTCCGCATCCACCTCCGTTGCCGAACCGGTCTCGAACCGATTCTTTCGCAAGAGGTCAAAGACTCGAAAACCCCATTTCGGATTGTGGAAATTCGTCCAGGGCTTCTCACTTTGGCCCCTACGGCTCCCTTTCGTCTGGACGATCTTTTTTCCCTACGCTGTTTCTCAACCGCGTCCTTCCTTCTGGGAACTCTGCAAAAATCTCCCTCTGTAGTAGAACCCCTCGCGACTCTGATTGCCTCCCCCCTCAGTCGTTCCCTCCTCCAAACTTTTACCGATGGCCCCATCCGCTACCGATTTGAGTGGATGGGAAAAGGCCACCAGCGCTCAGCTGTCCGCCAAATCGCGCAGCGCGTTTACGCCCTCTGCCCCGATCTTCTTAACGACTCCCGCGAAGCCCCATGGGCAATCGAAATCCACCCCACCCCGATGGGCGATTTTGTCGAACTCCGTCCCCGCCTCTCCCCCGATCCCCGATTCCCCTACCGCCAACAGGATGTCCCCGCCGCCTCCCATCCCCCCCTCGCCGCCGCGATGGCCCGCCTCGCCGGCCCTTTTCCTGACGAAACCGTCTGGGACCCCTTCTGCGGCTCTGCCCTCGAGCTCATCGAACGAGTTCGATTGACCGGAGTTCGTCGAATTCTCGGAACCGACCTTTCTCCCGATGCCATTCAAGCCGCCCGCGCCAACTGGCAAGCCGCCCGCTTCCCTGGCGTTTCAGCCGATTTTGTTCTTCGCGACTTTCGCGATTTTGAAAAGATCCCCAATTACGAACCAGCCAGCATCTCTCTTCTCATCACCAATCCCCCACTTGGGAAACGCGTCCCTATTCCCAACCTTCGGGGTCTTTTGGAGGAACTCTTCACCATCGCTTCCGTCGCGCTCCGTCCTGGCGGCAGAATGGTCTGGATCAATCCCCTAAAAATCAAACCGCCCGCCTCATCTCTTCGTCTCGAATTTCAACAAACCGTCGACCTCGGCGGCTTTGCCTGCAGGCTTGAACTGCTACGCAAACGCTAGCCCGCCCTTGCCACCCTATTTCTCTTCCTGCGAAGATTTCCTCGTGGATCGGAAAATCATCAATCTCTCCTGCTACCACTTTACCCCGCTCAACCAGTTGGAGGATTTAAAATCCGTTCTTAAATCCAAATGCCTCGAACTCGGAGTCAAAGGCACCATTCTTCTTGCTCACGAAGGAATTAATTTTTTTCTCTCAGGAAGTCGCTCCCAACTCGATCCCGTCCTCCAACTCCTCCGCTCCACACCAGGCCTTGCGCAGATTCGCCCCAAAGAGAGTCCCGGCTCGGCTCAACCCTTCCAACGCATGCTCGTGAAAATTAAAAAAGAAATTGTCAGCTTTGGGGTTTCGGGCGTCGACCCCGCCCGCCACCCATCCCCAAAGATTTCCCCCGCACAACTCAAACAGTGGCTGGACGAAAAACGCCCCCTCACTCTTCTCGATGTCCGCAACGAGTACGAAATTCGCATGGGCACATTCCACGGCTCCCTCAACCCCCAGATCTCGAACTTTCGCGACTTTCCTCAAGCCGCCCAAAAAATCGATCCCGCCCTCAAAAATCAACCCATCGTGATGTTTTGCACAGGAGGAATCCGCTGTGAAAAGGCTGGCCCCTACCTGCAGATGCAGGGATTCAAAAATATTCTTCAGCTAGATGGAGGAATCCTAAAGTATTTCGAGGAAACAGGAGGCGATCATTTCCAAGGCGAATGCTTTGTGTTTGATGAGCGGGTTGGGGTCGATCGCCACCTCCAAGAGACCGACTCGGTCCTTTGCTACAACTGTCAAATGCCCCTCCTCGCCTCTGATCTTACCCACCCCCACTACGTGTACGAAAAGTCCTGCCACCACTGCTTTCACGGGAAACCCCTCGGACGCGGCAACACAAAGCCAACCCCGCAGGGAAATCTTCTGTAGCCTCTCTGCCTTAAACAAACTCCACCTGCACCACGGTGCTCTCCTCCACGCCCCGCAGGATTACGGAATCCTCATCCGCAGTCACAAAACGCGCCGCACCCTTTCCCCACTCCTCCCCTCCCTCGGTCTGAATCTTGCCGTCCGCCACAAAGAGAAAACGAAATGTGCCGCGATCAGGAACAATTTCCCTTACCTCTTCCCGCGCAAGCCACCAGCGCGTCACTTTAAAAAAATCACACACCAACAATCTCTCGCCCCTTGGCTGAACGAACGCCGGCTCGACATCACTCCACTGAATTGACTCCAGCGCCTCTCTTACATGCAACGCCCGTGATTTCCCCTGCCCATCTTTTCGTCCCCAATCATCCACCCGATACGTCGTATCCGAATTCTGCTGAATCTCCAAAATCACGTTTCCTGCCCCAATCGCATGCACTCTGCCAGACGGCAAAAACATCGCCTCCCCGGGTTCCGTTTTTTGCCGATAAAAACAGTCAGCCACCTTCCCCTCCTTTAACGCTTTCTCAAACTCAACCCTCCCCACACCTCTCTTGAAACCCACATAAATCTCCGCCTCCGGCTTCGTTTCTAAAAAGAACCACATCTCTGTCTTCGGTTCACCTCCCAACGACTTTGCCTTCCCCGCAGGAGGGTGAACCTGAAGCGACAGCTTCTCCTCAGCATCCAGAAGTTTTATCAAAATCGGAAAGTGCTCCGTTTCGGGCGACCGAGTTCCAAATATCTTTTTTCGTTCCGACCCCGACCACAAGGATCCCAAGGTCTGCCCCGCACCCTCAATCCGCGACTGCGCTTCCGGCCGATCCACCAGCTCCCAACTCTCTCCGATCTTTTGCCCCTCGGGGCAACTCCTCCCAAACGCCTCCAGATTTCGCCCGCCCCAAATTCGCTCCTGCAGCAGCGGCCGCACTTTCCATATCGCCATCCCAAACTATAGCCCGTCTGGAAAATCGATCATCAAAAATTAAAATCCTCCTCTGCCCAATTTCGCCCATCCCGATACGCGGCCCCCACTTTCCACCTTCCCTCCTCCCAGACAAACGGCAGCACCACTCGCTTCTCCTTCTCCCCCACCACTCGCCCAATTTCCGCCTCCGCATACTCCCCCTCGAATTTCGGCACATCCCGCAGCTCATACCTCGCCCCCTCCTCTCGATCCCGCCTCGCCACCACCACCAACGCCGCCCTCGGCTCCCACCCCTCCGCCCGAATCCTCCCCTTCAACCTCTCCGACATCACCCCCTCGAG
>CAMDXQ010000107.1 GCA_945878585.1 Akkermansia muciniphila
TCCTCCAGCCATAAGCTAGGGATTCGATAAATTCCGGCATTGATCCAGCCGGGACCGCCCGAGGCTTTTTCCGAAAAACGAACCAAACGCCCTTCCTTCTCCTCCAACCGACCGAAGCGCCCGGTGTCTGAAAGCACACGAGCAACTAATGCGGCTCCTGCCAGTCCCAAAATTTTATCGGCCCATTTGCCAGCCAGGTAAGAATCCCCGTTCATCACCAGCCAGTCGATCGGGCGGAGTCCAGAAGAGCGGGCAGACCAAGCAGCCCCTCCCCCCGTTCCGAGGGGCGATTTCTCCGCGATCCAGCAGAATTTCATTTTTTTAGGAGCGAAAGCCTCTATCTCCCGGCGGAGTTCCGTCGCTTGATAGCCGGACGCGATCACCGCGCTGCTGAATCCAGAACTGGCGAGCTGATGAAGAATCCAAGCAAGAAAGGGCCTGCCAGCGACAGGGAGTGCGGGCTTGGGCAGATCGGGATGCAGATGGGCAATGCGCGTGCCCTTGCCTCCGGCCAAGATTAACGGAATAAGACTGATCGGAGTAGCGGACAATTAGACGTTGGCGTATTTGGACTGGCGGAGGATGGCAAAGACCTTGATCAGCTCGCGGATGCCACGATCGAGATCCCACTCCGTCCGAAAGCCGGTGGAGAGGATGCGCTGGTTGGACACAATATAATCCCGCTTGTCGGGGTCCTCACCGATGGGGGCCTCGACAAAGACAAATTTTGGAAGGTGCTCGCGGATCTTGGCGCAGAGCTCGAGCTTGGAAAGATTGGCCTCCTCCAAACCAACATTGTAAGGCTTGCCCTGCAACGAGGCAAAATTCGCAATGGCATGAATAAAGACACGGGCAACATCCTGGATGTGAATATAGTTTCTCTTGAAGTGTCCTTCGAAAATGAGGACCGCCCGGTCATGGACGGCACGATATACGAAATCGTTGACCAAGAGATCGACCCTCATGCGGGGAGATGCCCCAAAAACGGTGGCCAAGCGGAAGGTTAGGCTGTTTCCGCGATTCAGCACCGCCTCCTCTGCGCGAACCTTAGTCGTTCCATAAAGGGAGATAGGACGAAGGGGGGTTTCTTCCGTGCAGAACTTACCCTTCTCCCCCACGCCGTAGCCACTGTTTGTTGTGGGATATAGGACAGCCTGATTTTTGGATGCCAACCGACAAAGCAGTTCGACTGAGGTCTGATTCGTGGAAACCGCGCCGCTCTGATCCTGATTGCAAAGCGGGGCGCCGACCAGCGCAGCCAACGGGATCACTATATCCTGACCCTGCAGCGCGTCCTTAACGGTGCGCTCATCCCGGCAATCCCCTCGGATAATCTGAAAGGCATCCCATGGACATGCGTCCATCAGCGAGTTTTGGCCAAAAATAAAGCTTTCCAGCACAGTGACGTGGAATCCCTCGCGCAAAAGGCGTGGAACCAATATGGAGCCGAGATAACCGGCTCCTCCGGTAACGAGAACTTTAGTGGGCATGATTAGGATCTCCTTTCTAAATCTAAGCAAAGTCCGGCAGCAAATTCCAAAACATAAATTCCTAGTTCAAAATTCCAGGGAAGCTGCCGCCCTTGGCCGGTCGGATTCGCTTTCGCGGCTCCAAAGCCAATCTGGGCACTAACGGTTCTGTGGTTTCGGTCAATGAGGCTGAGGCATTTCGGATTTCGAATTTGGGATTTGGGTTTTCTCCTCAATTCCGCAATCCTTGTAATTACGCAATCCAATGGATGAATCCTGAATGTTCATCTTACCAAAAAACCTCAACGGGATATTTGGAAAAGTTCTTGTCGGGAGAAACCAAGGTGGATCCTGTCAGCTTTGCCTGGACGATCAAAATCCGATCAAAAGGATCCTTGTGTACCAACGGAAGCCGGGAAAGTCCGTAAATTGCCGCATCGGTTAAGCCCAAATGGGTGAACCCGTATCGGGCCAGCTCCCGGGGCAACACCATCGCGGGTTCATCGGTCATGGGCAGTTTTCCCAACTGATATTTCATCTGAATCTCCCAGAGGCTGATCTGGCTGTAAAAAACCTCGGACTTCGGATCAGCCAGCTCCCGCCGGACGGAAGGCGGCACAGACTCCTCCTGACTCATCAGATAGATCAGTGCGGCGGTATCCAAAAGGTATGTTCCAGCCATAAGTTTCTTTTTTACTCCACTTCAACCATTTTTTGAATTTCGGCATCCGCCTCAAAAAATTCCGGCCCCAGGCTAAAGACCCCCTTAGATAGCCCAAAAACCCTTGGAGCTGACCCCTTGCGGTCCAATGACCTGATCTCAGCAAATGGCTTGTTCCTTTCACATAATACGACCGTCTCACCCGCTTTTACCATTTTTGTGTATTTAGAAAGCTTTGCCTTTGCCTCATTTATGTTAATTTGTATCATAATGACTCTTTAGATCATGTTTATGGTCATGTCAAAGTGTGGGTTTGTAGTACGGAGAGCCCAAGGTTGGAACTTATATTAGGTATTTTGTAGAATCCTTCAATGCCCGAAGCTTTGCCTGTTCCACTCGTGCAATGTAGCACATTCGAAAACCCGCCCAAGTCCAAGGGCCATTTTACACGGGTGGCGGAGCAGGAGAGGCTGACGGCGGCCAGCTGAAAAGTGCCTACGGACAATGATTTTGGAATTCGCCCCGCGGTTGCGGGACACGCTCACGCGTGGAATTCGGAAAGCGGAAAGCGGAAATTTAGATAAACCAGAAGCACACAATAAAATGAAGACTGAATTGGAGGGCAGGACTAAAAGGTTCTCTTTAGATCTGATATTGATCTTGAAAAGCCTCCCCAAGGGATATCTAGGAGACGTTATCGGACGACAACTTCTTAAATCAGGAACCTCGATTGGAACGAACTATCGAGAAGCGAACCGGGCCGAGTCGAAGGCAGACTTTGTTCATAAAGTGAATCTTTCTGAAAAGGAAGCCGCCGAGACGGTCTACTGGCTGGAGATTTGTATGGAGGCCAGCCTCGGAACATCAGCAGAGATCGAAAGATTGGCTCAAGAAGCAAAGGAGCTATTGGCAATCCTTACCACAATTGGCCGTAATACCAAAAGATGACCTTTTTTCAGTTTCCGAATTGGCCCCCGTGCACCCACCCCTGGCCGAAGCCAGTCTCGCCTCCGGCTTGTTGGGATTATGCGCTTCCGCGCCGCCTTTTCGCTTTCCGCTTTTTTTATTTTTCCGGCGGGAGTCGGCTCCCTCCGAAGCTTGAATGATCATATCCAACCTCTTATGTGTATGACCGTAGGAACTTCTGAACCTCGTCGTGAATTCCCATGAAGTGAAAATAGAGACCTCCCTCAAGGTTCTGAAAAATCAGCCTCTCTTGCAACCCGACACGCGACTCGAAAAGATTGGGCGCAAGTCGGCGAATCCCTAACCCACTATGCAAATGAGGATATCCCCATTGAAGGCGGACATTCTCCATGTGCGCTCCCACCCTTCGCCGGATGGGCTTAGGAAGTTTTCGGAATTGGGCGAGTAGATCGGGGTCGATCTCAATCGCCAAGGACTGCCTCAAGGTCACCAGCGAACCTTTTGGCGGTGCCTTCGCGGCGGACTTTTTGCGC
>CAMDXQ010000108.1 GCA_945878585.1 Akkermansia muciniphila
TGCGTTCGGAATGCGTGTGATGGCGTATGATCCGTATCTTTCGGCCGGGAAGGCCCGGAGTTTACAGGTGGAACTGATCGATCGGGTGGAGGATCTGTTGCCGCATTGTGATTTCCTCACCATGCATCTGCCGATGACCGATGAGACGAAAGGGATTTTGAGCGAGGAGCGGCTGAAGCTTTGCCGAAAGGGAGTGAAGATTGTGAACTGTGCGAGAGGAGGGCTGGTTTCGGAGGAGGTACTTCTCAAGGCGATTGAGGCGGGGCAGGTGGGTGGGGCGGCCTTGGACGTTTTTGAGGAAGAGCCGCTGACGGCGGACCATCCGTTGAGGAAAAACAAGAAAGTGATTTTGACTCCGCACTTGGGGGCATCGACGGCCGAAGCGCAGGAGAGCGTAGGAATCGAGATTGCAGAGGCGATCCGAGATTATTTGACTGAGGGTGCTGTACGGAACGCGGTGAACATTCCAAGTGTGGATGCCCGGACGATGGCCAAGCTACGTCCTCAGATTGAGTTTGGTTTCAGGCTGGGTCGGTTGCTGTCTCAGATTGCTCCCGCGAGGTGCGATCGGTTGACGATCAGCTACGCTGGAAAAATCGGGGAGGAAGACACGACCCCGATTACCCGAAGCATTTTAAAGGGATTTCTATATGGTGCGGGCGGAGGGGAAGTGAACGAAGTGAATGCCCCCAAGATGGCAGCGAATCTGGGGCTGAAGTTGAGCGAGACCAAGCAGGCGGAACCGGGGGAGTATGCCGAGCTAATTTCCGTCAGGGCAGGACAGGATTCGAAGGAAGCGGAGGTGAGCGGGACGTTCTTTGGAACGAGTCCGCACATCGTTCGGATCAATGAACAGTGGATGGAGGCCCGGCCGGAGGGATTCCTTTTGTTGATGGAAAACAAGGATCGTCCGGGAATCGTGGGCTGGATCGGGACACTGTTGGGCAAGCACAAGGTGAACATTGCCAGCATGACTTTGAGTCGGAGCGCGCCGGGATCGAAGGCGTTGAGCGTGTTGAATCTGGATTCGGCCCCTGGGGATGAGGTTTTGAAAGAGATGCTGGCCGATAAGGACATTACGTCGGTTAAAGTCGTAAAAATCTAGTTTGGACCTCTGACCCCACAATTTAAAAATCGCCTCGCAAACCATTACAAATCAGCATCTTGCAAGACCTCTGACCCCACACAAGTCATTGCAGTTCAATTAGTTAAAAGGGTGCTTTTGAGATAGGACCTCTGACCCCGTTATGGGAGTTGTTGGCAGGAAGTTATCAAGACATCAGTTCTTATTCTAAATCATTGATAGGGAGGGCCTGTACATGCAAAGCCCTAATGTTCTTCCAGAGTTATTCACATAGCGGTTAGGCGGTTGTTTGGGCCTATTGGGGGGAATCTCGATCGTTTTTCAGATTCGGGATAGGTTTAGGATATGAGGATGGCACTGCTGATTGGCTGGTTAGGGGTCTGCTCTGTTGCTTTGGCTGATGAAAAATACCCGGATGGGATGACGATTTTGGAGACGCCGAAGAGCGGGGAAACAAAGTTGGTGGCAGGAAACAAAATGGAGATGGATGTAGCACGGGAACCGGCTTCCACTTTCAAGGTGGTCATTGCCTGGGCAGCTTTGGATCGGGGGTTGGTTCAAGATGTGGAGACACCTCTCGAGGGAGCGGGGGGGTTGGGGTTGAGGCAGTCGCTCCAGAAATCGATCAATCCGCCTTTTGCCATCTTGGCCGAAAAGTTGGGAGGAGAGGTTTTGGGGGAGTATGCGGAGCGGAGCGGTCTGATTGAGGGAAAGATCCCGAAGGAGTGGATGAAGGCAGGAGGCCAAGAAGCGGCCCATGCGGCGGATCTGAAAACAACCTTAAGAAGGGAACATTCGATGGCGGTGGCGTGGATGCGTGGTATTGCCCCTTGGGACGGACAGGCGGGAAAAAAGTTACAGGATGCTTTGGTCTGGCAAGGGGAGAAGGTTCTCCTGCGGGCCAAGACCGGCTCCTACGGCGGTTGTCTCTGGATGACGGGATATGGGCCCGACAAGGCGGTGACCGTCTTCATGGAGGGTCCTGTCTCCCGACGACCGGAAATCTTGAGAGCCTTTTTTGGGCGGTGGGGAGTGGAACCTACCAGTCCGTAATTAAAAAATCGCCGTTAATAAGTTTGGGTTGACGCTTGTGGGATGCGTTCCGCTTCAGCACTTTATCAGCTTCATGATTCCCCGATATTCCCGTCCCGAAATGACGTCCCTGTGGTCCGAAGAAGCCAAACTTTCACGCTGGTTGGAGATCGAAATCCTAGCGTGTGAGGCGATGGCAAGCCGGCGAATCATTCCCCGGAAAGATGCCCGGACGATTCGTCGCAAGGCGAAGTTCAACATTCGGCAGGTTCACAAAAACGAAGAACGGACGCGTCACGATGTTTTGGCCTTCTTGGAGGATGTGGCGTCCCACGTCGGTCCGGCTGGACGTTGGATTCATCAAGGACTGACCTCCTCCGACATTCTCGACACCACGTTGGCTTGGCAGCTACGGGATGCGGCCAACCTTCTGATCGCAGGAGTGAGAAAAGTGAAAGCCGCAGCCGCCATGCGGGCCCGCAAACACCGAGGGATGTTGACGATCGGCCGAACCCACGGAATTCATGCCGAGCCGACGAGTCACGGAATCCGAATGGCTCTTTTGCATGACGAATTTTGCCGGGCGGAAGAGAGGCTGATAGCTGCCCGGGACGAGATTGCAGTCGGCAAACTTTCCGGTGCAGTGGGAACCTATGCCCACTTGGATCCTTCGATTGAAGCATTCGTATGTAAAAAACTGAAACTCAAACCTGGAGCTGCTACTCAGGTTGTTCCGCGGGATCGACATGCGGCCTTTGCGTTGGCGCTATCGTTGGTGGCTGCGAGTGCGGAGCGGTGGGCGACCGAGTTCCGACATCTTCAGAGGACGGAAGTCGGCGAGGTCGAGGAGCCTTTCGCGAAAGGCCAAAAGGGGAGCAGTGCGATGCCCCACAAACGAAATCCTGTGAACGGAGAGCGGATCTGTGGACTGGCCCGGATTGTTCGCGGTCATGCGGTCGCCGCACTGGAAAATGTGGCTTTGTGGCACGAGCGCGACATCTCCCACAGCTCGGCTGAGCGGATTCTTTTTCCGGACGCAACGATCCTGCTCGATTTCATTCTAAATGATTTGGAAGGTTTGGTCCGTGGACATAAGGCGGATGCGAAGCGGATGCTGGCGAATCTCGGCTCTTCGCGTGGATTGTGGGCTTCCCAAGGGGCTCTACTGGCTTTGACTCGTGCGGGATTGGCCAGGAGAGAGGCATACGAGGCGGTCCAAAAGCATGCGATGGCGACTTGGCTGGAAGGTGGGGCGGATTTCACAACTCGTCTGGAGTCGGATCCCGAACTTGGAAGAAAAATCGGAAAGAAGGGGTTGCGGGAGGCGTGCAACGCCTTGCGTCATCTCCGTCACGAAAAACTGATTCATCGCAGGTGCGGACTTTAAAAAGGAGCAAGCCACATGAAGATGAAAGCGAT
>CAMDXQ010000109.1 GCA_945878585.1 Akkermansia muciniphila
ACTGGAGCAGCATCACCAGTCCATCCTCCTCCGCCCTTCCTGATGGGCTGCCCTCCAGCGGCCAAAAAACCTCCATTTTCCAATCTCTCCCCAATTGCAATATATCCCCGCTCTTGAGAAACCTCCGCCCCTGATCACGATCCTTTAACCTCTCCCTCCATCTTCGTAGCCAAGCCGACCTCCCCCCTAAACCCGACTCCCCCCACCACTCAACCGAGATGGCATCGATCAACTCCAACGAGCCACTTGATCGTTGAGCCAACCCGCTGCTGACCATCACCCCATCCAACCGATTCACCCCAAAATAATTAAGAAACGGACGCACCGAATTTCCCCAAGCCATTTTCGATCCTGGTTCAATCAACCATTTTCCTCCTTCACCTCTCACCAAAGTCGGCGCCGCCCCCTCCACCGCCACAATCTCCACCATTGGCGCTCGCTCGAACCACACTCTCGGGTCCGCCACCGCAAAGTGCCCTCCAGGCCACGTTGCCATCCACCCCAAAACCGCCGCCAAGAAGTGCACCAACTTTCCATTCACTACATTCACCCCCACCGCCACCACTCCGCCGGCAAGCGGAGCAACCACCGAGGAAACCGCCGCCAAAACCGTCACCGCACCCGCTACGGGAGCCGCCACCACATTCGCTGCCAAAGCCACCGGAGTGATCTGATGAAACAGGGCGATTCCCGGAATCAACGACCCCACCCATGCCGCCGCCGAGGTCGCCACAATCGTCGCCACCACCACCCACACTTTCTGCCCCGCTCTTCTCCACGGCGCCACCAACCGCGAGGGTATCCAAAGATCAGGCCTCCCCCATGCCAATAGCCTTGCCTGCAACGGCCCTGCCAAAACCATCAGCCCCGCTACAACGAGAAATGAGAGTTGAAACCCCGCATCCCCCACCTGGCGCGGGTCCCAGATGAGGAGCGCCAACAAGGCCGACCCCAACCAGTTAGCCGGATCCACCGGCCTTCCCATCATCCAACCCAGATAGAGCACCCCAGTCATGACAAAGGCCCGCGCCGCACTCGCCTCCATCCCCGTCGCTAAACAAAAGAGAAATACCGCCGGTAAAGTCACCCACGCCCATCTCCACTTGACCGCTCCCGTCAGCGCCAAAATCCAAAGCAACAGCCCCGCCACCACCGCCAAGTTCTGCCCACTGACCGCAAAAAGATGCAGCGTCCCGGTCGCGCGAAACGACTCCCGCAACTCCTCTCCCACCCCATCCCGATATCCAAAAAGCATCGCCGCAATCAGCCCGGCCGCCTCTGGATCATCCTGCAACCCTAAGGAGGTTGCCTTGAGCATATGCTCCCTCAAACCCGCCGCCATTTTCGCCAACCAAACCCCCTTCTTCTCACCACACCTCTCCATCTCTTCTGGACGGACCCTCAAGATATAATCCAGCCCCCTCGATTGCAGATGCCGAACCCGATCAAACTCCCCCGGATTCCTCGCTCTTTCCGGCAAAGCCAGATATCCAGCCACCCGAACGACCTCTCCCACCTTGGGTATTTTTTCTGGAGACGGATCCACCCGCAATAAAACCCTCCCGCTCGTTCTCTCCCAACCCTCTTCCCCGAAAAGAGAGGTCGCCTCCAGTTCGGTTTCCATCGCCTTACCGCCGTTTTGCCAAATTCGTTCCGTCGGCAACTCTGCGATCCAACCCTTGATCCGTACTGTCCCGCCTTCCTGCCCCGCCCGCGCTCTCAACGAATCCCGAGGCGGAGCATAGGCTCGTGCCCCCGCATAAATGGCGAACACCCCCAGAACAAAAAGCCAAGTCGCAGGCGTTCTCCAATTTTTGGGCCTCCACCAAGAGAAGACCGATCCAACTCCGACCACTCCCAGCCAAATCCATGGATTCTTTTCCAAACCCAAACCCATTACCGTCCCCACCAATCCCGCCACCGCTACTGGGAACAAGGGCCGACGCATCGGCCAATTCGTCTTCATAAAACTAGATCCTGCCCCGACATCTACCGCCCTCAAACGAAACTTTTTTGCAAATCTAGATTACTCCTTTGCGACCTTAGCGGACTTAGCGGACTTAGCGTGAGCCCCTTTACAATTCTCACGCCCTCAAATGATTCAAAGGCGTGTACCGACCCAACCGAAGATGCTGCTGTATCGCTCGGGTGATAAACTTCTTTCCTCTGCCCACCGCCTTCTCCAAAGACAGACCCATCGCTAGCCCAGCACAGATCGCTGCCGAGTAGGTGCAACCCGTCCCATGCGTCTCCACCCCCTTGCACCGTATCGCAGTAAAGGTTTTTAACTTTCCGTTGGGCCAAGCCAGATAATCCTCCGCCTTTGCCAATTTTAGATGCCCCCCCTTCACCAAAAACGGCACTTTCCATTTTCTTGCCAACTCCCGAGCCGCCTCCTTCGCCTGCTCCGGATTTTTTAGCCTCCTTCCCACTAATCGTGCCGCCTCATCCAGATTCGGAGTCACCAAAGCCGCTCTGGGAAAGAGAAACTTGGCCATCGCCCGCTCCGCATCCGGCTTGAGCAGTCCTGCCCCGCTCGTCGCCACCATCACCGGATCCACCACCAACTTCAGCCCCCTTCTCTTGCCCAACTGCTTCGCCACCTCTCTTATGATTGCGGAAGAAAACAGCATCCCCGTCTTGACCGCTCCGACCGGAAAAGCCTCAAAGACCAACTTAATCTGCTCCGCTACCATTCTTGGCTCAACCGCCGCGATTCTCGAAACTCTCCCCGGATGCTCCGCCACGACACAAGTCAAAGCCGAGGTTCCATACACCCCCAAGCGCGTAAAAGTTTTAAGATCCGCCTGAATTCCCGCTCCGCCAGAGTTGTCCGATCCGGCAATGGTCAGCGCAACCGGAACTTTGCGAATCATCACGGGTAAGGCCCGACATTCGCGGGCCGTTTTAGATATGGATTGCGTGGCCGACCGCCGCTTCGGTCGCTTCCTTGATCATCTCCGTCAATGTCGGATGAGCGTGGATTGTATGAGCGATCTCATCTGCCGTGGCCTCAAGGGTCATGCCTAATCCCACCTCCGC
The DNA here is from genome assembly GCA_945878585.1 of Akkermansia muciniphila. GTDB lineage: Bacteria > Verrucomicrobiota > Verrucomicrobiia > Methylacidiphilales > Verrucolacustridaceae > Verrucolacustris. Next base: position 3,043 of record CAMDXQ010000109.1, read on the forward strand.
GATCAGCTCAGTCGCCTCAGCTCCGATGATATGCGCCCCAAGAATCTCCCCGTGCGGTTCCCCAATGAGAATCTTCACCATCCCTTCGGAATCGCCGCTGGCCACCGCCCGACCACTGGCGCGATACGGGAATCGACCCACCTTAAACTTCAATTTCTTCTCCTTCGCCGCCGCTTCCGTCAGTCCAATGCTCGCCACCTGGGGCTGGCAATAAGTACATCCGGGGAACGTCGTCACCTTCTTGGGCTGATACTTCGCATCAAAGATTCCGTTCACAGCCTCAATCGCCTCAAAGGAGGCCACGTGCGCCAGCCAAGGTGGTCCAATGATATCCCCAGACGCAAACACTCCCGGCATCGAACTCTTATATCTTCCGTCCACTTTCACATAGCCCCGGTCCAGATCCAGCTTCACCCCTGCATCCA
>CAMDXQ010000110.1 GCA_945878585.1 Akkermansia muciniphila
CCGAATCGTTTCCCCCCGTCGAACTCCCCGACCGCCCTGCCGGACGGGAAGATCTCCGTAGCGACTTCATCATCACCATCGACCCCGACACCGCCCGCGATTTCGACGACGCCATCTCCCTCCGCGAACTTCCCAACGGCCACGTGGAGATCGGTGTCCACATCGCCGACGTCTCCCACTACGTCAAACCCGGATCCGAACTAGATCACGAAGCCCGCAAACGCGCCAACAGCGTTTACCTCGTCAATGGTGTCATTCCCATGCTCCCTCCCCGTCTTTCGGACGGCCTCTGCTCCCTCCGCCCCAACGAACAACGCCTTACCTACTCCGCTTTCATTCGTTTGAACGCCGAAGGCAAACCTGGTGCCACCCGTTTTACCCGCTCGGTCATCTACTCCCGCCATCGTTTGACCTACGCCGAAGCCCTCCTTCGCCTCCGTCGTCCCGCCCAGGACGACCTCGACCGCTTTCTCCAACGTGCTTGGCACTTCGCCTCGGCTCTCCGCCGGCAACGGTTTGCTCAAGGCTCCCTCGACCTGGATTTCCCCGAACTTCGCATCCTCCTCGATCCCCAAGGCCGACCCAACCGGATCGAAAAAGAGTCCTCCGACGAATCCCACCAGCTGATCGAGGAGTTCATGCTCCTCGCCAACGAATCCGTCGCCCGTCACCTCAACCACGAGCAACGCCCTGCTCTTTATCGGATTCACGAAACTCCAGACGAATCCCGCTTACTCGAATATCGGGAACTTCTCATCGCTCACGGCATCAAAGCGGGCGACCTGACTCAACGGGGGGAAATTCAGAAAATCCTAAAACTTCTTCCCGGTCGTCCGGATGGCTACGCCCTTAAGATCGGTCTTCTTCGCTCCCTCAAACGTGCCGTCTACTCTCCCAAAAGTCTCGGCCACTTCGGTTTGGCAAAATCCCACTACACCCACTTTACCTCTCCCATCCGTCGGTACGCCGATCTCCTCGTCCATCGTGCCCTCGCCCACTCGAAAGGCACTCCCCGCGTTGAGGGAGCTGAGCTCGATACCCTCGCCCAACATCTTTCCCGCACAGAACGCACCGCAGCCGAGGCGGAGCAGGAGTCAAAGAAACTCAAGCTTCTGGAATATTTCGAAATGCAGTCTGGACCCAACCCCAGCCAAACTTTCGAAGCCATCGTCACCGAAGTGACCAACTTCGGAATGTTTGTCGAACTGCCCGACTTCCTCCTTTCAGGCCTGATCCACGTCTCATCGATTCAGAACGACTTCTTCTCCTTCAACCCCGCCCAACGCTCCCTTCGCGGTCGGCGCTCCGGAAAAATCTACAAAGCGGGCACCCACCTTCGCGTCGCTGTCCTGAAGATCGACCTCCAAAAACGGCAAGTTGATTTCAGGCCCGCTTAAAATAGTTGAACTCTTTCTTCCAGCCCTTCGACTTGTCCTCCGAAGCCTCGGCGAAGGAGGAAGTTACTCCGCGCAGCGGGTTAGGAGCGATGTAGGGCAGGGATTCACGCTTCGATGGTCGAAGGCGGGAGGTTTAAGGTGGAAACAAAGCTTTCAGCCTTGGATCTTTAACTTTCCTTCCACCTTCCACCTGTCCCCTTCCACCGGCCGTCAGGCCTCAGACTACGGGTTTTGGTGAGGATTGGTGGATGACTGAGAGAATTGCGAACGACGACGACGCATCATCACCAATCCGCCTAAACCAAAAGCGAGAAGCGAAAGAGCGGATGGTTCGGGGATCGTAGTTAAAGTCACGGAAAACCCATTACTTCCGGTACCACCACCAGAATTCATGAGGCCATAGTACTGTGCTCCACCGACAAAGAGGGAGTAAGACCCGGGATTCAGACTCAGCGTTTGGACAACCATCCCATCCGCTATCCCATCTCCAGATATCCCCGCCGCGGCACCATAATTGGCGGCCGACCCGTCCGCGCCGTTTCCCACATACGTAAAGGAAGACAGATCCGCAAAGGTTTTACCATCATCGTTGCCGATCTTCCAGTCATTCAGAGCACGAAAGCTACCCAGCCAATTACCCGCACCGTAAGTAGTGTCGTTATAGGAGGCGCTGATTGGACTGGTGTCGTGATCCGCAAGAGCCGGACTCTCGTGGGCCAACCCCTGATAGATGGAGAATGCGGGACGAGTCAACGCACTGTAGGAAATACTCCCACTAACAAAAGATATCCCCTCCACCCGGATCTGCACATCCCCGGATTGCGCCATAGAGAACTTGAAGGCGCGGAGTTTGTGACTGTCCTCAAGGTTCGCATCCGTGCCGCTGGCCCAGCCAAAATCACTGGTTACCCTTTGGCTGGATATCACAACGACTTGCGGGCTTGTTGGATCCAATGCCCCAAAATCCCTTCCTACATACGAGATATGGGACTGTCCTGACGAAATCAGCCCCAGCCAGCAAAACAACAATCCAAAACTGTTTTTAAAGATATTTTTCATTATTTTTTTTCCTTTTTTTGTTATTTATTGGGGTCGACGAAGCGACCACCTGTTTGGTTGATCAGAACTTTTGCGTTGGTCCAACTGATGGGTTCCACATGCCCATCGAGGAAGAGGTAGTTGGCTCTCCCAGCATGCCGCTCTACCCCAACGAGCGACTTAAACGTATTCGGAGGGATCTCCTCACCGTTGTACTCCGCCAAATGAAGGTGGTCGGGCACGCTCTTCGTCCCATATGCCTTGGAAAGCTCAAAGAAGAAAACAGTCCGGGCAGGCCGCTCCACGTTAACTAATCTCGACAGATTCAACCCTGAGAGATACTCGGCACCACAAGGAACCGCACTCAGGTAATCGTTCATCACATAGGTGCGGGTCCGTGTCTTGACTTCATCACAGGGACAACGCGTGACCAATGAATCCCCTACGTACGGCTTGAGGGAATTCGTCCACGAATCACTTTGATGATCTGTCTGAGGCAGGCACATTCCATTATCAGTTGCATAAAGCAACATGCCCTTCCCCAATTGGGACAGGTTGCTGGCGCACTTCATCCGCCCTACCTCATCATAACCCGCTTTCAGGGAAGGAATGGCAAGCGAAAACAAACTTCCCAGTACTGCCATCACCACCAACGATTCAACTAAAGTAAAACCATGATCATTTTTCATTTGTTCTCCATACAATTTATTTCAGACGAAGACCTCGACAGAATTGCCAAGGGCTAGTTAGCGATTCACACAGCTCGTTGATGAGCTATGGAATATTCGGAGCAGATGGAGGGTTAGGCTCTAGGAACCGGTATCGGCGGTTCGAATCGTACGCTTGGATACGTAACGGAAAGTGTGTTGAATAAAATCGTCTTGGTCTCCATGGGTGGTGTCAGACCAACGCTCTTCAAGGAGATAAATGGCCCATCCTTTTTGATCTGAAAGACCAATGCAGGTGATTTTCGTTCTTCGCTTCGAACTTTAGAAATCTTTTTACACATCCCACAAGGATGTTC
>CAMDXQ010000111.1 GCA_945878585.1 Akkermansia muciniphila
GTCGCCTTTGCCCGTCGCCAAGGCATCTCCCTCGCCGTTCTTGCTCGTGAACTTTCCCTCCGCGAACTCGCCAAATTCCAATCCGCAAACGACCCCTCAGGCCTTCCCTTGGAAGTTTTTGTTCATGGAGCTCTCTGCGTTGCCTACTCAGGCCAGTGCCTCACCAGCGAAGTCCTCGGTCGCCGCAGCGCCAACCGCGGGGAGTGCGCTCAGGCCTGCCGCATGCCCTACACCCTCGAAGTCGACGGCCAACCCCGTGACCTCGGGGATCGTGCCTACCTTCTCTCCCCCCAAGATCTCGCCGCTGTCGATGAGATCCCTGAACTCATCAAACTCGGCCTCCACTCTTTCAAGATCGAGGGTCGGCTTAAATCTCCTGACTACATTACCGCCGTTACCTCTGTTTATCGAAAGGCCATTGATCGCGCCTTGGCCCAGCAACCCGCGCCCGCAACTCCTGAAGAAAAGTACCGCTTGGAGATGACCTTTAGCCGTGGCCTTTTTTCCGGCTGGTTCCATGGCGTAGACCATCAGCAACTCGTTCATGCTCGCTTTGGAAAAAAGCGTGGCCCTTTTGCGGGGAAAATCGCACGGACTGGAACCGACTGGGTCGAGCTCGAGGAAATGCTCACCCCACTTCATCCAGGCGACGGAGTCGTCATCGATCGTGGCTCGGATACCGACAACGAACCTGGCGGATTCCTTTTCGGTGTCCATGGGAACCGAATCAGCTTCCGTCACGGATCGCTCCCTCCTCACTCCACCCGAGTGGGCGACCGGGTGTGGAAAACCAAGGATCCCCATTTGGAAAAAAAGTTAAAAGCCGAACGTTCCAAGGAATCTCCAACTCAAACCGCCTCCTTGGACCTGAAAGTATCTGGTCAACCCGGACAACCTCTTCAAATCCATGCTATGACTGGAAACCAAGAGGCCATTTTATCATCCACCATCCCCCTTGCGGCGGCCCGCAACCGACCTCTGACACCTGAGTCACTCAGGGATCAGTTAAGCCGTTTGGGCGGAACCCCGTTTCATCTCGGTGACCTAGCGGTTGACCTTCCTCAGCCCGTCATTTTGCCTGTATCTGAACTCAACCGCCTCCGACGCGACCTAGTCGCCCGCCTATCTGCCACGGCTCCATTATCCCACAATCCCGGGAATGTGGGACAATCGGCCGGGCCGGCTTTACCACAGCTTCTTGCACCCATCACCGCCAAGCAGACTTTTCGACATTCTGCAGATTGTCGAAATAACGCAGCGGAAACGAAGATTTCGATTCTGTGCCGCAATCCAGCCCAAGCTGAAGCTTTGCTCCCCGAAAACCCCGATCTCCTTTATCTCGATTTCGAAGATCTCCGCCGTTTCACACCCACAGTCGAAGCCATTCGCCAAAAATCAAAGGTTCCCGTCTACCTCGCTACTCCGCGAATCCAGAAAGCTGGTGAAACGGGATTTTTTCGCCTGATCGAGAACGCAAAACCCGACGGAGTCCTCATCCGCAACCTTGGCGCTCTCGACTACTTCCGATCTGCCAAACTCCCCATGATCGGCGACTTTTCCCTCAACGTTTCCAATTCGCTCTCTGCCGATCTCTTCATATCCGAAGGCCTTCAACGGATCACTCCTAGCTACGATCTCGATATCACTCAACTTCTTGACCTTCTCCGCTCAGCACCACCCTCTTGGTTTGAGCTCACCCTTCACCAACACATCCCCATGTTTCATATGGAACACTGCGTCTTCGCCGCTTTTCTATCCGAAGGCAAAGACCACCTCACCTGCGGCCGCCCCTGCGACCATCACCGAATCGCCGTTCGCGACCGCGTCGGAGAATCTCATCCCATTCGGGCCGATGTCGGTTGTCGCAACACCGTCTTTCACGCCCGCCCCCAATCCGGCGCCTCTCACCTACCCCAACTTCTCTCCACTGGCTTACGCCACTTTCGAATTGAGCTCTTGGATGAATCCCCCGATGAGGCGATCAATCTACTTCAATCCTACCGTAAGGCCTTGTCGGGTCAGACCGATCCTTCTCACCTTTCTAAAACGCTCGGCGCCCGAGACCAGCTCGGCGTCCTCGCCCGCTAACGAATCTACCCCTTCGCAAAGCCGGCTTTCCCATCGAAGTTGTAAAGACCTTCCGTCTTCACAAACTCCACCCCGGCTTGGGTGACCCGCTCCAAAAGCTTCACCACCGCACCGTGGGAAACCGATCCCTTCCCCTCAGGCAGCTGAAACCGGCAGGCGGTTGAATCCACCGTAAAGGTCTCCTTATGTCCACCGGGCCAGACTTTCATCCCGCGATTCGACAAAGACTCCAGCTTCATCCCGTCCCCAGCCAAAGGCTCCAGCTTTTTCGCTAAATCCTCCATCGTCCCAGTCGGCCAGCAAACAAACACATCCACCCCCACCAACTCACGCTTGGAAGTCTCCCGCTTGTACGGAGGTCGGGTCGTCAGCGGACGAGTGCTCGCCTTGCTGTAATCGACCGCCTTCAGATGGCTCGGCTTCTGCCCAATCCGGGCGACCACCGCCGCCGCAAACTCCTTGGTCCCCACCTTTTCCTTGCTCACCCCTTCCTTGAAAATGTCATAAGTGTGCACCCCATCCTCAATCGTCTTGAGCCACGCATTGTGCACCTTCTGCGCTACATCCGCCTGCCCAATGTGAACCAGCATCTGCACCGCCCCGAGGAATAGACCCGAGGGGTTGGCCAGATTCTGACCCGCTCGCCGCGGTGCCGATCCGTGGATCGCCTCAAACATCGCGCACCCATCCCCAATGTTGGCCGAACCCGCCAACCCGACCGATCCCGCAATCTGCGCCGCTACATCGGAAAGAATGTCCCCATACAAATTCGGCATTACGATGACATCGAACGCTTCGGGAGTATCGGCCAACTTCGCCGCGCCGATATCCACAATCCAGTGCTCCTTCTCGATATCTGCGTATTCCGCCCCGATTTCGTCAAACACCTTGTGAAAGAGACCGTCGGTCATCTTCATGATGTTGTCCTTAATGAAACAGGTCACCTTCTTCCGCCCATAGGCTCGGGCATATTCAAACGCATACCGAACAATCTTCTCGCAACCAGGGCGGCTGATCAGTTTCAGGCACTGCATCACATCATGCGTTTGCCGGTGCTCAATCCCTGAATAGGTGTCTTCCTCGTTCTCCCGCACAATCACCACATCCATACCCGGATGTTTCGTGCGAATATAAGGGGCATAGGCAATACAGGGCCGGATGTTGGCATAAAGTCCGAAAGCCTTTCGCGTAGTCACATTCAGGCTCTTGTATCCGCCGCCTTGGGGTGTAGTGATCGGCGCTTTAAGAAACACTTTTGTCCTGCGCAAAGAGTCCCAGGCCGAAGGCTCAATCCCCGCAGTATTGCCCCTCAGATAAACCTTCTCCCCAATCTCGATCTCTTCGATATCCAGTC
>CAMDXQ010000112.1 GCA_945878585.1 Akkermansia muciniphila
CCGGAAATCGGCGACTCAACGGGAAGAACAGGCTCCACCATCTCCATCTGCGCGAGCGGCTCCCCTGCTTTCACCTCATCCCCCTCCGCTTTGAGCCACTTCTTGACCTTCGCCCCTTTCACGCCAGGCAAAAACTCAGGCAGGGTAAACGATCTTTTTAAATCCCCTCGAAATTCCCCCACCTCCTCATACTTCTCGGCTAACCGCCACGTCCCGTTCGTATCCACCATCCCCCACTTACCCGCACCCCAACTAACTCCCATCCCTAAACCCCAAAGAAAAATCAGAGAAAGCTTCACCTCCTAAACTCTGCTTCCCCCACCCCCAAATCTCAACCCCTTTGCCGTCTCCTCGCCCATCACAGATACTCGATCTTCCTCATCGGCATCCCACTCCTAGCGGCAAACTCTGCCATTCCCTCCTTCTCCTCCCGACCCAACTCATACCGAATGCACTTTGTCAGATACTCCTTTTCCAAATCCCCCTCCGCCAGCTCTGCCCGCTTTGCGATTCCAGCCAAACACTTCACACGAAACTTTTCTATCTGCCCGGGTTTTGGCTTAAACCCGCTCCTCAGCGCCCATACCGCAAACACAAACGGCTTTCCCGTCCAATCCCACCAAGCTTTTCCCAAATCAGTCACTCCCCTTCCCTCCCTTTCCGTCCACTCCCGAAGCGCCTCATCCCCAATCCGTAACCGTGCATCTCCACTCTCTTTTTCCTCCAGACGAAAACCAAGAGCTCCTTGCGAAACCACCCTCCACAACTGAACCGAACTCATCGAATGCGGAGTCAGCGAAATCCCCCCACACTCCTCCAACGGTTTGTCATGAAATACCGCAACGCTTCTTACCTCACCCCGCGATCCCACCGCCAAACCATCCACCACTCGATAGGGGCCCCCAGTCAAAACCTCCCAGACCGGTACCAACGCCAAATCCACCTCCCCACGCTTCAACCTCCCGACTAACTCCTTTGGATGATCCCAAATCACCTTGCCTGAATTCCACCCCCCTGCAAAAGGTTTTGCATGATCATACGGCACACACCCAATCCTCATTACACGACTTTACCATACTCAAACGATCGGTCTTAAGCCACAAGCTTCGGTAGGGCCCGATCTACGCCTCGGGCCGCCGTAGTCAATTTACTGTACACAGTTCACAACTGTGACCGGGTCATAAACCCAACTCTACTCAGCGCCCGATGCGGTCGAAATCTGCCCCATCTTTTGAGACGTATACGAGTAGCGCTCCACCCTCTTCATCCAAATCCAACTACCAAATCCCACAAGTAGTGTGATGAGCAAGATAGCGATCGCCCGGTACTCCAAAAGTTGACCCGTGGGCACTCCAGCACCCTGATGCCTTACCTTTCTTGGGCTAAAAAGTAACTTTAGGAATGACACTACAAAAACAATACGCCTGCCAAGCGAAGTTCGCAACCCCTATTTATGGGCCTGCTTATTTAAACTACCTCGTAAAAAGTGTTTCTCTGCACAGGTTTTCGCCCAGCCTCCCGAATCGCCCTCTCCAAATTTCCACGGGTCTGCCCCGTCGGAGTTTGCGCTCCCGCCATGTGAAAGATTTTCTCCTCTCCAATCGTCCCGTGCAAATCATCCGCCCCATAACTCAATGCAACCTGCGCCAACGGCAACCCCGTGCTAATCCAGTACGCCGTCACGTGATCAAAGTTATCCAGAATCAATCGACTCGCCGCAATCACCCTCAACTCCTCCAGCGCACTCGCTCTCCGAATTTTTCCTAACTCCGCCAATCGCGTCTGCGATGGTTCGAACGCAAATGGAATAAATCCCGTAAATCCTCCCGTCTCATCCTGCAACCCTCTCAACTTTTCCAAATGATCCACCCTCTGCTCCGCCGTCTCCACATGCCCATACAACATCGTGGCCGTGCTTCTCCCACCCATCTTTTGCCATATCCGATGCACCTCCAACCACTCCTCTGCCGACTCCTTGCCCTTGCAAATCCTCTCTCTCACTTCTGGGGCGAAAATCTCCGCTCCTCCTCCCGTCAACGAATCCAAACCAGCATCCCGTAAATCCACCAAGACCTCTCGGATCGATTTCTTGGCAACTCGCTCAGCCAAATGGCGAATCTCAATTGCCGTAAAAATCTTGAGCATCGGCTTGGGCTTGATCCCCGCTAACGCCTTCAACATCTCCAAGTAGAACGAGTAGGGCAAACTGGGGTGTAACCCACCCACAATATGAATTTCCGTCGCCCCTGCAGCGACCGCCTTGCTTGCTTCCCCCACCATCTCCTCTACCGAAAGCTCAAATGTCCCCGGCTCACGCTTCTTCCTGGCAAAGGCACAGAACTGACAACTCAAAATACAAACGTTCGAATAGTTCAGATACCGGTTCAGGACATAACTGGCCCGTTTCCCCACCTTCCTCTCCCGCACTCGATCGGCCAACTGTCCCAGCTGGTGCAAATCCGCATCCCGAAACAGAGTAACCCCCTCCTCAGACGAAAGCCGTTCCCCCGCCTCCGCCTTCTTTTCAATTTTTTCCCAAACGCTCATTTCCAGAAAATCTCCCATAGGAACCCAAACAAGACGAGCAGACTCACGAATGCATTCGCCTGAAAAAATGCCTTCCCCCGTTGCTTCGGGTCACGCGCCCAGACGGTCTCGACCCCTAACACTCCAACCATCAACCCCCACGCCACCCCATATCGCCACCCAAAACCCGCCATCCAACCCGATACTCCCAACCCCAGCACCGCTAGGCCGTGCAACCCCATCGCCATCTTCAATGCTGCGGTTTCTCCAAATCGAGCGGGAAAACTTTTCAACTCATGCTCTCGGTCGAACTCCCGATCCTGCAACGCGTAGATCAGATCGAATCCCGCCACCCACAACCCCACCGCCGTCCCCAGCACGATTGGCACCCACGAATCAAACTGACCTCTCACTGCCAGCCACGCCCCCACAGGAGCCGTTCCCAATGCCACCCCCAGAAACCCATGCGACCCCCACGTGAACCTCTTTGTGAGGGAATAAAAAAAGACAATCCCCACCGCGACCGGACTCAACATCAGACAACGCGGATTAAAAATCCACGCCCCACCCACCAAGGCTAAAACGCCCCCTACCATCGTCGCATACGCGGTCGTTTTGGAGACGAGATTCGACCGCACAGCCGTCCGTGGATTCTTCTGATCGATCGACCAATCCGCCAAACGATTGAATGCCATCGCCGCCGTCCTCCCGCCCACTAAACAAACCACCACTCCAAAAAGCACCCTCCCTTTTGGCACCCCTCCCGCCGCCAGAAACATTGCCGCCAATCCAAACGGCATCGCAAACACGGTGTGCTCAAACTTGATAAACTCAGCCCATCGCAA
>CAMDXQ010000113.1 GCA_945878585.1 Akkermansia muciniphila
AGAATGGGGCTCGAGTGTCGGGAGGTAGAGATCAGGTCAGAAGATGGAAAAAAAATCTCTGCTTGGTGGATGCCGACCGGAGAAAAGGAAAAGCCTCCTGTCTTGATCTTGCACGGGTTAGGAGCAAGCAAGGCTCACATGATCGATTACATTCTCTTCGCGCAGAAGCAGGGGTATCCGGTCATGGCGATCGACTTTCGCGGGCATGGAGCAAGTGACCCGAGTTTGACGAGTATTGGATTCTACGAGAGCCAGGATGTGGTTTCGGCGATCGAGTTTCTCCGTGCTGAAGGGGCGGGGGATCCGGTGTTGTGGGGGACTTCGATGGGTGCGGTCTCCGCACTCTTGGCGGCGGAGAGGGATGGTTCGGTAAGTGGGGTGATTGCAGATGCACCTTTCGATACCTATCGGAATACGATTCGTCATCACGCGAAGCTGATGTATGGGATCACGGAGTTTCCGTTGATCTTTTTGGCGTATCCGATGATTGAGAGGCGGGCAAACTTTCGGATGGCGGACGTGGACTCAATACGGGCAGCGGGAAAGATTCGTGCTCCGATGCTGGTATTAGCGGGGGAAAAGGATGAAAGGATGGAGCCGGCTATGGTGCGGACGATTTACGATGCGGGAGGCGGACCGAAAGAATTCTGGATCATTCCCGGAGAGGGACATGAAAACCGCGCCTTTCAGGAGAAGTTTTGCGAAAAGATTCGAGAGTTTCTGTCCCGCGTGAAGAAGGTCCGAAAAAACTAAATCAGTTGAAGATGGGGTTCGGCGTTAGGTTTTTGAGGAGCGAGTTCGCGGAGGAGTCCGTCGGTGCCGACGTGGCGAGCGTAGTGCTGGAGGGCGGTGCGATCGGTCAGGCTGGAAAGAAAATCACAGACTACCCGGCTCACACCCTCCTTTTTGATGCGCAGGGCCGCCCGATCCGCGATGAGATGCGGATGAAGATGATAAAATTCGAAGAGACCTTGAAGAACCTGACAGGAGCGTTGGTTGATGTCGCGAACTCCGGGATGGTGGTAGAGGTTCTCATTCAGAAAAGTGCGCAGATTCTGGATTTTCACGCGCATCGGCAAAGTGAAAGCGATGAGACGACGGCAAAAAGCCTGGGCATCGGCGGAGGAGGCAGGCCGGGATTCCGTCAGCAGGGCATCGGACGAGCGGGTGGCGTCTTCGACAAGCAGATCGGCCAGACAGCGGGCGACATAACGGCGGGTGCGTTCGGGATCGAGCCGAGCGTAGTTTTTTCGGATGGTGGATTCGGTTTCCTTCCAGAGCTCGATGTGAAGTAGGGCTGTCGCATCGATCAGGCCACTTTCCAGGGCATCTTCAAGGTCGTGGCAGGAGTGGGCGATTTCGTCCGCAAGATCTACGACTTGGGATTCCAAGGAGGGATGAAAGCCTGGCCTGGGTGCGGGATCGAGTCCTTGCCGAACCTCGTGGGTCAGGTTGAGGCCGTTAAACTCGGGATACTTCACTTCCAACTGTTCGACGACCCGGAGGCTTTGGCGGCGGCGACCGAAGCCACCAGAGTCTTGCATCAGCTCGTCGAGGGTTTGTTCGACAGGGTGGCCGAATGGGGGGTGACCTAGATCCCGGGCAAGAGCGATGGCTTCCGCCAAATCCTCATTCAGGCCAAGGGAGCGACAGATCGATCGGGAAAGGGAAGAAACTTCTATCGTGTGGGTCAGGCGGGTGCGGACATGATCCCCGGTGCTGTTCAGGGGGATCTGGGTTTTGTATTCAAGAGAGCGAAACGAGGTGCTGTGAACGATCCGCTCACGATCCCGTTGAAACTCCGGCCGGAAGTCGTGGGACTCTTCTGGATATTTGCGGCCCAAGCTTTCGCGGCTTTTTGTGGCGTACGGAGCGAGGGAAAGGGCTTCCTTCTTCTCCCAGTCTTGTCGGGTGCGCAATGGCATCCTTCTGGAATGAACAGACGCAGAGGGGAGTCGAGGGATGGCAAAAATTCATCCACAAGGGATGTGAACATCGGGTGGATGTGGAACAATAAGTTTTCGGGAGGTCGGTTTCTAGAGGGAGATTCGGAAAAAGGTTTTCTTTCCAACCTGTAGAACTTGGCCGTTTTGGAGGGAGATTTCGGCTTGTGGGTCGGCCAGTTTGTTGCCGTCCAGCTTCACCCCTCCCTGCGTAATGAGCCGGCGCGCTTCGGAATTACTCGCGATCGATTTTGTTTCCTGAACGAGTTTGGCAACAGAGAGAGTGGATGTGGAGGGGCGGAAGGACTCCATCTCGGCGGTAGAAAGATCCTTTTTGGAAAACTTCGCTTCGAAATCGGTCTGGGCAGAGCGGGCTGCCCCTTCTCCGTGAAAGCGACGGACGGCGGCAGCCGCGAGTTCCTTCTTGGCCTCCATCGGGTGGGCGGGAGTTTCGTGGGGGAGGCCGAGAAACGAGCCAAGAAGATCGCGCCAAACGGCGCAGGTTTCATCGGGGATCGACATGACTTTGCCAAAGATTTCGCCCGGGGGTTCGGTGATCCCAATATGGTTGCCCAGAGATTTGCTCATCTTCTGTTTGCCATCGGTGCCGGTGAGGAGAGCAGTGACGAGGACGACTTGCGGTTCCTGACCTGCCTGCCGTTGAAGGTCGCGACCGACAAGGTTGTTGAAGAGCTGGTCGTTCCCGCCGAGTTCAATATCCGATTTTACGGCGACCGAATCGTAGCCTTGGAGGACGGGGTACTGGAATTCGGCCAGGCTGATCGGGACGCCTTCTTTGTGGCGTTTTGAAAAGTCGTCCCGTTCGAGCATTCGGGCGACATTGACTTGGCCATTGAGACGAAGGAGATCGGCACAGGTGAGTTTTGCCAGCCATTCGCCATTTCGGCGGACTTCCGTCTTCTTCGGGTCGATGATTTTGAAGACTTGGTCGGTGTAGGTTTTTGCGTTCTGCTCGATGACTTCGGGTTCGAGGGCAGGGCGGGTTTTTGAGCGACCGGTGGGGTCACCGACGCGGGCGGTGTAGTCGCCGACGATAATGACGGCGAGATGGCCGGCTTCCTGAAACTGGCGAACCTTGGCGAGAACGAGAGCGTGGCCTAGATGGAGATCGGGGGCGGAAGGATCGAATCCGAGTTTCACGCGGAGGGGGCGACCGGAGGCGAGTTTCTTCGCGAACTCCTCGCGGGTATGGATGTGGGTCAGACCGGAAAGGAGGGTTTCGACGGACATCCTGTCAGAATAACGAATTTGGGTTGGAGATGAAGATTAAGATTCGGGTTGGGTAGGAGGGAGAAGTGAAATGGGGGTAGGCCCATTCGGGAGGGTGCGCCATCGGTCCCATAGGGGAGCCATGTCGCAAGAGCGGAATGTTTTCGAGTAGA
>CAMDXQ010000114.1 GCA_945878585.1 Akkermansia muciniphila
TCTTAAAATCTCCAGTTCAGCCCGACCTCAAGGGCGTGATTAAAGGAAGATTCTCCGCCCCCACTTTCGGCAATGTTCGGTATGGGCGTGCAGAGCAGTTTGTAATCCAGTTCCAGATCCATATCCGGCATGATTTCAAAGGAAACCCCAGCACCCAATTCACACACATAATTCCAAGTATAACTGTAATAACTCGACCTTCCCACCTGTCGGGCAATCTCATTGCCGACCGTTAAAATATCACAAACCCCACCAAACCCACCTACCGCATGACCCCGGATAGGACCTTCTGTAGGCCACGTCCCTCTCACCGTCCCCATCAAGGGAACCTGATAAAATCCACCCGCCCCATGCAAAATCAGGTTGTTGTACTGGACCGAATCCAAGGAGTTATAAAGAAAAGAAGCTTCCCCACCCAACCGCAGCCACGGGAAAAGATCATAACCCGGCTCAAGATCCAATCGGATCCCTGGATTGAAAACAAACCTCTCATAGATAAGGCCCGATCCGTTCCGACCACTCAATGCCTGCTGGAAACAAGCCCCTACCCCCGTCCGAAATACAAATCCATCCTCCCACGTTTTGACAGGAACTTCTGCCGCCGGTGCAGATAGTGTCTTGGAACTAGTTCCTGAGATTTCTTGCGCATTTCCAGTTGTTGACGAGAGAGCTGCGATCAGTCCAAGCAGACTGACGCAGGCGAAAGAAAAACTCACGCCTTAGGCAGGAACAAGTCCGGGTTGTTTCCTTGGCTGGATGACTCCGCAAGGATCCACCACCATCGGAACTGATTTCTTAAGCAAACCGTAGTCCAGTGCGCGGTGCCCCGTGGCAATGATAGCCACATCGTGACCGGCCAAACTCCCCGCGTCCCAAGGAATCGACTGGCACCCCGCCCATCGGCTGGATTGGGGATGACGGGGAATTGTCTGAATCCAAGGATCATAATAGGTCACAAGAACCCCATGATCCGCCAAAAGGTTCATGATTTCATAAGAAGGAGATTCACGGTCGTCATCAATGTCCGGCTTGTAACCCAATCCTACGACCAGCACCCGCAGGCCTTTCAGGGCTTTCCCTTCCTTGTTGAGGGCTTCCATGAGCTGTTGAATCACGTACCTAGGCATCGCAGCGTTGATCTCCGCCGCTAACTCGATAAAGCGTGTATCCATCCCGTGCTCCCTCGCCTTCCAAGTCAGATAGAAGGGATCAATGGGAATGCAGTGACCTCCGACTCCAGGACTTGGATAAAAAGGCATGTAACCAAACGGTTTTGTCTTGGCCGCATTGACTACCTCCCAGATGTCGATCCCCATGTTTCCAAAAATGCGCTTTAACTCATTCGCCAGCGCAATATTCACAAACCGAAAGATATTCTCCGAAAGTTTGACCGCCTCCGCTGTTCGACAATCCTCCACCTCCACGATCTGATCGATGATTTTACCATAAAGCTCCACCGCCCGATCTCGGCACGCTTTTGTCAGACCCCCTACCACTCTCGGGACATTCTTCAAATCGCTTTTCGGATTTCCCGGGTCCTCCCGCTCAGGGGCAAAAGCGAGGGCAAAGTCTCTCCCAGCCGTCAGCCCGGAAAGCTTTTCCAGCATCTGACGCAACTCTCCCTCCGTCGTGCCTGGGTAGGTGCTCGATTCCAAACAGACGAGCATCCCTTTACGCACATTAGGTCCGAGTAACTGTGCGGCAGAAGTGATATGGGAAAGATCCGGCTCGCGATGCTCTTTCAGCGGAGTCGGCACACAAATCAAAACCGCTCGTGCTTTCGCAAGTTTTGCTGGATCGATCGTCACCGACAGTCCGTGCTTTTCCCTCGCCCTTTGAACCCGGTCGGAAGGCAAATGAGCCAGATAGCTTTTCCCGTCTTCCAGTTGACTGATCTTTGTCCAGTCCGCCTCAAACCCCAGAACCGCTAACCCCGCCTCTGCAAATTTCAATGCCAGCGGCAGCCCGACGTATCCCAATCCCACGACCGCCACATCAAACGGAAAGCCTTCCTCTTTCACGCTCAATCCCGAATCCTCCGTAAGAGCAGAAAAGCCTCGGCAAAGTTCCTGCCAATCTCCATCCCCCGATACTCCGCCTGAACAAAGATCCCCTTGTGAGACCGAGGGTGTGGCCAGGCATTCTCCTCCCCCGCATAAACATCCAGGGCCTTTGCCTTTTTCATGACTTGGGACTGAGTGAGGATCTCATAATGGTTAGGACGAAAAGATGGATCAGTAGGGATCCGTTGAGATGTGCTACTTGGAATCTCCCCCAAAAGAATCTGTTTCACCTTGGGAAGTTTCAGAACCCGGGTGGCCATCCGCACCGCCCGAAACGTTCCCGCATGATCTTGATGGATATCCCCCAGAAACGTTGTGTAGACAACTGTTGGTGCGAGCTCCCCAATAACTGTCTCGACCTTCCGAAGGGTATGGGGGCCCATCACGCCCAACTCCTCCTCCTTGATCCCTAAATAGATTGATTGATCGTATCCTAATATCTTTTGGGCTTTCGGAGCGACCGAGTCCTGCTTTCGCGTTCTCGCATTGTGGGACTGTCGTAGAAATAGAACGGTGACATGATCCCCCCTCAGTTTATGTTTCTGGATCGCTCCCCCGAACCCCAGAACCTCGTCGTCACAGTGAGGAACGACCACCAGAACCCCCTCACCACGGACTCTTCCGGATTGAGTCGGTTTTGAACTATGACGCTTTTTCAGATGCCCACTAGCGCGAGCGGGCACGGTAGGCCGTCGATGTATTGCGGCTCCGGGCCAAAGAACGTGCACTGCGCCCCTCATTTCGTATCTTGCTGCTTTTTGTTTTACCCCGCACAAGACCCCGCAATTTTCTTGATGTATGAACTCTAGACTTAGAGTTTCCTCCCTTCAGATGCTTACCTTTGCTCATGATTTCCCCTTCTTTAAGGATGCAATCTTTTCTCCCACCTCATGAATGGCCTCCCGCATTTCAGAGATGCTGACAGGTTTCCGAAAGATACGAACCCCTCCAAGGTCTTTCATGACTTCCGTATCCATCTTCACCTCCACGCCCTCATCCTCAAAAAGAAAGATCGGTACCTTCAACCCTGCGGCACGCATTGCTTCTACCAGCTCTGTTCGGCTTGTGACCTCGAGCTTCTCTTGAGCAATTGTGCTGTCGCAAACAACCAGATCAAAAGCTTTCTCATCGATCATTTTTCGAAGGGCATCCGCTCTTTCCACGATGAGCACCTCCCATCCGGACTGTTTAGCCAGCTGTCCAATCACGTTTCCAAGAGCTCCGTAATGATTCACAATTAACAT
>CAMDXQ010000115.1 GCA_945878585.1 Akkermansia muciniphila
AGATCGCGCAAGCCATGTAACCGAGGCGGCGCGAGTTCAATATCGATCAGGGATTCGGGGGCGGGAGAGGCCTCAGGCACTGGGACACCGTTAATCGTTGGGGATCGGTCCGGGAACGACTTTATCAGTTTTAAGGATGCTCTCTTCCGATGGTAGGCGGGGAACAGGGCCACCCCAAAGGAGGCGCCAAGGCTTGCGTGCGACGGTTCCCATGAAAGTTTTGGCATAGGTTGCGACCACCTTAAAGTTCTCGAGAACATTTTTGAGATCCAAGATGGCCTGACTAATGGCGGAATCATTTTTTGTAAGGAGCTGGTTCACGTCGTCGAGCAGTTCTTTACCGGAGGCCAGGACTTCATCCAGATTGGCAGAGTGTTTGGCGTACAAAATCGTTCCCGGTGGCAGAGGAGGGTTGATCACGGGACCCGGTTCGAGATTTAGATATTTTTCAGCCAGTACCGTATCGGAAATCACTGTCGCAGTTGTTCCGACCCGAAGAATCGGGAGGGGGTGACGAATTTCAACGACGACACGAATTGAGCATCCTGGGGATTCCTTGGTGCGCTCTTCATCCGTCAGTGGGCGGAGGGAACGGATCCGGCCGGCAATTGTGCCCGCATATCGGACCTGAGCTTGGCGATCGAGTCCGACCGCATTTGGAAGATCGATGGTCAACAGAGCTTTTGGGCGGTTGAGATCGGTCCCAGAGATAGCCAAGGAGAGGGCGCCCAAGAGCACTAAGCTGCAGAGAATGACTGCTGCAGCGATGAGGAAGTCGGAACGCACTTTTTTCATAATGACAGAATATCTATTCAGCCCTCTTGGAGGAGATGTTTCAAGTAATCATCTTGAGAAAGACGAAAGGCAATTGGGCCGTCCGCCTCTCCGCGAACGAACTGCTGCAGAAAGGGGTCAGGGTTGGCTCGGATTTCGTCCGGGGTTCCCTCGGCGATAATCTCTCCTTGGCGGGGTCCGTTTCCCAACATGAGCATATGAGTGGCAATGCGAAAGCAGCTGGTCATATCGTGGCTTACGACTACGGCGGTGACGCCGATCTTGCGAGTGCTATCGAGGGTCAACTGGTCGACCACGGCGGTCATGACAGGGTCGAGTCCGGACGTAGGTTCGTCACTGAACAGGAGTTCAGGATCGAGAGCGAGGGCGCGGGCGAGGCCGACCCGTTTTCTCATTCCTCCGCTCAATTCGGAAGGTTTAAAATTCTCAAAACCAGTGAGGCCAACAAGTTCGAGCTTCATTTTAACGATCATTTCAATGAGGGAGGGATCGACTTGGCTATGCTCCTGGAGAGGGAGGGCAATGTTCTCTCCGACGGTCATTGACTGGAAAAGGGCACCGAATTGGAAATTCATTCCGAAGCGAAGCCGGATCCGATCCAATTCCTGAGAGGAGGCTTTCGTTATATCCTCCCCGAAAAGGTGGACCGATCCAGACGTGGGTTTTTGGGCTCCGATGAGGATCCGCAGAAGGGTGGTTTTTCCGCAACCGCTCCCACCCATAATAACAAAAGTTTCCCCTTTGCGGACTTTGAAATTCAGGCCGTTGAGGACGGCCCGACCATTGTACGATTGAACAAGATCCTTCACTTCGAGGATTACATCTGAGGAGGGATTCGTTTTTTTTGGAGTCGGGCTCATAGGACGAAATAAAACAGCCCGGTGAGGATGGTATCTGCAATGATAATCCACAAAATCGAATAAACCACGGCAGACGTAGTGGCACGGCCGACTCCTTCCGCGCCTCCCTCCACATTCAGCCCCTGATAACAGGCAATGGTGATGATAATGTGTGCAAAGACGGCGGTTTTAATGAGTCCGGAAAAGAGATCCCATAGTTCTGGTCGCTGCATAGCTCGCATGATGTAAAAGGAACTCGGCATGCCCATTTCCAAAGTGCAGACAGCCCATCCGCCCACGAGGCCCACACAATTTCCAAAGATTGTCATGCAAGGGAGCATGATAATCAGAGCAATAAAACGGGGAACCACGAGATAGCGGATCGGATCGATCGCCATGACTCGGAGCGCTTCAATCTCCTCATTGACCTTCATGGTGCCGAGTTCCGCCGCCACGGCGGAGCCGCTTCGCCCCACGACGATGATGGCCACGAGGAGTGGACCCAGTTCACGCATCAGACTAAGGGAGACGAGGTCGGGAATGAAGCTGTCGGCTCCCATTTTTCCGAGTTCGGTCGAGCTTTGCATGGCGAGGATAAATCCGACGCTGAGCGAGACCAGGCTGGCCATCGGGATGGCTTGAACCCCGATCCGGATGATTTGGGAGAGAATTTGAGAGGGAACGAGAATCCCTGGGCGGGTGAAGCCGTAGAGGATCCAACCGAGGATGCGCAGGTTCAGTAGGCCGTAGGTCAGTCTAGAGCCGCCGGCGTTAAGAAGGCTTTCGAATGAGAATTTCAAGCGGAACCACCGGCCAGAGCCTTCCGTGCCTCGGCCTGATCCGGGAAGATCGAGAAGACTTCGCTGAGGCGGACGAGGTCGAAAGAACTTCGGACGCGGGGAACGAGGGAGCAGATCGCCATTTTACCAGAGTAAGCTTTCGAACTTTGATAGTACTCGATGAGAGTCGCTAGGCCGGAAGAGTCGACGTAAGCGACGGCAGCAAAGTCCAACAAAAGTCGGGGGGTTTTTGCTTTTGCCTTCGCCCGAAGGGTTGTCCGGAGGGCGGGGGACTGATTCAGATCGATCTCACCCGCAACGACGAGGATCGTGATCGAATCTTCATTTTTTTCCTGAATCTCCATCGAAGGAAATAATAAGCAGAGTTGGCCTTGATCCCAAGTGTAAAGGTGGAGTTTTTAACTGGAGATGGGGCTCGTTGTGAGAGAGGATGAGGATATGAACCTAGCTAATCTATTTCGCCCACCTCCTCTAGACCCCATTTTGCAGGTAGTTTCTGGGGTGGCGATTTTTCGCGAGTGTACCCGGGGGGAGTTGGAGACTTTAAAACTGCATCTTCATGAGAGACATTTCTTGGCTGGAGAAATTGTCTTTGATGAGGGGGAGGAGGGGGAGGGGATGTATGTGGTGATTCGGGGTAAATTGCGAGCCAATCGCAAGGGTCTGCTTGCGAAAAAACGTTTGGGGGTGATTCAGCCAGGGGAATCGTTTGGTGAGATGGCTTTGCTCGGGGCGGGGCCTAGGATGGCGACGGTGGTGGCAGAGGAGGACACAACGGTTTTAGCGATGTTCCGGCCTGAGCTGATGGCTTTGGCCAATGCGCGGCCACGATTGGGGTACAAAATTGCCATGGGAGTGGCACTGGT
>CAMDXQ010000116.1 GCA_945878585.1 Akkermansia muciniphila
GCGGTGCAGGAGAGAGTCGTGGCATCGGTGGGAATTCGGGGTGGATATTCGAAAGAGAGTTTTGAGGAAAATTCAAAAAAGCTGATGGATTGGGTTCGAAGTCAACCCGGTTGGAAAGTGGCAGGGGAACCCTATGCGGTGTACTGGAATAGTCCTTTTATGATCTGGTTTCTTAAGAGATCTGAGGTGCATCTCCCTGTCCAAAAGGGATAAGTAACTTTAAGAATATATTTTTAGAGAACCGAACCCTTTTGCTCTACCGTCAGTTTAATCCATATGAACAAAAAACTTTTCAGGTGGGCAGGCTTGATTTTAGCGGGTCATTTATATGGGCATCCGGGGCATGTGGAGGATGTGAGCACGGCTGCGGGGGGAGCGTCGGGATTGCCGCCTTCTGAGGTAAGAATTTCGGAACAGGGGGGATATCGAGTGATTCAAGCGAATGGGGTTCCGAATCATAAGATTGGTCAATTTCCTGGTCCTGGATGTCCTAACGCGGCCTCGGCGCAGAGTTACAGTTTCCGCATGCCTCTTCAGCCCAAAATCAATGCCACTTTCACAAAACTGAAACAGCAGGCGATCGGCGTGGCGTTGAATGGAGTGCCTTTTGATCCTGGAACGGCGGAGTATTGGAAAAACGATCGAACTTCTGGATGGCATATTGAGGCGATTGGTGGCGGAAAAAGTTTAGGGCTGGATCAGAATCATGCACACGTTCAACCCAACGGGGCGTATCACTACCACGGAATTCCTACGGGGCTTCTTGCAACGATGAGCGAACAGAAGGAACCCAAGCTGATCGGTTATGCTGCGGACGGGTTCCCGATCTATGCGCAGACTTCACAAAACAGATCGAGTTATCAGTTGAAAAAAGGATCCCGCCCATCAGGGACGGCCGGACCCGGGGGAACCTACGACGGGACTTATGAAGCGGACTATGATTTTGTCCAAGGTTCGGGGGATCTGGATGAGGCGAATGGGAAAACTGGTGTGACCTCCGAATATCCGAGAGGGACTTACTACTATGTGGCCACTGCGGAATTTCCTTTTTACCCGCGGATGCTGAAAGGAACTCCCGATGCGAGCTTTCATCGAGGACCGCCCGGAGGGGGGCCTGGTGGGGGCAGTCAGATGAAGGGGGCAGGTGGGTCTGGTGGACAACAAGGGGGGAAATCTGGAGGTATGGGCCAGGCGGCCGGAGGAAATCCGATTCAGAAATTTGATAAAAATGGAGATGGGAAAATTTCGATGGAGGAAGCGCCTCCGCCGATGAAGGCCAACTTTTCCCAGCATGACACCAATGGGGATGGATGGATCGATGCGGAGGAGGCGAAGTCTCTGCCAACTCCTAGAGGGCAAGGAGGCGGGCCTGGGGGTGGAGGCCAACCTCCGCAGTGACAGCTTTTCGATTTATTCTTGTCCTTGTTTTGGGTTTGGTGGGGGTGGCTTCTGCGCATCGGATCGAAGATGCGGATTATCAAGCGATGAAAAAGAAGTCATCTGCCCAGACGGGTCCGGCACCGAAAACTGCGGAACCCTTTCTGAAGTTTCCTGAGGCTGTTCTTGTGGATTGGGATGAAAAGTATCTCTACGTGGGATCGGATGGGTTGCCTGACCATCCGATGATGGTGGGAATTACGGCGTGGCAGCAGCAGGTGCCGCTTCCCCAGTCGTATTATTTGGGAAATGCTTGGTCGATTCCTCTAAATCCAGTTCCCGCCAAAGTTGGAATGTCTGCCAAAACGAACTTTTTCAGGGGAGCGATTGCTTTGGCGGCGAACGGAATTCCGATTTTTAATCCGATCAAGAACGATGGTAGGACCGACACCTATTTGGCGGGGGAGCTAGATGAGTATGGAGGGCACTGTGGTCGGGCGGATGATTATCACTACCATGTAGCTCCTTGGCACTTGGAGGAAAGATTGGGGTCAAGCTTACCACTCGCATACGCCCTAGATGGGTATCCGATTTACGGTCTTAAAGAGGCGGATGGAGGGGAGGTGAGCGGCCTTGATTCGTTTCACGGTCACACGAATGCGTCAGGAGAGTATCACTATCACGCAAGTAAAAGTTACCCCTATATCAACGGGGGATTTTACGGAGAGGTATCGGTCGGTGGCGGGCAAGTGGAGCCGCAGCCCAGCGCCAATCCAGTGAGGCAGGCAGGGGAGCCTTTGCCGGGGGCGAAGATTACAGGATTTATTATGTCCGCGGATAAGAGGAAGTATCAGTTGGAGTACAAGCAGGGAGGCAAGACCGGCTCGGTGAACTATGAGATACTCTCTAACGGAAACGTACATTTCACTTTCAAGAGTCCAGACGGAAAGGTTTTGGAATCAACGAGTGAAAAAGGAAAACAGAGGAAGGGTGGGGATCGTCCGCCGCCTCCGCCAGATGAGAGGCAGCGGGGAGGTCCTTCACAAAAAGAGAGAAATGGACAACCCCGTAAGCCGTGGATTGAAAATCATCTAACGGAAATGGATGGGAACCAGGACGGCAAACTGAGTCAGGAGGAGATGATGACGGAGGTGAATAAGACTTTCAGCGGATACGACGCGGATCGAGATGGGAAGATTACCCAGGGGGAGGCAAACGGACCAGGGGTGCGGTCATCTATGGCTGGATTTGTGAAACAGCATTTTTCCGAGGTCGATGGGAATAGCGACGGCACAATTTCTTTGGAGGAGTTAAAGGCGGTAGCGATGAAGATGTGGGAGAAGTATTCGCAGGGGGAGGGCTTTTCATTTCCTCGTCCTCCCTCTTTGGAAAAACCGTGAATCGAATTCTATTTCTAACTGTCGTGCTTTTGGCGGGTTGGGTTTTCGGAGCAACGGAAAGGCCGAATGTAGTAATTCTTGTGGCTGATGATGAGGGATGGGGGGATATCGGGTGGAACAATCCTGAAGTTAAGACGCCGAACCTAGACAACCTCGCTGCGGAGGGGGTGAGGCTAGAACATTTTTATGCAAATCCGATTTGTAGTGTGACCCGAGCGGCACTTATGACGGGAATGCACACCCTGCGGACGGGAGTAGAAAACTTTAACGGCCTTGATTTGAAGTATCAGACACTTCCTCAGGCACTGCATGATGCGGGGTACCAGACTTGGATGTGTGGAAAGTGGCACTTGGGCGGGGCGAAGGAGAACAGCCATCCGGAACC
>CAMDXQ010000117.1 GCA_945878585.1 Akkermansia muciniphila
TGGCCTGCGCCCGCCAAAACACCGCAACGGTTGATCCAAACAGGAAACCCGAAAGCTTCGGCATACTCCAGCGCAAGAAGTTCCGAGCATCGCTTCGAGGTTCCGTAAAGGGATGCGGGTGGCGTTGTGGGGAAGATTTCGGAAAGCCCTTTTTCGGTCAGGCCGATTTCAGGGCGAAAGGATTTTGGGCGAAAGGCTCCCTGGACCGACTCAACGGGCAAGGAAGCGAGGGGAGGGATGGAGTAGACGCGGCTTGTGCTCATAAGGATGAATCCCGCACTGTGCTGCTTGCAAAACTCCAGCATCTGAATGGTTCCGATCAAATTGTGATCCAGCAAATCGAGGGAGGACATCTTCCCGCTCGTTCCTGCCAGGACACTGGGTTCGGCGGCACAGTCGATGACCCAATCGACCTTTGGAATTTTGGCAAGATCTGCAGGACGCCGGATGTCGCCCTCCACCATTTTAACGCCTAGGGATTTGAGATTGGGGAGATTGGCGCGACTGCCTTCCCGCAAAAAGTTATCCAAGCCCCAGATTTCGATTCCGGGGAGGACGGATGGCAGCTCTCGAGCCAAGCAGGAGCCGACAAAGCCACAAGCCCCTGTAATGAGAATCTTCATCGTGCTTTCCAGGCTTGGACAATTTCGGAAAAAATGTCGTCGAGGCTCTTGGTCAGATCCCAAGAGGGATAGTGAGAGCGCATTTTGGCGAGATCGGAAATGTAGCAGATATGGTCCCCTTCCCGGTTTTTATCGACGTAGGTGGAGAGCATTTTCTTGCCCGTTAGTTTTTCGACTCGGGCAAAGGCTTCCATGATGGAGCAGCTGTTGCCTCGGCCTCCGCCGAGATTATAGATCTCGCCCGAGCGAGGTTTTTCAAGAAACGCGGCGATAAAGCGGGCCACATCCAGCGAGTGGATGTTGTCGCGGACCTGCTTGCCCTTGTATCCGTACACGTTGTAGGTCTTGCCCTCGAGATTGCATTTCACGAGGTAGGAGAGAAAGCCGTGGAGCTCGACCCCGCTATGGTTAGGTCCGGTGAGACAACCGCCACGGAGGCAGCAGGTTTTCATTCCGAAGTAGCGACCATATTCCTGAACCATGATATCAGCGGCGACTTTTGATGCACCGAAGAGGGAGTGTTTGCTGGCGTCGTTTGAGAAGGTTTCAGTGATGCCATTGGTGTAGGTGGGGTCGTCGTAGTCCCAACGGGTTTCCAGCTCTTTCAGGCAAATCGTGTTGGGCTTGTCCCCATAGACCTTGTTGGTCGACATATGGACGAAGGGGCTGGTGATGCAGGAGCGGCGGGTGGCTTCTAGAAGGTTGAGGGTGCCGACTGCGTTAACGTCGAAGTCGTCGAAAGGGCGAGAGGCGGCGAGGTCGTGGCTGGGTTGGGCGGCGGTGTGGACGATCGCGGTGGGTTTGAGTTTTTCGATGAATGTGAGGACCGAAGAGCGATCCCGAATATCGAGCTCGTGATGACGGAAGGAGGGGAAGGCCTTGGCGAGGCGATGTTGGTTCCAGCGGGTGTCTCCGCCTGGGCCAAAGAAGTCGGCTCGTTGATTGTTGTCGACGCCGTGGACTTCCTTGCCAAGGGAGGCAAAGAAGGAAACCACTTCGGATCCGATCAGGCCAGAGGAGCCGGTTACGAGGAGCTTCACACTTATAATTTATGGGTGAGATAGGTGGGGGTAGGGAAGGAGAGATTTTTGGCCCTACTACTTACCTCACGCTAAGGTTGCTAAGGACGCCAACGACGCTAAGGGCAAATAGGGATTAAGGGGTTAAGGGGTTAGGGGGGGGATGATTTTGAATGTTGAATTTTGAATTTCGGATTGGGGCGACGAGACGGTTTTGAGCCGGCGCAGCAGGGATGATGCGCCCTTCCTAGGTTTGAGCGAAGAAGCTTGAGGCTGGAAGAGGGGATCAGGACGAGGCAAAATGGGTTAATGGCGATGGAAAGCAAGCGAGTGGAGGTGTTGGGAATGGGGTTGCAGGCGACCGATTACGCGGGCGGAGTAAAATTGCTGGAGGAGTTGGCCCAACGGGAAAAGCCGGGAATGGTGGCGGCCTGCAATACTCACTTGGTGTCGTTAGCCAGGCATCAGCCTGATTATGGAAGGGTTCTGGCTGAGTTTGATCTGTTGCTGCCCGACGGAATGCCCCTGATCTGGTCAATGCGACGAAAAGGAGCGGATCTAAAGGATCGAGTGTACGGCCCCTACTTCATGTTGGAGGCTTTGAAGAGATTGCCGCGGCCTTGGAAGCACTTCTTTTTTGGCGGAACGGAAAGTTGTTTGTTGGAGTTGTCGGCGGCAGCTCGTCAGGCTCAACCCTATGTGGAGATTGCGGGAACTCTGTCTCCGCCGTTTCGGGCATGGACTGAAAAAGATGAAGAGGATTTCGCAAAAACTATAGAAAAGTCAGGTGCTGACTTTGTATGGGTTGCTTTGGGGGGAGATCGTCAGGAGCGGTGGATTGAAAAGAATCTGCAGCGACATAAAAAAGGGGTTTTCTTGGCGGTAGGGGATGCGTTTGAACTCTTGGCGGGAAGAAGAGCTTTTGCCCCTCGATGGATGCAGAAGGCGGGACTGACCTGGTTGTACCGGTTGTGGCAGGAGCCGAGGCGGATGTTTCCGCGATACTTTAAATATAACAGCCTGTTTCTTTACTACACCTTGCTGGATCGATTGCTGGGAGTGTCTCCAAAGCCGTCGGACGGACCAAGACCCGGAAAAACGAGAATCGCGTTTTTGGGATGTCGTGGAGTGCCCGCAAGGTATTCGGGGTTTGAGACGTTGGTGGAGGAGTTGGGGGCGAGGCTGGCCGAAAGGGGTCATGCCGTGACGGTTTACAATCGTGCGCATCTGTATCCGGATCGTCCAAGAGAGGTGAGAGGAATGAAGGTCGCCTACCTGCCCAGCTTGAGGACGAAGAGCACGGAGACGATCACGCACACGTTGCTGGCGGTAATTCATGCGTCCGTGCGAAAGTTCGACGTGGTGTATCTGTGCGGGGTCGGCAACTCGATTTTGGCAGGCATCCTAAAACTGGCGGGTAGCCGGGTAATCGTGAATGTGGACGGGGACGATTTTCGGAGACAGAAGTGGCATCCGTTCGCTCGTGCGTGGCTGAAGTGGAGTGAGTCGTGGGCGAC
>CAMDXQ010000118.1 GCA_945878585.1 Akkermansia muciniphila
TTAAATCTCAAATCCGAACGCACCAGATTCTCAAACTCCAGCTTCACTTCAGCTGGAACCCATACCTGCTTAAAAAAGACCCTTAAGATCTCCTGCTGGCCAATGAGGCAAAGATTAAGAAGGACGGAAGTATCCGAGACAACTGTCACGCGGCCAGTGGGCTCCGAAGGAAGGCCAGATCGGATTCAAGATCCCCAGTGTCATAGGCCCGGGGAATAGAACGATTACGCAGCTCTTCCTGAAAACGAACAATACCGACCCCGGCAAGATGAGCAGCGGTGACGGATGTGATTTTTCCCTCTCGGTACATTCCACAGGCCAAATCCATCCGCAGCTCATCTGCAGGGATTCCGGCCAAAGCGGGTTCATCGGCAAGAGTTAAAGTCACTGAGGTAAGATTAAGGCCTAAACGGAAAGGTTCAAGCCATGAGGCAACACCCCAAATCATCCCTCCTCGCCCGTCCCGGGCGCCCTTCGAAGTCCCGCGCATGCGGGACGAAGTAGGGTTCCCGTCCTTTGCACCCTTTGCGTGAGCAATTCATTCCCCAAATCCGATTCGGCGCTTCGACGAAACTGGAATCGGAGCAAGCAGCGGTTGAAGCTCGTTCCAAATAGCGCGAAGAGCCTCATCATGCCCCAAGAGCTTCGCATCCATTTGGGCCAGCTTTTTTAAAATATCAGACTGCATAGTAAGCAGTTTTCGCTGCTTAATAAATGCCCGAACAACATAAAGACTCATCTTCACAGCCTCCTTACTGCTGAGTACATTCGCCACCATCAATGCCCCATGTTCCGTAAATGCGTACGGGCGAACTTTAGAATATTTCAAGCGGGAAAGGTGGTCACAATTTGTGACCACCTCCTGCTTCTCCACATCGGAGAGTTGAAACATGAAATCATTCGGAAAACGCTCCGCGTTGCGTTTCACAGCCTGATTCAATGCTTTTGTCGAGACTCCGTAAATCTCAGCTAAATCAGCGTCCAGAAGGACCCTTTCCTCCCGAATAAACAGAATCAGCCCCTCAAGACGACCCTTATGCTTAACAACGCGTTTTGCGCCCACTCTTTTCTCCATATAAGATTAAACCACTCAAAACCCAAAAGGGTTCGCTAATTTAAAATTTCCCCTCATTCCGCTCCGCTCCCCTCCCCACCCCAAACTTGATATGCCAATTTGGCAGATCAAGTTTTCAAGCTCTTGGAATGCAATATCTTGCCTAACTGGTCGCAATTTGCGACCACCTCTCCCCACTCAGTTTTTCAACCCAACCCGAACTTGAGGTCACACTTTGTGACCTCAAGATTACAAACTCCGCGCCTAAGCTACCGCCCGTCCCACAGTGGTGGCTTCGCTAATCTCTTTCAACTTTCCCGTCTTCACATCGTAAAGGTAGCCGTACACGGGGATCGACTTCGGCACCAGTGGATGGTTTCGGATCCGCTTCACGTCCTCCACCACCGCCTTCTCATCATCGGTGAAGGTCAGCCAGTCCACCTTCTGCCCTTCCTTCGAGCCCGGCCCCTTCCCCACATCCTTCCAACCCTTTCCGTCGTGCACCGCTGTCTCTAGGCTTTTTTCGAGAAGTCCGCCCATGATTTCGCTGTTGAACAGCACCATTCCGCAGTCCGTGTGGTGGACGACGAAAAACTCTTTTGTTCCCAGTAGCTTGTAGGAGATCACCAGAGAGCGGATCGCGTCGTCGCTAGCCCGTCCCCCCGCCTTGCGGATCACGTGGGCATCCCCTTCAGCCAATCCTGCGTACTTGGCCGGATCCAACCGGGCATCCATGCAGGTCAGCACCGCAAACCGCCGGCCGGGCGGCAAAGTCAGCTTACCCTTCTCCCCAACCGAGGCGACGTACTTGGCGTTGGCTGTTTCAACTTCCTGAACGATCTGACTTTTGCTCATGGGATAGCTCCTTCCACAGTTGGGTTTAGGTCAGGATGAATTCCATCCTCCGACCGAAACTTAAAATCATTCAAAGACCGCCCCCTCCCCATGTCAACGTCCCCGCCACTTTATGACAAGCACCAGCAACATCCATCTCCCGCCTTCCACCTTAAACCCTCCATAGCTCCTCCCGAGTCCGCGAGGTTAAGAGCGACGGAGGGCCGCCTACCCCCATTTCCAAATCCAACCAACCTCATTGACACCCCCCGTTTTCCGCCGAAAATAACCTCATGAGCGTGACCGAAATCCTCAACGCCGTTCGCAAACTGGGCGAAACGGAAAAGAACGAGTTCCTCGCCGGCCTGGGCGAGATCGATTTTCACGACGCTTGGGACCGCCAGATCGATGCCGATATCAAAGCAGGTCGCTTCGACCGCTTGGCCGAGGAAGCCCTCGCCGATCACCGTTCCGGCAAGACCCGCCCCTTCCCGGGCGATGAAAAGTAACGGCACCGCCGGCTTCTGGGCCGCTTACCAACAGCTTCCTCCAGAGGTCCGGCAAAAGGCCCGCAAGCAGTACCGCCTTTGGACCAAAAACCCAGACCACCGCTCCCTTCGCTTTAAAAAAATCAAAACCTTCTGGTCTACCAGGATCGACGCCCGCTACCGCGCCCTCGGCATCATGACCGGCGACACCGTTGTCTGGTTCTGGATCGGCACCCACGCCGACTACGAACAAATCCTCAAGGCCTAGGTTGTTGCATTTTGCAACAACCCCCCTTCCACCTCCCGCATTCCACATCTCGCATGTCCCTTTCCAGTCAGAACCCCATCTTCCTCTTCTCCCTTTCCGGCTCCGGTTCCAACAACGGCATCAGTTTTTGATACAGATCTCTTAACCCCTCATCATGCAGCAACAAAGTTTGGTCGATCTCGGCTAATCGCCTCAATACCGTCTCATTGGCCATCAACTCCTCCCGCATCTTCACAACCGCCTTGATCACATAGATCGACATGGCGATCGCCCGATCGCTGTTCAGCACCGAAGCCACCATCAACGCCCCATGTTCCGTAAATCCAAAGGCCGGCTTTCTCCGCCCTCCCCAAGCCAAACTTGATGTCACATTTTGTGACTTCAAGTTTGCAAGATCCTCATTGGCAATATGTAAGATAAAGGCTGGCGGAAACCTCCTAGGATTCCTGCGCACCGCCTGGTTCAGAGCCCTCGTCGTCACCCCATAAAGCCGCGCCAAATCTGCATCCAGCAT
>CAMDXQ010000119.1 GCA_945878585.1 Akkermansia muciniphila
AATGTTATGGTAGTACTGGATTATGCCCACGCCGATCACCGGCCTGTTCGTCCCATTTTGTGGCTCAATCTGATTGCAGGCGGGGTCTTCGGTATTTCCCTTGGTCTAGTTCTGCCGGTTTTAATCTCTGCCTCAAATACCCGGTTGCGGACGGAGCACCAAATTCGTGAACAGCTAGGGGTCGAATTCTTGGGGTATTTCCCACCCGAACTATCTACCAAGAATTTGGACATGAGTGGAAAGTTGTATAAGCATCCTGGATGCTCGACTGAGCTGGCGGTCCTTCGTGACTCCATACTTCATGTCAGAAAAGAACATGGAACACCTTATATTTACGCTTTTATTGCGTCGGGAGCGAAAAACACCGCTCACTATATGACAGCCGATCTTGCAGTCCTCCTTGCGGAGTCCGAGAAAAAGGTTTTGATTATCGATTTGGACTTTTCGCACCCAAGGCTTTCGGACGTGTTAGGCATACCTGTTGGACCCAACGGGGGGCTGTATGGATGGCTTCAGGACGAGAAATCATTGAAGGATTGTGTTTCATTTTCTGTGATTCGAGAGCTGGCATTACTATCCCCTGGAAAAGATCTAAGAAGTTTGCAAAATCTTATGGCCCGCAGGGCGCTAGATGATGCTCTTTTGACGGAAGGAAAGGAGTGGGATTATATTCTGATCAACAGCCCCGATCTCATTGGACAAAACGAACTTCCTTTGGCGCTCCCAACAGGCCGAAGAGTAATTCTCACTGCGGAATATGGAAAAACCAACATCGGGAATTCCCGAAAAACAATCTACATTGTCGGCCAAAACGGATGGAAGATTCACGGAATGCTCCTACGAAACGCTCCACCGCGGTTAACGAAACGAGGTGCGGGGAACGAAGCTTAGCTGCGGAGTTGGCTTTGGTAGGCTTTCAGAATTGCTCCGTAGCAACGCGCGGGGCTGAATCGAGTCTCGGCAATCTCGCGATGATTATTGGGGCGACCTTGAGTCAGGTCGGTCACCAGTGCAGAGATGGCGTGGGTGAAGCCTTTCACGTCTCCAACGGTAGCGGTCCAGCAGTGGCTGAGTCCGCCTTGTCCGATATCGCTCATGCCTGGGCCCGTGCTTGAAACAAGGGGAAGTCCGCACGCCAGAGCCTCTAGAATGACAATCGGCCAACCTGCCTCATAACGGGAGGTCATGACAAACCCGTCAAGAGTGTGATAGGCGGGTCGCAAATCCTCTTGGTAAGGAAGAAGGTGGATCTGGTCTAGGATACCCAATCGTTTTGCCAAGGCCTCCAGTCGTGGATCTGCATCACCTGAGATCATGTGAAGGAGTCTTATTTTCGGATTATTCCGAAACACAGGTTGAAGGCTTTGATAAAGAGTTTCGGGATCCTTTTCGAAACAAAGACGCCCTGCCGTTCCTAAAAGAATTGAATCTTCCGGGATGCCGAGTTTCTTCCGGGCTTGAAGTTTCTGCTCTTGGGATGCTGGTTTAAAAAAGTCGATCTGTACGGGATTATGAATGATGAACTGGTGTTCTGGGCGAAGGCCTAGAATATTCCGCGCAAAGGTCGACTCGTCTTTGGAAATATTGATGGTGTAACCGACATTGGTGAGAAGTCGCTCGATGGAAGTGAAGACGAAATCGGCGATGCCGCCTTGGCGAGCCATCCCGTAGTAGGCATTAGGAGTGTAGAAGAGGGGGGTCTTGATCAGGTGGAGAAGTCCGGGGAGTCGGGTGAGGGCTCCAGCCTTGGAACTGTGGGCATGAATGACGTCGGGTTGGAATTCCTGAATGAGCGAATGGAGGCGAGTCCAGGCACGAAGGTCACCCAACTGTGGGGCGTGGGAGATGCGGAGGTTGCGGACAGGTCCTCCCCGAGAAATAACCCGCTCCACCAACTTGGTGAGACCCTCGCTTCCGCGAACATCGGAATAGGCTAGGGCGACTTGCTGTCCGGCCGTATGAAGAAAATCGGCCAAGCCTTCCACATGCCGGAAGACGCCTGTCCACCCGGGTTCACTGACCAAAAGGATGCGTAGCTTTCTGGGTTGGGTCATGGTGCTTTGGATAGTTGTTTCATCTGCCACACGACCAGGGCGGCTGGAATGAGCAGAGCAAGAATACATACCCATGGGGTATGAACTAAAGAGGCACCTAAAAGGATCAACCCCGAGAGGAGAAGTCCCGGCATAAGTTCGCGCAGAGGTTTAAGCCAGAGTCGGAGAAAAGGCTCCTGAAGGCTTTTGGTAATCCGAACGCTTTGGAATCCCGTGACTAGACCCGCCAAGGCACCCCCAAAAAAGAGTCCGGCAAATCCTCCGTGGAGGAAGCCTAAGTATGCCAAAACGATAGTGAGAACTGCTTCCGTCAAACAGACGACAGCAGCGCTTTGAATGAGACCGAGTCCCATGGAGGAATTGGTGGTCATCTGGCTCCATCCGCCCATCCAGCCAAAAAGAGCCAAAGCCGGCCAGACCATGGGAGGGAGCGAGGAGAATGATGGGAGCCACCAGTTCCATAACGTGGGTGCGATTAAGGTAAGTGCCAAAACCCCGTGAAGAGAGAAAAGAAGGACCCAGGTCCACGATTGGCGGAAAAGGAGAATTCGTTGGGATCGAGTCGTGTCAAAAGCGAGAGTAGCCACGGATGTTTCGCTGGAGGTGGAGGCAACGTTACTCAATGTCTCCGAAAGACGGAGGAGGATGTAAAAAATTCCCGCTTCGGCAGGTCCGGCCATAGCGGAGATGAGGAAAGTGAGTCCATGGGTTTTTCCGATCAGGGCGATTGTTGTCAAATAGTAGGGGAAGCCGTGAACCAGCGTGGTGAGAGCTTCACGAATAGGGAAAGACTTGCTCCAAAGATGAAGTGACTTACGGGGGAGATTCCGAAAAAGAAGAAGCAGATTAGGAATGATGAGGCAAAGAATCATCGCCCCCATCGTGATCAGTGGACCCGCACCCAGGAACAGGCAAAGAGAACAGGCGGGTAGGGCCAGGAGGATGCCTTGTGTGTTTGCGGCTTTCACATCGGACAATCGGCCGTCTGCGGC
>CAMDXQ010000120.1 GCA_945878585.1 Akkermansia muciniphila
ACGACCGAAGTGAATCGGGTTGAACCGCTGAGTGTGTCTGCGCTGACGGCGCAGATTAAGGAGATTCTGGAGGATCAGGTGGGGGAGGTTTCGGTGCAGGGGGAGATTTCCAATCTGAGGCATCAATCTTCTGGGCACTACTACTTCACCTTGAAGGATGAAGGGTCCCAGATTCCGTGTGCGCTGTTTAAGGGGTCGGCATTGCGTTTAGGAGTGCAACCGCAGGATGGGGCGAAGGTGGTAGCAGAGGGGGAAGTGTCGGTGTATGCGCCTCGTGGGGCGTATCAGTTGATCGTCAGAAATCTCCAGCCTGCTGGAAAGGGGGATTTGCACCAACGATTCGAAGAGTTGAAAAGAAAATTGCAGTTGGAGGGTCTTTTTGCGGAGGAGCGGAAGCGGGAGATACCGGAATTTGTGGAGAGGGTTGCTTTGGTGACCAGCCCAACGGGGGCGGCGGTTCGAGATGCGATTCACGTCCTTCAGCGCAGATGTCCCCGAATCCGAATCACGGTATTCGGGGTGAAAGTGCAGGGGGAAGGGGCGGCGGAGGAAGTTGCGGATGCGATTGGCGAGATTGGTCGAAGGAATCTCGCGGACGTGGTGATGGTGGTGCGGGGGGGAGGAAGTTTGGAGGATTTGTGGGCGTTCAATGAGGAGGTGGTGGCACGAGCGGTGGTGGCCAGTACAATTCCGGTGATCAGCGGAGTCGGGCATGAGACGGACTTTACGATTTGTGATTTTGTTGCGGATGTGAGGGCTCCAACTCCTTCGGCGGCGGCGGAGATCGTGAGTCGCCCGGACGAGGATTGGCGGGAGGAGGTACGAGGGTGGGGAGAGCGACTAGCTGAAGCGGTAATCGACTTTGTTGAAGAAAAGAAGAGGAGATTGGGGGATTTGGAGGGGAGTTATGTTTTTCGTGAGCCGGGAAAGATGGTGGAGATGAGTAGTCAAAGAGTGGACGAGCTGGCGGTGCAGTTGATGCGAGGTTTGGAAAGCGGGTGGCGGTATCGAAAACAGTATGCGGAGGGTTTGTTGGGAAGATGGTCGGCGTTGCGACCGGAGCGGAGGTTGCGGGAATTCTCCTTACGGGTGCAGGCGGCGATGGATCGGTTGCGTGCGATGGGGCCGGAGGAGACTTTGAAGCGAGGATACGCGTTGGTGCAATCGACGGATGGGAAATTGGTTCGAAAAGTGGAACCTGCGCGAAAGCTGGGGGATCTGGTGGTGAGGTTCGCGGATGGAAAATTACCAGTTCAAGTGAAGGGAAAGAGGGATTAGGGCTGGACGGGGAGTGGGTGGTGGAGGAATGATTTTGTATGGCTAAAACGGGTAAAGCGGCGGGCGAAGGATCCTTTGAGGAAAGTTTAAAACAGCTGGAATCCCTAGTGGAGCAGATGGAGTCTCCCGAGCTTCCTTTGGAGACCATTGTGGAGAAATATGAGACGGGGATGAAGTTGGTCTCGGCCTGTAGCGAGAAGCTAAAAGCGGCTGAAAAACGTATCTTGTTGTTAACCAAGAAGAAAGACGGATCGATTGAGGAAGGGGAGTTAGATGAAAAGGCCGGGGAGGGCCCCAAA
Source organism: Akkermansia muciniphila (assembly GCA_945878585.1). GTDB lineage: Bacteria > Verrucomicrobiota > Verrucomicrobiia > Methylacidiphilales > Verrucolacustridaceae > Verrucolacustris. The sequence continues at coordinate 1,578 of CAMDXQ010000120.1, forward strand.
ATTGTGCATGGAAAGAAGGCTGGTAGAGGGGCTCCCGATCTGCTCATCTAACCAGCTTCCCATGGCGACTCCGCTTCTCGACAAGATCAAAGGCCCGGCCGACGTTAAGAAAATTCCCCTGGAAAAACTCCCGCAATTGGCGGAGGAGATCCGGGAGGAACTGATTAGCGTCCTCAGCAAAACCGGCGGCCATCTGGGGCCTAACCTCGGGGTGGTGGAACTAACCATTGCGTTACATCGTGTTTTTGATACTCCGACGGATCACTTCATTTTTGACGTCAGTCACCAGGCCTACGTACATAAGCTTTTGACGGGGCGACGGGATCGGTTTCATACGATCCGGCAGCAGGGTGGGTTGAATGGATTCATGCTAAGGACCGAGAGTGAGCACGACTGTTTCGGTGCAGGGCACGCAGGGACCGCTCTGTCGGCGGCGTTGGGAATGGCGTCTGCCCGAGACATGCGGGGCGGCAAAGAGCACGTAGTCTGTCTGGCTGGGGACGCAGCGTTTACCTGTGGGGTAACTTTCGAGGCTTTAAATAATGTTTCCCACCACACGAAACGTTTGATCACAATTTTAAATGACAACAAGTGGTCGATCGACAAGAACGTCGGAGCCATCGCAGGGTATCTGAACAAGATCACGACCGATTCGCGTTTCATTCATCTTCACGAGAGAGCTGCACACTTTATTGAAAAGATTGGTGGATCCAAGGCTCTGAAAGTGGCTCGAAGAGCTGAAGAGCATGTGAAGGGGATGATTTTCCCGAGCGTGATTTTCGAGGAGTTGGGCGTGACCTACTACGGACCTGTGGATGGGCATGATATTCCCAATCTGATCAAGATGTTCGAGGTTCTGAAAACACAGAATTTCCCCGTGAGTCTCCATGTGGTCACGACCAAGGGGAAAGGGTATGAGCCGGCTTTAGCGAAGCAGAAAAAGTTTCACGGTCTTGGACCGTATGATCCCGAAACGGGCGAGACCAAGGCGCTCGGCCAGCCCACCTACAGTGAGGTCTTTGCCGATCACCTTTCCAAAATGGCGGACAACGATCCAAGAATCGTGGCGATTACGGGCGCGATGCCTAATGGTACGGGGCTGGATCGATTCCAACCGAAACATTTGGATCGGTATTTCGATGTGGGAATCGCGGAAGAGCACGCAGTGCTTTTTGCTGCGGGAATGGCGACGAAAGGTTTTAAGCCTTTTTGTGCGATCTACTCGACCTTCTTGCAGAGGGCCTACGACCAGATTATCCACGATGTTTGTCTGCAAAATCTTCCCGTGGTGTTTTGTATGGACCGAGGGGGTCTCTCGGGAGACGACGGGCCGACCCACCACGGACTCTTCGACATTTCCTATTTGCGGGGTGTGCCAAACCTGATTCACATGTCTCCGAAAGACGAAGATGAGTTTGTTGACATGCTCTATACGGCCAGTTTGCATGC